>NZ_JAKFFU010000006.1:0-431287 GCF_021502625.1 Dyadobacter sp. CY351 | reverse complement strand
TGAAGGGACTGACCCCAAATCAAAAGTGCAGACTGCTGAAAGAAAATGCCGTGAAAAAAGAAGAGTTAACTATTACAATCAACAATAAAATCTAAATCGTCGCCGCTCTAAAAATGGGAAGCCTACATACCCACCAGATTCGTAATCGGCTTTACATGGTCTGGTTAAGTTGGACATCATACTTTGCGACTCGTCCACTGCCTGGCGGTAATGGTATTATACCAAAGGATTGGGCCACATACTAGCTAGAAACAACAGTCAATTTTTAATCGCTAATAATAAATGGCTAAGCTGGAATCGGTGGGTAAAACAATTAGGTAGAGCACCATTTGTTTCCTAAGATCTGCCACGCCCATTACCCAGACAATGCTGGACTGTAAAGAAGACCGCTGCTGAATTTGGATTGTCTTACCGCTAAACCTAACACTAATGGTTGTTTTAGAGGCCCCTATTGTTAGTCTGAAACATTTTGGAACACAGATTTAGGATGCGATTGTATAAATATGCCTGATGATCACCGGACATTCAGAAATGAGCAGGCATATTATGACGGGTATAGCATTAGATTACACTCCGGCTTGTTCTTTCTGCTTTTCAATCGCATCCAGCAGTTTCTGAAAAGGCTCGGTGAACTTGTCTATTCCCTCATTTTCGAGCTGGACAGCCACAGCTTCCATATCAATCCCTCCGGCCTTTATTTTTTCCAAAATAGATGCTGCGCTGTCCAGGTCTTCTTCCAGGCGGCTTGCCGGATCTCCGTGGTCCCGGAATGCTTCCAGCGTTTGCAGCGGAATGGTGTTGACCGTGTCTGGTCCAATGAGTGCTTCCACATACCGGGTGTCTTTGAAAGCAGGATCCTTACTACTGGTACTCGCCCACAGCAACCGCTGCGGTACTGCACCTTTTTCAGATAGCTTCTTCCAGCGCTCAGAGCTGAACAGTCTTTTATATATCTGGTAAGCCGTTTTTGCAGATGCGATGGCAACTTGCCCGCGCAGATCACCCAGCCCATTCTTGTCTAAAAACGGGTCTACCAAAATGTCAATCCGGCTCAAAAAGAAGCTGGCAACAGAAGAAACATGGTTAATGAGCAGTCCTTGTTTTTCCCTTTTTTCCAGTCCTGAAATATATGCTTCCACGACTGCTTCATAACGTTTAAGGCTGAAAAGCAAGGTAACATTCACATTAATTCCCTCACTGATTGCTGTCTCGATGGCAATAATGCCCGCCTGGGTTCCAGGGATTTTAATCATTACATTGTCCTTATCAACCTGCTCCCAGAGCTCGCGCGCCTGCTTGATGGTAGCCTGGGTATCACGTGCCAGGAACGGGGACACTTCCAGGCTTACATAGCCATCAGCGCCAACCACGTCTTCTTGATTGTATACAGGTGCCAGCACATCGCATGCTAGTTTGATATCAGACACGGCCAGTCCAAAAAATACTTCATCCGTACTCAGACCTTCATTAGTCAGGCGGGCAATGTCCTGATCGTAATCGGAACTGCTGCTGATGGCCTTTTCAAAAATAGCCGGGTTGGATGTCACACCACGCACACCGTCTTCTTCAATCAATTTCTTTAATTCTCCCGAGAAAATGATTTTGCGGTCTATGAAATCAAGCCAGATGCTCTGGCCATAATCATGTATTTGTTTTACCTTATTGTTGTCCATATCTAAATCTGTTTTTAGTGTATTGAATGCGATTATTTATTCTTTGTCAATCACGCCGGCAACTGACCGCAATACAGTTGCCAAAGCTGCCAGCAGTGAAGGCCTTCTCCTTCTGTGCCAATCTTCGGTGCGATCAGTAAATATGTTGCCAGCTCGTGCCACGCGTCCCCAAAATGATCAAACTGATCAATGCTGCGGCAAATAAAGGCAAGCTAAAAAACTCTTCGAAGATCTGACTTGCCCCTGGTCTGATTACCTCGCCCGCTTTATCAGACCAACATATGATGGGGTTTGTAATACGTTGTCTATAAATGTCATAAAGTAATAATTAGTGCCGGATATGGTGAATGGAGCCTTGCCTAGCAATTATCGATCCATCAGCGCTTCTTACATCAAACTTTTATTGATTTCCCAGACACGGCAGCAAGAAAGCTGCGCGAGAGATTGGAGCACTTTTAAACTAATTTAAGTTGCTCACCGATGGGATGTTTGGACCATATTTGTGCTACACTTGACACGGGAAACAAGCCATACTTGTAACAACCTTTACCCCAATTCAGACCACATTTGGATCTATCTATCAAGGACAAGGTGGCACTGCACACCAAATATCAGTTAATCCAGGATGCTGAGCCCCCTTTTAAATTGTTGGAGTTAATATTTCTTTTGGAAGGTTTTAACCACTAAAAGCCTGGTGCTTTTAATTGCCATTTGGAAAAAGTTACCGGAGTATTGGGGCCTTACCATAAATAATCAGTGAACGAGCTGGCAGCGTCAACCGGACTGATTTACCATTCCTGTCTTCAACATTTAACTCGGCCGGGATTTGTTGGGGACCAAATAAAAGGTATAAATTTTCATCTGGTGCATACAAGTCTTTATCTATGGTTACATATACTATTGCCTGTTTATGCTGATCCAGGTTTATAGCACATAGGATTTCTTGCCCATTTAAAATCTTTGACCAAGCAAAAATCTTTTCTACACCACTAATATTACTGTTTGAGTTGGTGAATGTTGTCCCGTTCTCAGAACTCGGCCGCCAATAGTGTGAGCCATTTTTAATAGCTGGTTGCAAATCCATAAGTGATTGCAGGCCGGCCATCGCAGTAGGGTTTACTTTAAATTCTTTCCAAAAATTCTGTATTTCAGTCCCGGTATCTCCTGGTAGCCATTCGTTGCCATTCATTGTTTTCATTGTAATATCCATCTAAACACATGCCTTCAAAAAGTCTTTTACCTCATTTAGACTGGCTTGAAGCTCCGTTAAAAGCTGCGCAGTAACACGCTTCAAGCGCAAATTCTGCTTGATTTTTGGCTGGTGATTTTGTCTTTGCCAAACCCAGATATGAAATGCTTCGAACCAATCCTTTCAATTTCTGCCTTATGTTGACTTGGCAAATTTTCATTTAATTGTATTTTGGGCAGCGTTTTTTTCTCGGCGCCATCTTATTCTTCTTCCATTTGTACTGGCCAAAGGCCTAGCCTTGCTCTTTACCTGGTTTTGCGAGCTTTGCAGTCATTACTCTATGTCTTTCATCTAACCTGCAAACGGAGCCCAGTGCCTTCCCTACATTCTCTTATTACTGAGCATTTTTGATATATTTTGGTGATTCACATTCTTGCCAGTACTCCACAATCTTTACTATCATTTCTTTTAATCTATCGTAATTACCTGGTTTAATAAAAAATCCTTGAATAGACCTTGAATACGCATCGATCACATGCTTTTGCTCAGCACTTGTAGAAAAGAAAAGATATGGGATTGATTTGAGTCTCAAATCTTCGTTGTTATGAATTTTTTCATACAGTTCCATCCCATTTAATTTTGGCATGTTGATGTCAGAAAGAACAAGAAAAGGTTCAATATCTATGTGTGTCAAGTAATCCAATGCTTGTACACCGTCTCCGAAAAAAAACAGTTCATTCTTGTAATTCAGTTCTTTGAAAATTTCAGACAGGATATCCTGGTCGTCCATGTCATCTTCTATGATTATAATAGGTCCTTTTTTATTCATAACTGGTTATTTGTCTGATCTTAATTAATTACTGAAGAACGTGCATTAAGTGGGTGTATCCTGAGCAGTCCCCTTGTCATCAGCAAGGAGGATCGCCTTAATCCGGTCAATGTGCACCTGGGAAAGCTCTGCCCGTTCGAGCGCCGACTTCTTGATTGCCCCGGTTTGCTCTTTTGCAAAAGTGGTCAAAAGGTTCCTTCTTTCTTCAAACATCCGGAGCGCCGTCCACATCGTCTCTTCGATCTTCAAGGTTTGCTCGGCAATCAAAGTCTGCGCCGTGTAGGCATGACCGGTATGACAGCGGTAGCGCGTCAGGGGGCCCTTGTCCACTTTCCATAGCACACCGCCGCAGCCGGGGCAATTGAAAGGCACCTGATCTCCCAGGGAATTGACAGCAGGCAAATCGCTTAACACGCGTTTGGCAATTTTTGCTTCAGTCAATATATCCTTTGGGATGGGCCCGCTTTTTTCCGGTTTTGCTGCCAGGAGCTGATACAGCAAACCGCCCATTTCCAGAAGGGGTAAACAAAAATCAACTTCAACCTGTTTGATAGCATTAGCAGGCATATCAGGATACTCTGCATCTGCCGGATCTTGAACTATGCAGGTCCCGCCACACCGTTTGATAGCAATCATTCCGGCTGTACCATCATCCAGGTAACCCGTGAGCAACATTCCAATCACATTGCTGCCAAAAACAACTGCTGCTGAGCGGAACAAGGGATCAATGGCAGGCCGGGAGCGGTTTTCCTGCGCGCCCTTGGTTACCAGGATTTTGTGGTCATCACCAATCATTAAATGATGATCAGAAGGTGCCAGGTACAAATGCCCGTTTTGAAGGCTTTCGCCATTTACAGCATGTTGACAGTGGATGTTGGTTTGCTTGTTTAGCATGTCCAAAAGAACGCTACCCGTCGCATCAGCTGAAATATGCTGGACAACCAATATAGGTGCCGGAAAATCTTCTTGCAGCTGGCTGACTAATGTTTTCAGTGCATTGAGGCCACCGGCAGACGTGCCGATGACTATAACTTTTCCTGATGGGACCGGTTTGTTTTTTGCCATAGTAATTTGGTGATAGAGCGTGGATGATCTTGGCAAACCGTAGCACGCAACAGCTGTTTATTATTGCAGCCCGGCTACCGGGAAATAGATCACAAATTTGCTGCCTGTACCGGGCGTACTTTCCACCCGGATACTGCCACCAGCAGCATCGATTATTTTTTTAGCCAGATAAAGCCCGATCCCCTGCCCTTCATGATCAGTTTGGAGCCTGTGGTACTTATGAAAGATTTTATCAATGTCGCCTTCGGCCATGCCAGTCCCATTATCCTGGACTGTCAGGGCAGTGAATTCACCTACACTCGAAGTTTGGATGGTGACAACAGGTGTATCCTCTGATCGGTACTTGATCGCATTCGATACCAGATTGAACAAGATGCTCCTTAGGTTCTTTTTGGAAAAAAGTATTTGAGGTACTTTCAAATCACTGGTAATCACTGCGCCAGTCTGCCTGATCTTGTCGCCAAGGCTCCAAAGGATGCTTTCCAAAATTTCATTCATATCAACCATCTCAGTCAAAATGGCTCCGTCTTCAACTCTGGCTACTGTGCCGATGTCCCTGACCAGGGCCCCGAACTTCTTCACTGAATTGTCAATAATGTTTAAAATCGGTTTCAGTTCTACATCGTCTGCCCGCATTTCAGTTAACAGGCCGATACTAATACCTATATTACTGAGCGGCCCTAGCAGGTCATGAGATGCCGTATGTACAAAATTGTCCAGGTCGCCGTTTATGCGGGTCAGGATTTCATTCTTTTTGTCCAGCTGGTGTTGTATTTCTTTCAGGCTGGTAATATCGTTGAAAGTAATGATGGCACCCGTTCTTTTATTGCCAAGCTGCTGGATATATGGCATGGTCATAACCTGGTACCACTTGCCATCATTGGCCTGGACTTCCCGGATTATAGGATAACCCTTGTCCAGGACATCTGTTATGTCATCAGAAAGGGTTTCAAACCTGAAATTGGTTGAAATGTTACTGATTGGCCGTCCTATGTCGCTTTCAACCAAGTTGATATGCCGGACGGTCCCAGGCGAAAATCGCATCAGGCGAAGATCTGAGCTGATAAAGAGCTGGCCATTGATATTGCTTTTAAAATAATTGTTCAGATCATCGTTAAGCTCTAAGAGCTCGCGGTTCTTTAACTGGTAATCCGCATTGATCGTGTGCAGCTCTTCATTGACGGACTGCATTTCCTCATTGCTGCTCTGCATCTCCTCATTGGCCGATAGCAGCTCCTCATTAAAGGACTGCATATTCTCGTTGAGTGCAAACAGTTTTTCGGTGGCAGCAGCCAGTTGCTCTTTCTGGTCTTTGTTTTCCTGCTCCAAAAACTTGGTATAATCGTCTAGATAGAGCTTCTCGTCAAACTGCATTGCATCTGCTGGCTGGCCGGAACCTTGATCTTCGCTAAACTGTACAACTAAGAACCCATTAGGCCGGCCTTTAAGGACCATCGGGCTAACCGACAAGTTTACCTTGATTGTCTCTTGGAAGTGCTGGATCTGTATCCCTGTGACTACTGTTCTTTTATGGGTTTCGATGACATTTTTGCAGGATGTCTTGAAAGCAATATTAAGAGGGCCCGGTAGAAGTTCGGTCAGATCTGACGTTAAAATCTTTTGGGTAAGGAACCTTCCGGTTGGGCCGTAGGATTTAAGCACCCTGTTGTTTTCATCAATACAGACAAGCAGGCGCTGCTCTTCATTAAGGATGGTTTCATGGATTGCCCCATCCAAGGTGCGGTCGGGCGCTTTATTGGTTTCTGGTTGAGCAACCCCTAAGCTGGCCGGTTTGTGGTAGGTATATTCCGGCAGGGTAAACGTTTCAAAGTTTACGGATGGGGTAGCATCCAGTTTCTGGTAGATCTTTGCATTTTTATCAATGACTTTCATGCTCTTTAATATCGGCGAGGGGTTCTCACTGGATCCTAGAAACAGGTATCCCTCGGGTTTTAGCCCAAAGAGGAGCATGTGATAGATTTTTTGTTGTAAGATCGGGGTCATGTAAATCAGCAGGTTGCGGCAGCTGATCAGATGCATGTTGCAGTAGGGCGGATTTTTCACCAGGTCATGTCTGGAAAAGATAACCATTTTACGCAAGGCAACCGTTACCTTATAATCCTCCCCCTCCTGTATAAAGTATTTTTCCAGGTAGGATTGCGGCATTTTGGACACTATGGCAGCAGCGTAAATGCCTTTACCGGCATGGTCCAGGGCAGCAGTATCAATATCGGTAGCAAAGATTTTCACCTGCTGTTCCTGGATCTTTTCCCCCAAAAGCTCTCGCACCAGGATAGCCATCGAGTAAGCTTCTTCGCCCGTCGCACAACCAGTAACCCATATCCGGATTTCCTGGCCAGTAGAAAGGCTTTTAATGATAGAAGGCAGTACCCGTTTTTCCAGCGCACTAAATGCTTCGGTATCCCTGAAAAAAGCAGTCACGCTAATAAGAAAATCTTTGGCAAGCGCTTCAATTTCATCAGGGGAACCTTTGGCAAATTCCAGGTAAGCTTCCAGGCGTTCAAAGTTGTTATAAGCCGCCCTTCTTTTGATCCGGCGCAAAATAGTCGACTGCTTGTAGTCTGAAAAATCCAGTGGAAGCTGCTGGCTTATGATCTCGATCAAACCAGCCATATTTTCTCCATCAGAGATACCGGCCGCTAGCAGTTCAATTTCCCGCTTGACATATTCTTCAATAGTGCCGGGCATTGCCTCGGGCTCCACGATGAAATCGACCATTCCAGTGGCGATTGCATTGGAAGGCATACTGTTGAATTCAGTGGTTTGTGGGTTTCTGGCAATCACCATCCCGCCTGCCTTCTTAATTGCTTTTACACCATCACTACCATCAGAGCCCAGGCCGGACAGGATGACGCCAATCGCCTTTGGGCCGTAGTCGGCAGCGAGGGAAGATAAGAATGTATTGATGGTCATGTGCGGACCGCGCACGTCGGTTTTATCGCTTAAATGTAAATGCCCCCTTTTAACGGTCATAAACTTATCTCCCGGGATTACATATACATAATTGGACGCAATGCCCGTCCCTTCTACCGCCTGTACCATGGTCAGCTTGCTGTACCTGGATAAGACTTCTGCCAACCTGCTTTCATAATCAGCGGATAAATGCTGGACCACAACGTAGGCAATACCATCCAGAGGTGTGTTTTCAAAAAAAGAAATCAGCTCATCAAGGCCCCCGGCCGATGCACCGATGGCAACAATGTGATTTGGTTCAATTGAATTCATTAAGAAGTTTAGGTTAGGTGCAGGATGTTGAGCGTAAATGCCACATCATCAAATAATTATTCTTATAAGGTACAGAAAGTTATTGTAGGTGGCACAATGTTTTTCGCAATATGCAACCAGGCGTTGACTACTTACCTACTTGTTGGAATGTAATCTTATGTGTAACTGACTTGAAATGACAAGCTATGTAAGTAAATATTGAGCTTACACTAAACTAATTATCGGATGGATAAAAATGGCCCAATTATCATTATAGAAGATGATGCAGACGACCAGTTCGTATTGGAAGAAGTTTTTGGCGAATTAGGGTATTCTAATCAAAGGATGTATTTCTCAGATGGTCAATCGGCATTGGATTTTCTTTATACCAGCAAAAAGCTGCCTTTCATTATTATTTCAGATATTAATCTGCCACAGTTAAATGGTTTGGAGCTCAGAAGAAAGGTACAAACTGATGCAGAGCTCAGCCTTAAGTGCATTCCCTACGTTTACTTTACCACAGCGATCAACCAGCAGGTCGTTATTGACGCATATAGCACATCTGCACAAGGCTTTTTCGTTAAGCCAGGCGAATACGATGAAATTAAGGCAATAATTAAATTGATGATTGACTATTGGAAAAGGTGTGCGGCCCCGAATAATTTCTGAAGACACTAGAGGAAGTGGCTTTGCTCATTTCCCGAACCCGCCTTTATTATGACAATCCTTTAAACAGTTGACAATAAATACGGGTAGCATACGTCTTCGCAAGTTACATTTAAAGGTGGGGCCATTTCTGTTTCCTGTACTAAAAAGCCGTAATTTAGCTTCTATTCTAAGTAAATAGCGTGAACCTCGCCTCTTGGAATAATTTCGAAAATACCACCGAATAATTTTCCTTCCTAACCTTATAAACTGTATCTATAATGCATATCGCGAAAAGCCTATCCATTGATAGGCATTGCCTCATATCCTAACTTGATATGAGCCGGGTTCATGCTATGATCTCCCAGGTTGCGATCTAAGCCATTTTTCAAATGTGATAGTTCCTAGTCTTGCAGCACCTTGCGGTACTAGTGCATTTGAAGGAATTTTAGCTCCGAAATATTCTGAGTTTTGGTTGACAATTAAACCATCAGTTCCGTTGGCTTGATTCTCGTACCTAGCAACAAACTCGTTCATGGTTCCAAGGTCAGGACCGGCTATTTCAATAATTGCATTTAGAGGGTCCGCCAAAGCAAATTCTGATATCAATGCAGTAACATCCCCTGCTGCAATTGGCTGGAATGCAATGTCGGAGACATGCATTTCCTTCTTTCAGCGCGGCCGAAGCAATAACCGAAACGAACTCGAAAAATTGGGTACTACGGATTATGGTATATGGTAATCCTGATTTTATCACCAGATCTTCCTGTACCTTCTTTGCCGCCAAGTAGCCTCTGGTGATCACACCTACGCCAACGATGGACAATACTAAATGGTGTTTTACGCCAGCATCCACTGCCGCAGCCAGAAGGTTACTGCCAGAGGTTTGAAAAAAATCTATTGCCTCCATTTCATCAAGCGATGGCGAATTTGAAATGTCAATAACAACGTCAGAATCTTTTAAAGCTGTTGACAGCCCCTCCCCCGTAACAGTGTTGATACCAGTTGACGGAGAGCCTGCAATTACCTCATGCCCGATTTGACTAAGTTTGCTTACCACTTTTGAACCTATGTTCCCCGTACCACCAATGACCAGAATTTTCATAATATGGCATTTGTTAAGTTGAAAATTATTAATCGGATTACCTATTATTTCACTTGCCTTATAAAAGATTGGCTGCCCCTTTTTCAAGCGACAGCCAACAATTTACTGTACCGGTGGAATTGCCATGCGCACTTCCACAACTGCCCCATACTGTATAATTGGGCACCCTTTGGCAATTTCTACTGCCTGTTCGTAGTCTCGGGCTTTGATCAGAAATAATCCACCGATTGACTCCTTCACTTCGGCATAAGGTCCATCTGTTACTGTGTCATCCTGTTTTACGACGCGGCCGCCTAAATCCCAGCGCTTGGGCGTGCCGATAAGTTGGTCGTTTGCTGCAATGCCTGCGATCCAGTCCTGGTAAGGTTTAATGGCAGATTTCATTTGGTCTGCTGTCGGGACTGCATCCTGGCTTGTAATGTCACGGTGGATTGCTAATAAGAACTCGCTCATGTTTTTGTTTTGTTTAACTGTTGAAATTGATTTGATTATTAATTGTAAAAGCTTATTGTGCAGGTAGATGCTATAAATGAAGGATTGCCTTTGCTTCTTCTTCACTGTAAAAAGGACCCAGTTCTGATTCATCAATGATCTCCTCCATCTGCTCATGGCTTAGTATCAAAGGAGTTGACTCGTTATCCTGAATCTGGATGAGCTTTTTATTTTGAAGTTCCTGTAACAGCTGCATCACTTTTTGAGAATCCTGCTCTTTCAGGATCGTAATTTTTAAGATTTTCACTTTTGTTCTCAATTGGATTTAGCGCGTTGCCAATTGTCTTAAACTGGCAGAATGACCTTTAATTCATCTTCTTCCATGGTGATGAAGCCCATCTTTCCTTCTTCGAAGTCCGAGATTGCTTTTCCCAGTTCTGCTGGTGAGCTCATTGCCATAGCGCCTGACGAATAAATCTCCTCGTTTAGTGGCTGGCCACTGAGGAAAATAAACTGGCTATCAGCGGCTGCATTGAATGTGAGTGTTTCCTTTTCGCTTGAAAGTCCAATAGCAATGACATCCCCGGCTACCAGCTTGGAATTGCCAGCTCTGGTTTGCAGATCAAGCCCGCCAGAAATGACATAGATCGTTGCTGTCCAATCGGGGTGAAGCATGTGCTGGAAGCTTTTGCCGGAAGACAAGAAAACATCCAGAAAATCAAGCTGTTCTGGCGTGGCAACGGGACTCGATACATCTGCCGTACTGCCACTCACAACCTTCACCCGGACCCCGTCGCCCGACATTTCAGGGATCTGCTCGCGGTCTACATAGACGCTTTGAGGGCCATGCTGCTTGTTGTGGGCAGCAATGTTGACGAATAGTTGAAGCCCATGAACCCGGCCTCCGGCAGGAACCGGGAACTCGGTATGAACCACACCGCTTCCAGCCCAGGTCCACATCATGCTCCCAGGCGTAATCAGCCGGTTGGTTCCGATTGAGTCGAGATTATGATAAACTACGGAGTCATCAAACAGATAACTGATGGCCGACATGCCAGCATGCGGATGTGCACCGAAAACATCATTAGTCAATTTGAAATGGTCAAAACCGATGATAGGATCCATCAACCCGTCAAAGTTTTTGCTTCTAATTTTTCTTGCAGAAAACTCATTATTCCCTGCTTCCATGGTTTTGACAATGGAGGACGTTTGTAATTTTTTCATTTGAATAGAACAGTTTGGGATTGTAAAAAATATGGGAGGAATTATGTGAGCCTGTGTCGAAGACAAGGCTCACGGCTTATTATGGTGCAGTTTTGGTATTCTAAAAAAGGTGCTTTTAACTACGGCTTTCCCTGTTTTCCGAACGGAAGATCATCCGTAGCACCTGGTCGTGGGTCATGTATGCCACTGCCCAGTTATAAAGCGTTTTGATCATGTTGTTGTAATTGACCAGCGAAATCACATGTATAAAAAGCCAGCTGAGCAGTCCTAACAATCCGCCGATGTGGAGTTTGTGTTTAAAGAGATCCGCAAAAGCCAGATTCCGGCCGATGATTGCCATATCCCCGCGGTCAAAGTATTTGAATGCTTTCATAGGCTTTCCTTTTGCCATTGCTATCAGGTTTTTTGCCAGTAATGTGCCTTGTTGAATGGCAGGCTGAGCAAGTTGCGGGTGGCCAGCGGGGTATGTGCTGTCGGTATACTGTATGCTTATGTCACCGACTGCAAAGATGTTGTCATATCCTTTCACAAGGCCCGTTTCATCAGTTAGCATCCTATTTCCCCTGCCAAGGCTTTCTGTTTGTATGCCATCAAATGTATTGGCAATCACGCCGGCCGCCCAGATCATCGTTTTGGCATAAATGATGGTGCCATCTGATAAGTGCACCTGATCATTTTCAAAACTTCTCACCTGCGTATTCAGCCTAATTTGCACACCCAGACGGCTAAGCGCCCGGTATGCTTCCTGATGCGTTTTATTGCTCATTGGGGCAAGCAAAAATGGCGCTCCATCAATAACATGGATTTCTGCAATGCTTTTTTGAAGCTCAGGATAATCCATGCCCAGCATGTATTCTTTCATCTCGGCAAGCATACCGGCAAGCTCCACACCAGTAGGTCCACCACCGGCAATGACGATGGTAAGCATTTTATGCCTTTCGTCGGGATTAGTTTCCAGTGATGCTTTTTCAAGCAGCTTGATCAGCTCATTGCGCATATAAAGCGCGTCATCAATTCCCTTGAGTGAAAATGCGTTCTTGCGGACACTTTCATTACCAAAAAAATTCGTTTTAGTGCCTGCTGCAAAAACCAGGTAATCGTAGCTCAATGTAGTTCCGTCATTTAAGAGCACGTTACTACTTTCCGGATTGACCCGCTCCACAGTGGCCATTCTGAAATGAATCCCCTTTTGTTTAAAAATTTTTCTAAAAGGGTAGCTGATGCTTGACGGTTCCAGAAAGCTGGTAGCCACCTGGTAAAGCAATGGAGTGAAATAGTTATAGTTATTCTTATCAATGAGGGTAACCTGATAAAACTTGTTGTTGAAGAGCTTTCTGGCCAGATTAAGCCCGGCAAACCCGCCGCCAATGATAATGATGTGTTTTTTGATTGTGTTGTCCGTTTCCATAATGGCTGAATGCATTTTGACTTTGTTTAGGCACTTCTTATTCTGTGGATTGCAGTTCGCTAAGCCACTTGCTTGCGTACGTACCCAGCTGCTCGGGACTTATAGTTGATCCGCTTTCCGCGCTGGCACCGGCGGCGATGATGCCCAGTGCCAGACACTGAGAAACTTCCAGCTTTTGGGATAAACCAAGACAGAACCCATCGATAAAATTACCCCTCTCGGCATGTGTAGGCCTGTCATGATTCTCTGACCTTCTTAGCATCTCAAATTGTGCCCCTTGCGAAAACAGCATCGCTTGCCGCTGCGAGTAAATGATCAGGTGCGCAATGTTGACTGTATTAAATAAGGAGAAATACTTCTTTCTGGCCCCCTGCGAATTGAAATCAAACTGCACCGTCTCAGGATTTTCCCCGTTCAATAATGCCCACAATTTCGCGGCTTCTACCTCGTCCAGAGCGAATGTAACCCTGCCATATAAAGAGAATTCACTTATGATATCCAATATCTCGTCCACTTCAAAGAACAGCTTTTTGGAGGCATCTCCCAGATAAAAAATGAAGTCAAAATCTTTTCTACGCAGCGGTTTGATCACGTCCGAAAGCAGGCCATACCACAGGTCCGAACCGTTGTGTACATTGGCCCAGTCCGAGAAAGCAACGATCTGATAATCTGTAAAGAGCTTTTGTAGATCACCCATCAAAGCGCTGTCTTGCCTGAAATCTCGCCATCTGCAAAGACTGATATCGTTTTCCAGCACACCTTTTGTCTTATCGGACAAATCCTGCTGCTGCTCAAAAGTTGGCTGAATGCCAAGCCGCTCAAAAAATGAGATGGGGATCAGGCTTGTCAGCTTACCCGAAGCGTTTAAGCCTGGTAT
This sequence comes from Dyadobacter sp. CY351, assembly GCF_021502625.1. Lineage (NCBI taxonomy): Bacteria > Pseudomonadati > Bacteroidota > Cytophagia > Cytophagales > Spirosomataceae > Dyadobacter > Dyadobacter sp. CY351. The sequence continues at coordinate 417,615 of NZ_JAKFFU010000006.1, read as the reverse complement.
GTTAGGTAAGAGCGCTGACAAGACGCTGGCGGTAGTGGCTAGTTGGGTGCTGCTGGTTTCCATCGTGTTACAGTTAGAAATGGCGAAAAGTAAATTAAAGAATGATATGCTCCCTGGCCTGATGGGTCGCCGGGACCTGATGGCCAAGCAATTCTTTCAGCTCTATTTCAATGGTGCGGCAAATGTGTGAGATGGGTACATCGTTCGCACTTCCTTCAAAAGGATTCTCAGTGCTCTCCCCCACTTGTTCCAGAGATGTGTACATCCAGCTGATCAGAATGCTAAAAGGTACAACCAACCAGACCATGTAGCCTTTCATCATACCATCAGTGATTTCATTGAGCTTTTCAAACTCTTTAAGCATACCAAACGGTAGCAGCAAACAGAAAAGCCTGACAAAAAAAGTATTAATGATTGCATATTGGCGCGGATAAGGCGCATTTTTCACCTGCTCGCTTTGCCCCTGCTGGACCAGGAATTCTTTAAGGCCCCGCTCCATTTCCATGAATTGCAGCGGGCCGAATTGCTCTTGGTCGCAATACGCTTTCAAGGCCCTGCTTTGCAAGCCCATAACCTGCGTGGCTTGATTGGCGCTTTTAAGGACAAGTTCCAATTCTTGCTGGTCCAGGTATTTTTCCAGCTCTTGCCTTAATGGTGAAAGCTTTTCCGGAATGCGGTAATGCCTCTGAAATTCAGCATTGTGCTTTTTTTGAGTAGTTTCCCAAACACGGTGGGACCTCATTTCATAACGCAAGGCCGTAAGCCAGGCCAGATGCCGGTAAACCAGCGCCTTTGTAATAGCTTCATCATTAAAATAGTCCCTGCAAAGCAGTGCCCAGCCCCTGCTCAGGCTCATAATCGTTGTCCATACCTGCTGCGCGTCGGCCGCGCGGTGGTAGGTTTGTGTATTTTTAAAACCCACGATGAAGGCTGTGGCCGTTCCCAGCAGTGCCACCATCGGCCAGGGGATGTTGATCCATTTCAGACCAGCATATTCGTATAAAACGACCGGGACAATGCCCACAATGATCAGGGCGTAAATGCTTCTTCTGGTCCAAAAAAGAAACTCGGTGACTTTGTATGATTTGCCTGCGTGCATGACAGCTGTGTTTATTGCGGGGTGTTTTTTGGTTTCTCAGCCTTAATACTCGGATTCGGAAAGAAGCTGATCGTGCATCCGGATGGCATCGTCTAAAAATTCGCTGCCTTCATTGGTATTGTGCTGATGCTCATACTGTACGACATCGTGCGGTTGGGTCACCTGCTCGCTTTGCCCGTCCTCGCGGTGATCAATCATGTGTAGGAAAATGTTCATTTTCGAATTAAGTTAAAGGTGAGAAATGTTAAATTATTGCTGACTGAGCTCTTGCGTGCGGGCCTGATAGTCCCACAGCTGCGGGTCCCAGTTTGCCAGCGCTGCTCCTGCCTGATAAGTGCTCCTTAAAAATTGTAGTAGCTTTTCCTTTGGATCTGCTGCCATTTGTACAGCCTGGTAAGGCAAAATGAATTCTAATAATTCGTGGCTATAATAAGCTTCGGAAGGCTGCACCTGTGCAGTTTTATAACCTAACGGTTCTGGATATAGGTAACAGTAAAAGGCTGCCTGGGGCAAGGCCTCACTTCCTGTCCAAAACCCGGTGTCGCTCACCTCGCGGCTGTATGCATCTTGTAATACCCAGTCTGGCATGTTTGGGACCTTGCCTGGATGCCGGGGCGCTTTGCGTCCAGAAAAGAAAGCAAGTGCCAGATCAAAGCCGCCCCAGAAAAAATGCACCGGACTGGCTTTCCCGCTAAACTCCGTACGAAAAACCATATATACATCCTGGATACATAGCAACGCCTGGTGAAACGAGTTGGCCTGCAAAGGATCATAAGTGTGGTGCACCTGGTCTTCTTCAAATGGGATCAATTCTCCCATGATCTCAGAAGGCAGCGGGTTGATGGTGAGTTCGATGTCCAACTCTTTCAGAAGGCCGAAGATTTGTTTGTAAAAGCCTGCAACAGAAATTCGTTCCAGGCTAAACTGTTTGTATTCTCCCTGGCTGGTGGTGATAATTAGCTGGTGCACCCTGAAATCGAAGTCAATCTGAAAGTGCTGGTTTTGGTAGGGAATAGTCTGGGTGGTTAACCCAGAAGGTGTGATGTGCAAGGTAATGTTCCAGGAATGGTTTACCCAAGGGACACAAACCAGCTTGATTTTTCCTACAATCTGCGTCCACAATTGCAATGTTTCGTAGGTGGCTTTGCCGTTTTGATAGGAAAGCAGTGGCCATTGATCTTTCATGATTTACTGTTTAAGGGGTTATTGGAAATAAGTGTCCATGAGTGCCATTAGTGCGCCCGTCATCAGGCCATCTGGATCTTTGAAACTTTCCAGGATACTAAAATGATTTGCGTTTTCAACAATTAGCGGTTTGCCCTGGTTGCCCGCCATGATCCAGGATTGCAGGTAATCGGAAGATTGATTTTGAAATGCTGCCGTTTCATGACTGCCCCAGGCTATGGTCATTGGAATATGACTGGCATATATTTGCCTTGCAGGACTCGATGACAGGATTTGTTCTGCTGAAATGCGCAGTGATCCCTGAACAAATGTTTGCGATACAGGAAGCAAATCATAAAGGCCACTAACAGCCAGGATACCTTTGATGGTATCTTGGGGTAAACCGTAGTCTGCCCAATCCGTTGAAGTGCACATAGCCGCCAAATGCGCCCCGGCTGAATGTCCTGCAAGAAAAATTCCTGATGGCTCACCATTGAAAGCACCAATGTTCTTGGCCGTCCAGGCGATAGCAGCGCGTACCTGCCGGACCATTTCGGGAATCGTAACCAGCGGGGCCAATGCATAAGTCACTACGACCACTGTAAATCCTGCCTTGCTGGGTCCCATTGCAATAAAATCATAGTCGTCGCCAGTCCCCATTTTCCAGTAGCCGCCATGAATAAAGATCACTACGGGTGCTTCCGGCTCGATTGCAGGGTAAATCGTTAGCCTTTCCATTTGGGTAGGGCCATAAGCGATCACTTTGCGGTTTTTTAAATTAGTCCGTGCGTCCTGGCTGCTTTGTTGGTAATCCGCTATGTAGTCTGCGAAATTGGAAACCGCATTTTCAACGTCATACTGTGCATCGAGCGCTTGCTGATTTTCAAAGCCGCCATATAAACCTGGTCGGGATATACCCGCAGCTCTTAAAGGATTGTTTTGGTACTGCATGGTCATTTCGTTTTTGAAGTTAAAATGTTTCCTGCTGCCTGTCGTATCGCCGCGTTACTGACCGGTCACTTCACGGTCTGGCCGTGCCGGCGTGGGCTGGATTGTGCACGAACGGGTGGAAAGTGCACGCCCTTTTACAGCATCCTCTGCGAGCTGACACCCGTCATCTTCGTTTCGACAGGCCTGGAAATCTAATGGGAGCAATTGAACCGTATGGGTTATACGGGCTTGCGCTGGCTTGCGAACCAATTCTCAAAGTCAATCTTGCCGATGCGTGGATTTGTTGTTGGCACCAGCATGTCATCGGTCAGTATTGCTCCGAAGTAGCGGGCATTTGTATCTGATGTTACCTTGCGATCATCCTTGCTAGCAATCAGATAACGTTCTACCAAGTTAGACAGACGCACACGCTCAGGGCCAGCGATTTCAATGATGCCGTTGACTGGCTTGCCTAATGTGGCATCGACCATAGCATCTGCAACATCGTCTGAGGCTATTGGCTGCACATATGCAGGCGATAAATGGATCGTTTGACCGTCAAACCCCGATTGGGCGATGCCGCCTAAGAATTCGAAGAACTGGGTTGAATGCACAATGGTGTAAGGGACAGGTGATGCAGTAATCAGGTTTTCCTGTGCGATCTTACCACGGAAGTAACCGCTTTCGGTGAGCTTCTGGGTGCCCACAACCGAGAGTGCCACGTGATGTTTTACACCGGCGGCAGCTTCGGCAGCCAGCAGGTTGCGGCCCGAAGTTTGAAAGAATTCCAGAACAGCCTTGTCTTCAAATGAAGGGGAGTTAGCAACGTCAACGACAACATCAGTACCTGTCAACACTTGCGCCAGTCCTTCACCGGTTATTGTGTTCACGCCAGATGCCGGGGAAGCCGAGATCACTTCATGTCCCAGACCTTGCAGCCTGCTTACTAATTTCGATCCGATCAGGCCGCTTCCGCCAATGACTACAATTTTCATAATTTGTTTGTTTATCCCGGGCTTAGCCGGTGTTTAAAATAATTTGGAATTGCTTTAATATTGCAATCGCTATGCCAAACATTTAAAGCATTAATAAACAGATGGTTATGAATTTTTAAAGGCTTGAAGTTATACGATATTTAGTATATTGACTTGAACGGACGCGAAATAGAGTGTGTCAGTTTGACGAATATCTATTTTCATAGAAATTAACGAGGCACCAATTATTAGCTGTTTAAAGTAGACAAATTGACACCTCTAGTAGGGCTATCAGAACCTCTTCTGATTAAGTAGGTCCCTTGTCAAAATTCAAGTAAATCACTATTTCTTTAAATGTTTGTTTTTACTACTTTAACATTCGTCTATACCTTCTCTACAAAAATCAAATGAATGTCAATCCAAGTATATACCGCATCGATAAGAAAAATCGAAAATTAGCTGACTGCAAAACGACTGATTCAATCCTGAGAAGAATTATTGGCACATACTATGAGCGGCCAGAATTTTTTGGTGTACCGAAGGATCTGGATTTCACATGTTTCGAAAAAGAAGAAGTAAACTACTACCTATATTTATTCAATACAAAAGAGACGCTCTCAGACTGGAAAACGTTTCTACCCAATGAACTAACAGGGACTGCTGATTTTACGCAACAGCAATTGTCCCTTCTACTTTTTGCTGATACCAATGGCGAACTCTACTGTATAGTGGGCGGTCATGCTTTCAGGGTAATCATACCATTTATGGATCATGTATTTGGCCTAAACACATACGCTCGAATCATGAAACCGGAAGCCGATGAACTCGCTTCCATAAAATCGAGGGGAATTACTGGACACCGCGCGGGGATTAAAGAGCAATTCAGAAATAATTACCGGATAATCGACTTCATCAAATTTGGAAAAATACCGGAAGAAATTCACTTAAGACTTAGTGAAGAGATTTCTCGACTACATTTTGAGTTTGTAAAAACAAGAAGAAATGAAAGAATCCAGGTTTTCGTTGGTAAAGGATTTAAGATCAAAAAGGAGGTTGATTTTAATGTTTTGCACAACATTATTAAAGAACTAAGAACCATATCTGAGCTAGCAGCATCTGATTACCTAAGTTCCTATAAGGAAATACAAGACACAGAAGATATTGAGAAAAACCTTCGACCAGAGCTTATCACAAGTATTTACAATGATTTGGCAGGGATATTCAAGAGAGACAATCTAAACTTACCCAAGTTTGAACATGATTTTTGTAATCCAAATAACATTGAAAAATTCTATGAAGCAGATCAATACAAATTGAAAGAAAAAACTACGAAAGGCGGGTATGTAACCTTTGATATACTATTAGATCGCACTGAGATATATGACACCGTTTTGAAGCGAGCTGTTGAAAGGTATGGCGACAGTGACAAATTTAACATGATGGTTTTCTTACAGGGCGTAAGAGTCACATGTATAAAAAACAACAAAACCAGCGTCTCATCATCATTTCTCTTTCACATTTCGGCTGAATTTACTATAAAAAACAAGTCTGTTTTCCTCATTGATACAAAATGGTACCACCTACGATCATCATTCATTGATGACCTGAAAATTAACACAAAACACGTATTGACAACTTACAGGGCACCTCAGTCTATTTTGCACATACCGTGGAATAAAACACAGATTTCGCGGGAAAGTGCCTATAATATGCAATATAATGGCCTTACAAACTTTATCGTCATAGATACAATCATAGTTGATGGAATAGAACTTTGTGACTTATTGTACTTCGATTCATCAACCATCTATTTAATACACGTCAAATATGGTTTTAGATCTGAAATCAGAGAGTTGAATAATCAGATACTAATTGCTGCACGTAGATTGAAGGATGCGGTAGGAAGCAGTGACAGATCCATTTTAGGAAAGATATATGACCAGTTAAAAGAAAAGAACCGCTTTTTAAATGAACTAACCAAAGAAGGTTTTATGGACCTATTTAAAAAGAAAATCGCATTTGTAATGGCCTTTACCTCCCACTTAAATGAGGACATTCTCGTTGAAAATAGCATTGATCGTTTTGATTCTAATATTGCGCGGTTTTCACTAATACAGTGTTCAAGTGAAATGCGCTCCGATTATTATGACTTATTATTTTGTCAAATTCGGCGATCTTAGGATGTTTGAGCTGATAGTTTTTAACAAGGATTGTTTCTAGGCTGTACAGACATTAAAAACGTACCTGAATCCTAATTAAAAGTAATCAGCCTTTCCAATTCCCAATTTTTTAATCTTTGAATGTAGCGTGGTAGCCGGAAGATCCAGATATTCGGCTGCGCCGCCCGCTCCTGCAACTTTGCCGCTACATCGCTTGATGACTTCAATGATATAAGCCCGCTCGACTTCTTCGAGGGTTCTTTTACTCAGATCGACCGCATCGTTCTTCATGTCGCTACGGCTTTTGGGAAGGTAAATTTCTCGCAGGGTAGAATCACTTGACAGCAGTACGCTGCGCTCGATAAGGTGTTCAAGCTCGCGCACATTGCCCGGCCACAAATAGCTTTTTAGCTCCTGGAAAACTTTGGGGGAGATGGCGTTGATCTTTCTTCCTGCATTCTTGCTGTAACGGCCCACAAAAAAGGTTGCCAGCGGCGCAATGTCTTCGAGCCGCTCCCGTAATGGCGGCAAATGAATAGGAAATACATTCAGCCGGTAAAAAAGGTCTGAACGAAAACGTCCTGCGCGGACTTCCAGCTCCAAATCCCGGTTCGTAGCAGCAATGATGCGCACATCCACTTTGATCGTATTTTTCCCTCCTACCCTTTCCAGCTCCTTTTCCTGCAAGACGCGAAGCAGCTTCACCTGCGATTCCAGAGGCATCTCGCCAATCTCGTCCAAAAATAATGTGCTGTTATTGGCTAGCTCAAACTTACCTATCCTACGCTCGACTGCGCCCGTGAAAGCACCCTTTTCATGGCCAAACAATTCACTTTCTATCAAGTTAGCGGGCAGGGCAGCACAATTAACCTTGATCATCAACTTGTTTTTGCGTGGCGAGCTGTTATGGACCGCCCGGGCGATAAGCTCCTTACCCGTACCGGTTTCCCCAAGTAATAGCACCGTTGAATTTGTCTCAGAAACCAGTGACATCAAATGGTAGACCTGCTGCATGGCCGGGCCACTGCCGATGATATCTGAATAGTTGAAGATCGTCCGGATCTGTTCTTTAAGATGATCATTTTCCACTTCCAGCATTTGCTTGTAGGCAAGCACTTTATCATTTGCCAGAATGTTGGATATCGCAATGGAGATCTGCGCGCAAATGCCTTTCAGGATCGTCAGGTTCACTTCGTCGGTCAGCAGCCAAAGCGTTCCGATGTCTTTGTTTCCGACCCTGAGCGCTGCCCCATAAGCATGTTGCAGGCCAAAACGTTTCCAGAATGCAATGTATTGGGCGCTATTGCCTTGCCTTTCTTCCTGGGGTATATCGAAAATAACGGGCTCTTTGCTGCCCAGCACTTTTGCTGAAAGGTGTTCCTGAATGGTTATATTTTTTGAGGCTAATTGCTTAAAGACTTCCTCATTGCCTACAAACATCTCTTTATCATACATATAGGGGGCCAGTGTAACACCATCGTCTTCAATGATGCGGATCATGGCAAGTCGGATTTTTAAAACCCGTTGTAAAACACTGAAAATCGCATTTTCCAGGTCGTCTTTTGTCCTGACAGCAGCTACATCCTGACTAAAATTCAGCAAGAATGATTTTTCCCCCTCACTTTTAGAGACCTGTTCGTTGACAATAATATTGGAGACTGCATTAGATAATTGTGGAGCAATGCCTGCGATAATACTCTTAAACTCTGGGGTAAATACCCCTGCCCTATCAGAATATATGTTTATAAATCCAATAGGTTTGTCTTTGTTTTTGAGCAGCATAAACATAACCTCCTTGATTCCAACTTCATGGTTTAGGACCAAAAATGGAGGGATGCCTGGCATGGCAATGATATCTTCCAGAAAGTAAGTAACTGGGGTGCCTGCTTGAACGACCTTTTGAATGATCGGCTCGTCAAGCGGGAATTTAGAATTTGCCAACTGGCCGTATGAACGGTGATTTTTCAGATCTATTGACTGATGATCCAGTAGGAAAGGTGAGTAATACTGCTGACTTTCATCGATTAGTGTGATGCTGACGTGTGAAAAATAGAACAGGCTTTTGATATGCTCGGAAAAGATCACGATCAGATCACTTTTACCCCTGACCCGGGTGATATCATTGCTTAAAGCCAGCAGGATATTTTTTTCATTTTCATAAGCATCCAATTGCTGCTGCAATATGCTCAGGGAAATGCTATGATTGTTTTTCACAGGGAGGTTGTCTGCGGGAAGAGTCTTTTTCATGCAGCAAAATAAACAAGAATAGGTAATATTTCTTCTATATCAACCACTCACTTCATCTGCCCCATCAGCAAGCTGTCGAATTGCCTGTCAGTTAGCATTTTTTTAAGTAAAAGGATGACGCCTGCCATATATCCACCGTAGTATCTGGCTTTTGGTTTTGTAGCTGTCAGGGATTTTAGAATAAGCTCGGCAATAACGATAGGTTCTGCATTTTTTGGTTTCGCTTTTTCTGCAAACTCAATAATTTTTGCTGCCATTTTGCCGTAGGCTGTTCCAAGCGAAACATCGTGCAAGCTCTTCAAAGCAATATCTCCCCACTCTGATTTTACCCCACCTGGTTCGATGATAATCACATCAATTCCGAAAGGTTTTACTTCCAGCCTCAGGCTATCGCTTAATGCTTCAACTGCAAATTTACTGGCCGAATACCATCCGCTAAGCGGGCTGGCCATTTTTCCGGAAGTGGATGTGATATTGACGATTTTACCGGATTGCTGCTTGCGCATAAGGGGCAAAACAAGCTGGGTTAGCCGGGCCAGACCAAAAACATTTACCTCCATCTGATCTCTTGCCTTCTCCAAAGGAACGTCTTCAATAGACCCCATCAAGCCAAACCCGGCATTGTTTATCAAAATGTCGATGCTCCCTTCCGCCTCAATAATGCTGTCCACACCACTGTTCATCGAAGTATCATTAGTCACGTCCATTGCAAGAACCTTCACGCCAGCTTCTTGCAGATCCTTCATTTGCCCTGTCCTGCGGGCAGCGGCGTAAACAGTGTAACCATTTGCTGCCAAGAGCCGGGCAGTCTCTTTGCCCATGCCTGATGAAGCGCCCGTAATCAATACTACTCTATTTCTCATTTTGCCTGTACCTTGTTGTTTTGTACCCGCAAAATTAAAGATGATAATTAAGCATGAATTTGCCCACCGGCTCAAATACTATGTGTTCACAGGCTCAGAATTGAGGAAGGCCTGTAGCCATAATGTTGCCTGAATGCATAGCTAAAATGTGAAAAGTTTTCAAAACCAACTTCAAGATACACTTGTGAAGGTTTCTGTCTGTCTTCTGCAATCAGAAAATGGGCTTGCTTTAACCGCGTTTCCGTCAGCCATTTTTGAGGTGATGTCCCAAATGTGTTTTGAAAATCCCGTTTGAAGGTAGCAAGGCTTCTTCCCGTCAAATATGCAAACCGTGAGATGGGAATGTTGAACATGAAGTTCCTTTGCATAAAATCTGCAAGGTCAGTTTTATGCGGTCGTGAAAAATCCAAAAGCAAATCATCGACATTTTTATCGAGTGCCCTTAACACGGTAACGGCCTCCTTTACTTTTAGCAGTGCCAACTCATTGGGCACAAAAGCTTCATTATGGCGCGCGTACAATGAAACGGAATGAAAAAGATCATCCAGCAAAGCGTGCTTTTGCATGTATACCACGCGGGGGTTACCGGATTTCTTACGTTTTTCCAACGTCATATCCTTGTAATAAGCCTGTAAAAAATTTTGTGTAAAAAAGATGGTTGACGCGTTAAAAGGAATTTGTCCGTCGGGTTCTTTTTCGAATTTAGCTAGCTGGTTACGTGCAAACAATGCGGTTTGTCCACTGGAAATATAATAAGTCTTATCAGCTGTTTTTACAGTAATCCTGCCTACGTAAACATGCACCAACAGATGCTCTGGAACAATCTGTTCAAAAACAAGTTGCTTTTTTTCGGTACAAGACAGGAAGGCTCCTGAATGCAATGTATCCTTTGTTTCTATATTCATCTTGTTTACAAACTCATAAGTACGTTTGTATAGCCAGGTGCAATTGATGGATCGGTGCCTGTATAACGCTAACACGCGGGTTGATCACTTCGTTTAAATATGGTTCGATGAAGCATTATAAACATAATAAAATTGTGTCTGGCTCTTTGATTCTTGTACTTTTGATACTATGAAACCAATCTTAGACTTGCAATCATTTTATAGCAGCTCTTCGGCTCCCAGCGAGATCTCCAAAGATACAAATGGACATTTCAATATTATCAAAGTTGAAGATCTGCAAGTCTCCGGTGGCAAACCCGTAAGCTTTACGCGCCGGTCCTATTATAAGGTGAGCCTTGTGTCGGGGCATAGTAAGATCCACTATGCAGACCAGACCTTTGAGGTAACAGAAAGCGCATTGGTCTTCACCAATCCACTAATCCCTTACTTCTGGGAGCCAGTGGATCCGAATCAAACTGGTTTAATCTGCATTTTTACAGAGGATTTTTTCAATGGAGCAGGCAGCGTTACTAACTATCCCATCTTCAATTCTTCCGGGCAAGGCATTGTTCCACTGGATGCTATCGGGGCCGAACATTTCAAGGAGATCTTTATAAAAATGCAACGGGAACTTGATGGAGGGTACCTCTTTAAATATGATTTACTGCGCAGTATGCTGATTGGCTTGATCCATGAAGCGCAGAAACTCCAACCTGCATTTGGCGCACCGATGCTTGGTTCCAATGCATTTGAGCGTATCACCCAACTTTTCAAAGAATTGCTGGAACGCCAGTTTCCCATTGAAGTGACAGGCCAACGGATTAAACTGAATTCGCCTACCGCATTTGCAAATCAATTAAATATTCACGTCAACCATCTCAACAAAGCTTTAAAGGAGATAACAGGTAACACAACCTCAACCCTAATAGCTGGCCGGATCATACAGGAAGCCAAAATCCTATTGAAAGGCACGGTTTGGCCTGTCAATGAGATTTCATGGAGCCTTGGCTTTGAAGAACCGAATCATTTTTCCGCATTTTTTCGTCGCAACACCGGTATTAAGCCCAAACAATTTCGCCAACTTTCCACTGATTGATTTTTGTCTTTTCCGGATTGGTTTGCGTAGTTAAGCTGAAACAGTAATTCCGGAAATTTGTAGGCAAAAACAGGAAAATTATGTGGACATCAAAAGACATTCCAGGCCAGTCAGGGAAAATTGCCCTTGTTACGGGTGCGAATAGTGGCATTGGTTACGAAACCGCCCTGGCCTTGTTTCAAGCCGGCGCGCACGTCATCATTGCATCCAGGGATCAATGCAAAGCAGCAGAAGCTTTGAAACGAATAGAAGTCATAGGTGGAAAGGGCACATTGGAAACAGGACTGCTAGACTTGGCAAGTCTTTCGAGTGTAAAGGCATTTGCACGTTCAATTAAAGATAAGCATGGCCAGCTCGACCTGCTGATCAATAATGCAGGTGTGATGACACCACCGGCCAGCAAAACTGCCGACGGTTGTGAATTACAGTTTGGCGTGAACTTCCTTGGTCACTTTGCATTAACAGCCCACCTGTATCCTTTGCTAAAACAGGCGCCAGCAGCCCGCGTTGTGACATTAAGTAGTGGTGCGCACAAATTGGTTCAGCAGATTGATTTCGAAAATTTAAGGTCTGAGAAATCCTACGATGCAAATCGCGAATATGCCATCAGTAAGCTCGCAGTACTTCAATTTGCATTAGAACTGCAACGACGGTTAACTCAGGCTGGCGCCAATATCATCTCCGCAGCGTCACATCCCGGCGTCACGCAAACCGATCTATCCAGGCATATGTCAGAAAAGGATTACAACGCGGCGATGGAACATTTTAAAGAATTGATGCCTGCCTGGCAAGGCGCCCTCCCTACCCTTTTTGCTGCCACATCTTCCGGCTTGATCGGTGGCAGTTATTACGGCCCGGATGGAGAAAATGAATTGCATGGATATCCCGCTGTAGCGCAAATCAGTGAAGCCGCCCAAAGTGAGCAGGACGCTTCCAGCCTGTGGGATTTCGCAGAAAATGTTATCGGAACAAAATTTCCGATTGACTAATACGACTTATACCTTTTCAAACTGACATACTATATATCGTAGCTAAGTCCGCGCTTCTACTAAATATAGTAGATTAAAATAGATATTTAAATCACAAAGTGTTGAATATCAAATATTTAATCATTGGTATAGCGATTGCTTAGATTAAATGACGACGCTGATTGTCATATATCAAAACTCAAAGATAAAAATGAAGAATCTTAAAGGAAAAACAGCCCTGGTAACCGGAGCAAGTCGTGGAATTGGAAAATACACCGCAGAAAGGCTTGCCCAAGATGGCGCAAGAGTGGCTGTACATTACGGAAAAAATAAGGAAGCGGCACTTGAAACAGTATCAGCAATTCAGGCTCAAGGCGGATCTGCATTTGTTATTCAATCCGATTTATCGCAACCGCACGCTGCTGAGCTTCTTTGGAAGGCGTTCGATGAGCAGGCCGACCAACTGGACATTTTGGTAAACAATGCCGGAGAAGTGGTTTACGGTAAAGTTAATGAAGTAGTCGAAGAAGATTTCGAGCGCTTGTTTGCTGTAAATGTCAAGGCCCCTTTATTCATTATTCAACATGGTTTAAAAAGAATGCAAGACGGGGGAAGGATCATAAATCTTTCTTCTGCTGCAGCGTACATGGCAAGTCCAATGGCAACAATGTATGCCGCCACGAAGGGGGCCATTAGTACTTTGACCCGGACACTGGCTTGGGACCTGGGCTCGCGTCATATCACTGTAAATGCAGTTGCACCAGGCTTTACAAACACAGACATGAGTAGTTGGTTTGCCGAGCCAGGCCTTAAAGAATGGGCCGCATCACAGAATACTTATGGAAGAGTTGGGGAGCCCTCAGATATTGGAGACATTATCGCATTTCTTGCTTCTGAGGATTCAAGGTGGGTTAACGGGCAGATTATTGATGCCACAGGAGGCGGATTACTTGGGGTAACAAAGATAGGCTGATAGGAAAACCAAATAATGAGATGAAAACAACTATTAATAAGCAAACGCATGTATCCAGCGAACAGGCAATCGCCAATTTGATCGTTTCTTATGCCTTTGCCAATGATGATGCCGATATACAAAAGCTCGGTGGCATTTTTGAAAACGCTGTTTTTAAGCTGGCTGGTATCACGGCAACCGGGCGAGAAGAGATTGAAGCGGTTGCTGGTAGTATCATTCAAGTAACCCCAGAAGGCCGTTCTTCAACAACCCATGAGATCACGAACATCATGATCGAAATTGACGAATCCGGAGATAAAGCTCATGCAAATTCATATTGGACGCTGTACAAAACACTTTCAGGGCAGCCTCGTGAAGCAATATTAAGCGGCCGATATGAGGATACCTTTAAATACGAAAGCAGCCGGTGGACTTTCACGGAAAGGATTGCGACAATACTTTGGAAGCTGGATATGTCCATGTTTCAGGAACTTGTCTGAGCAGCGTTCCGCGGTCGTTCAACTGTAGAAAGAGTTTTTCAAGTTGACAGCAACTACTTTACAAACCTAAATTTAAAAATGGCAGATCCAATACAACTAGTGCCAAATGGCACACTAATTACAGCAACCGCGGAAGAAGGACGCCATCTTGCGATAAAAATGTCCAGACTTATTATAAAGGCAACGCAACCTGATCCAGCCGTACGCGAAAGGCTTCGCCCGGTGTACGCAGAAGACGCCGGGATGCTGATTGCGATAGGACAAATAGTGGCTATGGAATTTGCGACCATTGCCGCCGCAAATGATTACTGGAAGAAATTATAGATCCGTTGTTAGCGGCCTGTTTAAAATCACATATACGCAAGAAAAGGTGTAGTCGGACCGACTACACCTTTCCAGTCCATTTTTTGAAATGATCCACGTGAAGCAGTGCGCTATCAACGGCGGCAAGCATTAAATAGAAGCAAACGGCATCGACGATAGCAAAAAACCGGTTTTAAGAACGCTTATGCTTTGTTGAAGAACATTAGGAATATGGGGAAGGATGGGAGCGATAATTTAATTATTTTGACAACATACAATCTACGTCGCAATGCTCGAACTGCTCGCCGTTATCTTATTTTTTAGCTATATATTTTACCTGAGAAATTATGCTGATCTCCGCACCATTTCGGAAAAGGAAGAAGCTGCATTTTCAAACGGCATTGAACTTTTTCTTAATAATCAATTTGATGAAGCATACCAGTATTTTGATTCTAAAGTAAAAACCAAACCAAAATCGAGCATTGCATATTTGTATAGAGGCTTGTCACAAAAGGGTAAAAATAACAGGCCTGAGGCCTTTTATGACATTAAAACTGCTGTGAGCCTGGATGATGATGTCTATAAGGCGCATTTGGAACTTGCAAAAATGTACCTGGAAGAGCAAGATGTAGAATCTGCGCTTCCAGCATTCAGCAAAGCGATTAGCAAGGCGCAGGAAACTTCACCCGAACCCTACCACTGGCGCGGAAAAGCGCATCAGGAGATGAACATGCTTGCCGAAGCGCAGGCAGATTTCGATTCCGAAAGACGGATCTTAGCGCAGATCTCCAATGAAAAAAATCGCTCATCTACCGTTAAAACCCCTTTTTTTGACAAGAAACTGATCGTCAGCTCAGCCATGGTATTGTTCACGAGCGCTCTCGTTGTTGCCGTTATCAAAAATGCAGAAAGCATTCATTTTCCATACTTTGTGGCCGTAGTTTCAGCGATTTGTCTGGGTTTTGTTGAGCCTCATAAAGGCTGGCTTCTCGCGCTGCTGCAATGCTTTCTCATTGTAACAGGCTACTTCTTATTGACCGATCCGCCACAAAACACCGCTGTTCGGGAATTGGAAAATTTCTGTTTATACGGCTCGCTCGTCCTTACATTCGTCGCCAGCTTTTTGGGTGGATTTATGAAAAGAGCGTTGCACATGCAGTGATTTTAGTGTCATATACTTAATGATTATTCATATAAGTCCTAAATTGTGCTCAGTCGCTCGGCAGCACTTTTACTTCGTTGAGCAGAGTACAGATTAAGGTGTCCGATGAAAGCTATATTGTAAAATTTAACTCCTCCACTGTGAATAAGAGGAAATTTATGTCTGTTGCTTAGTTTACTATTTAACCACCGAATTTTTAGACACCTGCAAGCGGTTACAAAATTCAACTTTATATGAAGATGCGAGATCAAGCTGCTATATACTTGGTTAAACTACATATGTAAAGGACATTGTTATGAACTTGCATCGACATGGCTAGCGTCGGTCCGTCACTGTCCGCATACTTGAAGTGAGAATTGTCGAACGTCATATCATTTATTAGAAAGAATCTGCAAGAATTTTGAGATGATGGATTTAATTCATTTCTGAAAAACTAAATATGTATTAAGTTGACACGTAAGCCAATCCTCTGAAACGGGTGTCATATGAAATAAAGCTAATTCAAGTTGTGTTACGTAAAGGTAAGCTTAATGTGCACCCCTTTATGGCTTTCAATTACAAAGTTGCCGTTGATTTGTTTTGCTAATCCTCGTATGAGATCGAGACCGAGTGAATTATTTTCGATTACATCAAATCCTTGTGGCAAACCAATTCCATTATCTGATACGGTGAGCATTATACGATCCGGTGACACCCGCATCAAATCGATGCGTACAATCCCATCCTGGCGATTAAAAAATGCATATTTAATCGCATTAACAACACATTCATTAAGGATCAATCCTAGTGGAATTGCCTGTGCAACATCCAGATCAATAATTTCAATTCTCTGTTCAAATACAATCCGTGTACTGGACTCCAAACTTTCGCGCAGATAATTTATCAATTCGTTGATATAATCCGGCATAAAAACAACAGATGTATTCGGACCCTGATAAAGTTTTTGGTGAATCAGGGACATTGCCTGTATGCGTCTCAGACTATCTTTTACAGCAACAATTGCCTTATCATCTTCCAGATATACCGATTGCGAGTTGAGTAAACTTGTCACCATTTGGAGATTGTTCTTCACCCGGTGATGCACTTCCTTGATCAGCCATTGCTTTTCTTCAAGCAACTTATCCTGCTCAGCGTTAAGCATTTCAAGAAATCTATTTTTTTCATCCAATTCCTTTTTCTTTTCTTCAAGAATCCGATTGCTTTTCTGCTTTGTGAGATAGCGATTTAATAATAAGGCTATAATGACCAGTAGCAATGCGGCAGCAGCCAGCAAGATATTTTTTGTTCTATTAGCTTCCTTAACCTTGATTTGTTGAAACTGGTTTTGACTATTCAGCAGCTCAATATCCTTTTGCTTTTTAGCAGTTTCAAATTGCACTTGAAGCTCTGCCATTTGCCAGTTCTTTGTTTCATTAAAAATGGAATCATTCAACTGCTTATGCATTAAAAGATTTTTCGCAGCTGCATTCCAATTATTCAAACCGGAATCCGCTTTGTATTGCATCAGATAAATATCTTTCTTTAATGAAATTGAAACGGTCCCAGGTGATTCAATTAGTGCTTTATGCAAATATGATGACGCCTTCTCGAACTGATGTCTACTAATAAAATATTGACCAATCTCATAATAAGCGTTGGCGGTAACTTGATTGTCCTTGGGTAGTTTTTCTGTAAGCGTTATCAGCCTGGTGTAATAATTATCCGCCTGTCGCTCGTGCTTTGTAGCCTTGTAACAAAATGCCAATGAACTGATTAGCGACACTTCCGCCTGCATCCCGACTGGCTTGTTTTTGGCTTCTATATTGAGCATGTAAGTCAATGCTTCTTTTTCCCTCTTCAATTTAACCAGCTCCCTTGCGAAAAAGCCAGCCTCTCTGAATTTGAAAAGATTCTCACCAGCTGTAAACGACCTGTTATCGAGCAATTTAGAATACCATTCGATGCTTTTATTCGATTGTCCCAACTCTCGATACATCGCGGCTAGCTGGCCATAAAATGTCAGTGCCGAAGAAGAATCGTTGGTTGCTTCCGCACTTTCAATGGCCTTCGTTGCATAAAAAATACTTTTGCCGTAATCACCCTTGCTGCGGTAAGTGATGGCCAGCAGGTCATAGATATGATGTAGTTCGCGATAGCCAATGGCATCGTAAAGTGCAAGAACTTCTAACAATTCGCTTTCAGCCAAATCCAGCATTCCACTTACGATATGGATATCTGCAATGGATTTTAAAACCCAGGCTTCTCTTTCCTGATTGTGATTTCTTTTGTACAAATCCCGCATCTTTTGGAAACAATACAAGCGCGTCAAACCCGTTTTTTCCCTCAACGGAATAAGCGTAGTAAGTTCATGCCACAGCAATGCTTCGCGATCTTCATTTCCGGGTGCATTAATTTTGCTGATTAATTCTAGATATATTTTTATACTGGGGTGGATACCTTCCAGGATAAAGCTTTGCATTGCCTTGACATGTATACGTTCCGGCTGTAACTTATCAGACAATAATACTGGCGATATTTTATTGGCTTGATTTAAGAAAAGCAGTGAGCTATCTAAATGTGATTTCGCCCGGGGAGTCCTAGGGATATGGAATAAATAGTGACGTCCTAAAATCACCAGCAAGCGAAAGCGGGTTTCGTTTTGCAATGAACTTAATATCCGAAGAGCAGAACCCATATCTTGACCCCTGATAAAGGCATCCGCTTTTAAAATAACCGCCTCATTTTTTCCTTGCTCATATTTCAATGTCTTACTTAAACTAAGTGCTTTGTCAGAGAAATGCAACGCACTGTCCAGCTGTGACTTCGGGTTGCCCGTTCTATACACGTAATATTCCCTAAGCATGTAATAACGGCCGAGTTTGAGCAAAATATCAACGCGTCTTGTATCTGCCTTGCTATTTCGTAATTGTGCAAACAATTTGGTTTGTTCGGCCCACATTTTTTGTGCAAAAGAGAACGGTGAGCTCGCCAAAATGAAAATAAAGAAAATAGAGATTCTTTTAATGTAGTAATGCATCATACTTGTCTGGAGAATGCAACCGCTGATTTATTGCTTTTATATTATCAGTTAACTAATAATGACTATCAGTCATATTATTTTGAATACCAGCCTATTCGACCGAGCTTTGATTGCATTCAGTATTTAAAAATACAACTTTAATCTGTATAGTTTCAACAACTTAATCACATCATCATGCCGAATAGTAAAAGAATATTAATCACGGGCGCAGGTTCCGGTTTAGGGGAAGGCACCGCAATAGGACTAGCTCAATTAGGTCATGAAGTTTTTGCCGGCGTGCACATCGGGCCACAGGTAACAGTCCTTCGCGATAAAGCAAGAGAACTTGGTATTACAGAGAACCTCCGTGTGGAAAGACTTGACATTTTAGACAAGTATGACGTTAGTGCGGCACTTCGATGGGATGCTGATATACTGGTCAACAATGCCGGAATAGGAGAAACGGGCCCGGTGTCTGAAACTCCTCTGGAACTTGTTCGCAGGAATTTTGAAACCAATGTCTTTGCACCGCTGGACCTGACTCAGCGGTTCGTTGCAAACCTGATTGAAAAAAACAGAAAAGGTAAAGTGGTTTGGCTGTCTTCTATGGGAGGATTGTTCACGCCGACCCATTTTGGGATTTATTGTTCTACAAAACATGCATTGGAGGCGATTGCCGAGTCTATGAAGGAAGAATTGGAGCCTTTTGGAATTAAAGTCCAAACAATTAATCCTGGCGCTTTTTTTACTGGTTTCAATGAAAGAATGTCCGAAACGTCATTCCGCTGGTTGAACGATGCTAAAAATTTCACAAAAAAAGCGGCCTTGAAAGCTTCGTTCGATAAACAAATCAATACGCCGGATTGGAAGCTGGACCCGCAAGATATGATCGACGAAATGGTGCGCGTCGTTCCGGCTGAAACCGGAAAATTCAGGAATGTATTCCCTCAGTTTGTTGAGGATATGCTGAAAGACGGACAAGCCAAAGCCTGGGAAAACACGATTTGATGGAAACCGATATCATCATATATGTTTCATTGGTTTTGATGGTAGCATTCCTGGTGCTGATCGCCAGGAAGCTGTCCATCGCTTACCCGATTCTGCTCGTAGTGACCGGGTTAGCATTGAGTTTCATACCAGGAATTCCCAATGTCCGGATCGATCCAGACACTGTTTTTTTGATCATCCTCCCGCCTATCCTTTTCGACGCAGCGCAGCAATATTCATGGCGGGCACTCTGGAAATGGCGCAGAATGGTGAGCGTAATGGCATTAGGTTACGTTTTACTTACTTCCACATTGGTTGCCATCGTTTCCTGCTGGCTCATTCCAGGCTTCACCATGGCCCAGGGTTTTCTGCTGGGCGCCATCATTTCGCCACCCGACGCCGCAGCAGCCACTGCGATTCTTAAAAAAGTCAAACTTCCCAAAGGCCTGATTTCCATCCTGGAAGGTGAAAGCCTGCTGAATGACGCAGCCAGCCTGACCATATTCCGGTTTGCATTAGCGGCTGTTGTTTCCAATCAATTCGTTTGGTATGAGGCACTTGGCACCTTTGCGCTGATCACTGTTTCAGGTGTTGCGATCGGTGTCGCCATCGGAATGCTGTTCTATGCTTTGTACAAATGGCTGCCAACGACGTCCAACCTGGATGTGACGTTCTTACTGGTGCTCCCCTACTTGAATTACATTGTAGCCGAAGAATTAGGATCTTCCGGTGTGATTGCGGTGGTTACTGCCGGATTGCTGCTTTCTTCACAGACTCATTTTGTCCTGCCGCACAGCAGCCGCCTGAAATCAAACGCCATATTACCCTCGATCACTTTCATCCTGAATGCAATAGTATTTTTTCTGATTGGCATACAATTCCCTGGGATCATGAAGGGATTAAAGGATATTTCACTTTCCGAAGCGCTGAAAATAGCATTGGTCATTGCTGTTCTGATTATGTTGGTGAGGCTGGCCGCGGGACATATTTCGGGCATTTTTACTTCTTTTATCAGTAAGTACATCAAAGTGGCAGTCCCACATCCGGGTTGGCGAAATCCCATGATTATCAGCTGGATCGGCATGCGGGGCGTCGTTTCGCTTGCATCGGCGTTATCGATCCCGCTTGTCATTCCCGGTGGCGCTGAATTTCCGTTTCGCAGCCTGATTTTATTTATCACTTACATTGTCATCATCGTGACGCTCGTCGGTCAGGGACTGACGCTTCCCTGGGTGATCAAAAAGATAAAGCCGGAAAAAATCCCGGGCGAAGTGGAGGACCATGATCAGCTCATGGCCATTGAAAAATATTTATTCAATGCTGCGCATGATAAACTCGATTCCAGGTATGCAAAAGATGCTTTGGAAAACAGGATGATCCAGCACAAACTAGACTTGATGGCTTTCAAAGTAGGAGTTTATGAGGGACTGGATGACGCTGAGCAAAAGGAAAAAGTGCAGGCAATGGTCAGACATTTTAATAAAGTAATGATGGAGGTTCTGGAACATGAAAGAAGACATTTGATACATTTCTGTCGCAGGGACGAATTCGATGATGATGTCATCCGGATCATGGAGCGGCGACTGGACCTTAAAGAAGAGACGTTGGAAGATAATTTATAAGAGAACAGCTTTCGGTCATTAAATTTTCCAGGTGCAAGAGCTCTTTGGGATAAGATGTATTTTTTCTTTTGGCAAAATGAAGCATATCCTCAGGCTGTTGGCTTCCCTCCCATGCGAGTTTCACAGTTCCTTCCTCCAATTCATGCTTGCATACAAAATCCGGAACAACTGCAAAACCATTACAACTTTTGAGATTGCGCAGAATAGACCCGTAATGCGGTAAAACGAAGCTCGGTTTAAAGGCCGGTGATGTCTCAAAATTTACCTGCCAAAAACGTTTTACAGCCTCCATATCTGCGGAAGTCGCAAACCAAACCTGATTCCCGAGCCAATCTCTGATTGGCTCGGGCTTGTTAGCAATGATTAGTTTATCAAGTGTACTAATGTCGGTTTGACCTCCACAGACCAGCACATTGCGTGTGGCCATAAATGGTGTGTAAACCAGTTTCGGAAACTGTGGTGTTTGTGAGGTAATTACAAAGTCTATCACTCCGGCATTGAGCTCATTCAACAGTTGGGCACATTCACCAAACTTGGTAATCAGGTTGAACGGTAAATGTCCGACATGCTCTTCAAGCGTATATTGAAACGTTGTAAAACACATCCCGACACTCACCGTCGCCCGGCTGGTTTTCGATTTTTTGTAGCAAAGCTTTTCAATTTCTTCCAGGCCGATCATCGGGCCAATGATGTAATTGTAAAGCAGTGTGCCCCGGTCCGTTGGAATCACACCTCTGTTTTTTCGTTCAAATAATCGGTAACCGGTGTAGGATTCAAGCGCACTCAAATGCAGGCTCACCCCAGGCTGGGAAATAAACAACGACTGCGCCGCCGCCGACAATGTGCCAACTTCATAGACAACCTTAAATGTCCTAAACCATTCCAGATTCAACATATTACAAACTATTCACTGCTTTATTAATCAGGTCCAGCTCGTCGTTGCTGAGGTCGATATCAACCGCCCCGGCATTGCTAATGGCCTGTTCTTCGTTTCTGGCTCCCGCCAAAACAACGGTAACGCCTTTTTGAAGTGTTGTCCATTTTAATACAAGCTGTGATAAGGTGGCGCCTTTTTCTTGCGCAATCGGCTCAATGCGTTCCAGTAAAGATTTTACCTTATCAAGATCAAATTGAGAAAAGTATCCATTCCGGTGATCATCGGATTTCAGCGCATTGCCGTTGAAAAACTTCCCGGTTAGTAACCCCCTTTCCAGCGGACTGTATGCAATAATGCCAATAAGATTTTCGACTGCCGCAGGAATTACTTTCGCCTCTATCTGTCGTTTCAACATACTGTAAGGCACCTGGTTAGACGCCAGGTTGATGTGTTCCTGCGCTCTCAACATTTGTACTTCATTATAGTTGCTAACCCCTGCCGCGCGGATCTTACCCTGATCGATCAGGAGCTGCATTGCCTCCATGGTTTCTTCAATGGGTGTGGTTGAATCGGGCCAGTGTAGTTGCAACAGGTCAATGTAATCGGTCCGCAGCCGTTGCAGGCTTTCCTCCACTTCTTTCATGACGTTGGCTTTCGAGGCATATTTATAGATCGGATACTTTTTACCGTCCTGATCAATATCCATCATAAAGTCACCTTTGCCATTGTTACTTCCGTCCCACACCATCCCAAATTTTGTAAGAATCTGAATTGCTGAACGATCTCTGTCCTTAATAGACTCACCGATTAACTCTTCGCTCAGGCCAAATCCATAGAATGGCGCCGTGTCCAATGTGGTAATGCCGTGATCAATTGAAGTCAGGATTGCTTTTCGCGCATCGTTCTTTTCAGTTCCGCCCCACATGGTGCCGCCAATCGCAAAACTTCCGTACGTGATCGCGGATAACTTCAACGCCGAGTTACCTAACTGTCTGTATTCCATAATTTCTGGATTTTAATGTGATGAATTTTACCACTTACTTCTTTTTGAAATAATCAGCTGTGCCGTTGATCCAATCCTCGCGGCGGGGAGCAAAAAAGTCCAGATCAATAGTCCCTTCTTCCAGGCTGGTGAAACTGTGTGGAAGATTAGCCGGGATCAGCACAGCTTCACCAGCTTTGATAATGATCGTTGTATCGCCGATTATTGCTTTTACACTACCCTTTAAGATGAAAGAATACTGCTCATTTACGTGCTTATGCATGGGAACACTTGCGTCTTTTTTTAAAACGAAATAACCAAATGTGCCGTTGGCGCCCGACTCAGATCTGAGTGTAATGCCGTCAGAGATTGCTTTAGCTTCCATTTTGTCAATCACCAGGTGTTTTAGCTGCTGGGCTTGTGTTGGTAGATTTCCAAGCAGGAGGCAAAGCAGGCAAACTGATAATTTTCCTTTCGCTTTCATCAGATAAGAATGTTAAGTATGAAAACTGATGTCAATGAATTGAGAACAGCTATTTTTTCAATAACCACTGCTCCACAGCCTTCGAAAAATCAGCAACATCAATCGGGTGCCTGCTGGTGATCAAGTTTCCGTCTGTTACCACGGGCACGTCCTGCAAAACGCCACCTGCATTTTTAAGATCGGCGTGGACGTTCCAGTAGCCAGTCAGCTTTTTGCCTTTCAAAATATCAGCAGTTGCCAGTACAACCGGCGCATGACAAATGGCTGCGACCAATTTTCCTGCCTTATTGAAATCCTGAATGTATTTGATCACATCTTTGTCAAAGCGCAGGTTATCCGGGTTCCAGGCGCCGCCAGGGATGAAAATAGCGTCATAATCGGCCACTTTTATCTGATCGGCCGTGCGGTCCACTTTTACCCAGCCCACAGGTTGCAAATACTGGATCGCCATAATATAACCTTTGGCCATTTCGGGCGTTCCCAAACCATAGCGCTCGGGCGCAGGATTGTATTTCGGTGCCACAATATCCACTTTCGCGCCCAATGCCCTAAAATACCAGACTGGTCCCAGCATTTCAATTTCCTCAAAGCCGTCTGCCGCGATCACCGCTATCCTCTTTCCTTTTAAAGCAGCAGGATCTTTGACTGGCGTGAAAAAGAATGCTTTCAATTGCTCATTTCCGGGAGCATTGAGTAGTTGGTAAACGGGCAGGTCGGCCACGACAGCCGTGGAAGTGAGTTGTTTCAAAATTTCAAGTTCATCAACGCCGCCGGATGATGTTCTTGCATTTGTCTGCGCTTGCGCACTAAACAGGATAAAGCAGCTCAATAGATTTGCCAGGATGAATTTTGTGATTGCTTTCATTTTTTAAATGATTTAATGTTGAATTGAGTTAGTACTATTCACGGGTGAGAGGAGCTATTTCAATGAGTGTGTGCAGTCCTTTTTGAAAAGGCTTTTCTTTAATGTCTGTTTCCAAATAATCAACAACAGGCTTGATTGGCGGGAACTTCAAGTGAAACTGGAAAGCGGCTTCGCTCCTAAATTTTTCGTAGGTCACAAATTGCTCGCTGTCATTTTCCAGTTGTGAAAGCTGATACGTAACTACGCCTTTCTCACTGCGAAACAGGGGCATTGCAACGTGGTAAACATCCTTGAAACGCTGCGCTGTGCCTGATTTTGAGTTCACAAAAAGCATCATCGTTTGCGGATTATCCTCCTTTCTTGCAGATCTTCTCCATTGCTGTTTCGAGAGTGGTTCCAGATCTTTTACATTAAAGACTTTGGAAGGCTGCTGCAATGCTGTTTTCGCAAGCGCGGTTATGGCTGTAAACTGCTTATCCTTCGCTGATTGACTTAACGCAGCCTGATTTTCCCATCTTTCAATCAACCATAATACACGGGGATTTTCTCTTTCTGAATAAGCCTCTGCCATGACATTATTGCCTGAGCGGAGCGCATGTAAAACGTATTCGCTCAATGCTTTTCTAAATTGATCCTGATACGCATCCTTCACTTCAAATTGCGTGATCCGGGCAACATTGTTTCGCTGAATGCTTTGTGCAGATAACTGGAAAATACACATGATAAAAAGCAGAGAGAATAACAATTCAGCCCGTCTTGGAATGGAAAAAAACGCTTTCGGTTTCATAATTTTTGTTGATAAAAATTCAATGTAAATGATAATGCTCCGGTCAAATAATTGTGTCTCCCCTCGCTTGAATCGGGCACGGAATGTCTTTTTCGCATATGGTTTGAAGCATATTAATTTCAATTTCCCTGCAAATTGAGAGCATCGGTGTATCATTGTGCAATCCTTCAAAAGGGTTCTCTGAATAATCGCCGGTCATTTCCATGGCCACGAAAATCCAGCCTATAATTGCCCCGACAGGAATGGCCAACCAGACCCCAGCCGCACCCATTTTACCAAACTCGCCAACGATGCCAAACGGAAGCAGAAAAATGAAAATACAGACGAACACAAAGCTGAATGTGGCGTACTTTCGAGGCAATGGCGATTGCTTGATCCGTTCCAGATTTCCCTGACAATCATAGAAACCATTCACAGCCGTTTGAAACTGCATTTGCTGGATCATGGTAATTTCTTTGCGCTCATAAAGCTTCTGGATCGTTTCCGTTTGCAGGTTCAGCAATTGTACAGCCGCATTTTGATATTCTTTCAATTGATCAGTTTCTGCCTCGGAAATGTATTTTCTCCCTGCTGCTTCATGCAACTCATTCTCAAAAATCGCAGCGAGTCTTGCCCGCCTCAATCTGTTGATTTTGCCCAATCCAAAAATCCCCTTCAAACTGGCATGTTCCCATGGAGTGGGTTCAAGCAGTTGATTCCGAAGCTGATAAATATAAGCTATGTGCCGGAACACAATCTGTCTTCTCACTTCTGCGCCATCACTCACATCCAGCTCGCCCGACCGGGTATTGCGGGCCAAAGTTGCCAGCCTCCTACTGCTATTGGTCATTTCACTCCATATTTTCCTCGCCTCCCAAAGCCTGTCATACGATTGATTATTTTTAAAACCCACATAAAATGCGACTGCCGTGCCAATGAGCGGAAGCGGAAGCCATGGAAGCGCCAGCAACCTGCATTGCGTGAAATGATACACGACAGCCACCAGCGCCATCCACCCAGTGAGCCACCACAAATGATAGCCCGTGAACTCATAAATAGCTCTAACCGAAAGCATTTTCCTGACAATCATAACCGCGACAAAAATTAAATGCTAAGTCAATCTGAATGAACGGATAGAGATATACGAACATAATCAGTCAACATTTCCATCCCGGAGAAACTGAATGATCCCCTTCATATAGACTTGCTGCTGATCATACATACTGAGATGACTTCCATTGTTGCAATACAGATATCTGCCGTTTGCGACTTGCTTGCTCATCCATTCCATGTGCTTGGGATCCATCTCGTCATATTTCGCACCGATCATCAGGGCCGAAACTTTGATCTGGTTCAATCTGCTGCTGATATCCCAATTCTTCAAACTCCCGATGATGCCAAACTCACTCGGCCCCTGCATGGATAAGTAATACGGCTGGTTGAGCTTTCCTAATGCTCTGGTAAATGGTTCGGGCCATTGATCGAGTGGGAGCCGACAAACAAACTTCCCATAGAAATGTTCCGTAACCAATGCCGTATATCTGGGATTGGCGTAGTCATTTCTGGCTGCCAGCAGGTTAATGCTGTCCAATGTGACTTTCGGAAGCTGTTTTACGAGCACTTCTTGAATGTACCGGTTGAACTCCTTCCCGCTTGACGACATATTGGAAATAATCAGTCCCTTGACGTGCTGCTGGTATTTCAGCGCATATTCCATAGCCAGAATGCCACCCCACGAATGCCCGAAAATGTAGAGATTGTCTTTACCTAAACCCAATGCTTCCCGCACCTGCTCCAACTCCGCGACTGCACGATCGACGCTAAACCGGGTTGAATCCACCGACTTGTCAGAATTCCCTGAGCCGAGTTCATCATAATAATAAAACTCAATGCCCTCCTTCGGAAAAAAGCTTTCAAAAACTTCCAGATAATCGTGCGGAAAACCCGGGCCGCCTGCCAGGAGCAAAACCTTGATTTTGGGATTATTCCCGATCCGCTTTGTCCAAACTTTGTATACACCGGCCGGGGTTTTGATCGGAATCATCTTAACCCCGGCAGTCTGCACCTGCGAAGTGTCCGAGGCATAGTAGTCAAGGAAATGTTCGCTTTGCTGCTCCTTATCCCTGCACGCGGCCAGCGCGAAGACCATTAACAGAACGATGTATTTGAGTTTTATTCTCAGCATTATTTATTCAATTCAGATTTAATTCTGAGGTCAATACGACCTCCCTGTTTTCCAGTAACGGGATGATTTGCTTTACGGCGATCTCTTGAAAATGCGCTGAATTCCGGTGCGCCGTCAGGGCGGCTTCATTCGTGTAGCCTTCAAATAAAACAAGCACATTGGGATTTGATTGATCCTGGAAAACCTGATAAAAGAGATTGTCCGTTTCTGCTTTGCTTTTTTTTGAAAGGTCTGCCAGCAAATGAAGCACAGTTTCAAGATTTTCACTTTTGACCTGCCATTTGGCAAAGGTTGTAATTGCGTTTGCGCTCATGATCGCTGATTTATGAACCTGCTGACTCTAAAATGGCAATTACCTTCTCGGCAACGCCCTGGGCCGAAGCCGGATTTTGACCTGTTACAAGCCTTCCGTCGGCGATGCTGTAAGGCTGCCAGGGGTCCACGGAGCTATAATTAGCACCGTTTGCTTTCAGCAGATCTTCCAGCTCAAAAGGCACATCTTCCTTCGCGTAATTTTCTTCTTCCTCTTTACTGAACCCGGTCACATTTTTTCCGTTGACGAGGTAAGAACCATCTTTCAATATCACATTGCCCAACGAAACCGGACCGTGGCAAACTGCACTCACGATTTTGCCGCTTTCATAAAAATCCGCCAATATCTGCTGCACAGGTGGATTGTCCGTCATGTCGGCAACCGGCCCCAGGCCGCCTGGAACGAACACCGCATCGTATCCTGCTATGGAGAGGTTTTCGATACTGTCCGTATTTTTCATCTTAGTCAATCCTTCGTCGCTCAAAAAGGCGCTGTTGATGGGATCATCCAATTCGACCATATCAATTGGTGCTTCGCCTCCTTTCACACTGTAAATATCGATGTCATACCCTTGCTTTTTAAAGGCTTCGTAGGGATGCGCCAGCTCGGTAAGCAAGCTGCCGGTTGGGCGATTTTTCGGGCCGATCACAGCCGCACTGGTCACCATGAATAGAATTTTCCTGCTCATAATAAATGGATTTTAAGTGGTTGCATTATTTGATATAAACTGTCTTCACATTGACAAACTCATGGATGCCAAAATCGCTCAGTTCGCGGCCGTACCCTGACGTTTTGATCCCGCCGAACGGAAGGCGCGGATCGGAAGCCACACGGTGGTTCACGTAACTCGAACCGGCCTGAAGTTCTGTCGCAGCAATGCGCTCACCCTTGGCTATGTCTTGCGTGAAAACAGCTGACCCCAATCCAAAAATGCTGTCATTAGCAATCCGGATGGCGTCGGCCTCGTCCTCCGCCTCAATGATGGAAGCCACGGGTCCAAATAATTCTTCATCGTAAGCCGGCATTCCGGACTTTACATTGATAAGCATCGTGGGCGGATAAAATGCATTATTTCCAGGTGGCACTTCCCCGCCCAAAATGCAAACTGCTCCCTTTTCAATCGATTTCTCAACCTGGCCGTGAAGCTCGTCGCGGAGGTCTGCGCGTGCCTGAGGTCCCACTTCTGTTGCGGCATCCAGCGGATCTCCCATCCGTTTCGCCTTCATTTTTTGAAAAAAAAGCTTGATGAACTCTTCGATCACCGTTTTCTCAATAATGAACCGCTTCCCTGCAATGCAACTCTGCCCGCCATTGATCAGGCGACTGTTCACGCAGGATTCGGCCGCCAGTTCAAGATCAGCATCTGCCAGCACAACATAGGCGTCGCTTCCGCCCAGTTCGAGAACCGTCTTTTTCAAAACCGACCCGGCTTTTGTGGCAACCTGGATACCGGCCTTGGTGCTGCCCGTGAGGGTGACTGCCTTGATCAAAGGATGTTCGATGATTTTCGAAACTTTGTCGCTCCCAACCAGTAACGTCAAAAAAACATCATCCGGGAAACCGGCTTGCCTTACTATTTCCTCAATAGCTAATGCGCAACCCGGCACATTGGATGCGTGTTTTAGCACGCCGCAGTTTCCAGCAGCCAACGCGGGCACTAAAAATCGGAAAACCTGCCAGAAGGGAAAATTCCACGGCATGACTGCCAACACTACGCCCATCGGCTGAAAGGTGACGTAACTTTTAGAAGCTTCCGTTTCAATAATCCTGTCTGAAAGATGCTTCTCGGCGTTTTCCGCATAATACTCGCAGCAACGGGCGCATTTTTCAACCTCATCAAGTCCTTGCGTGACAGGTTTCCCCATTTCAGTGGCCATGAGCACAGCCAATTCCTGACTGCGCTTTCTTAACACATCAGCCATGGAAATAAGCAGTGCATTGCGGGTGTCGCGGGTGGATTTTTTCCAACTTTCCCAGGCGGTGTTTGCACGCTCGATCTTTTGCACGGTTTCCTCAAAACCCAGCTCAGTATAAGTTTTTATCTGGCTGCCATTGGTTGGATTGATTGATTTAATGCTCATAGATCAATGTTTAGAAGTTAGCTTTTTGCTGCGAGATGAATTGCGGCCCGGATTCGCTGATAAGTGCCGCACCGGCAAATGTTTCCTGACATAGCCCGGTCAATGTCCTGATCATTGGGTGCCGGATTTTCTGTCAGCAGAATGGCCGCTGCCATGATCTGGCCCGACTGGCAATAACCACATTGCGGAACGTCCACTTCCGCCCAAGCCGAACGGAGTGCGTCTCCTACCTGATTATTTAGGCCTTCAATGGTAACGATTTCTTTCCCGGCTGCACGGGACACCGGTGTTATGCAGGACCGTATTCCGTCCCCATTCAAATGCAATGTACAAGCCCCGCATTGCGCCGCGCCGCAGCCGAATTTTGTTCCCGTCAGACCCAGCACGTCGCGGATTACCCATAGGATTGGCATTTCGCCCGGCACGTCCAATGTATGATCGTCCCCGTTCACTTTTAGCGTGATCATAGTCGTCTTCTGTTTAAAGGAATGTTGTTAAAGCCTAGCTTTTTCGGTACACAGGCAGTGTTCTGATCCGGTTTCCCGTAGCGGCAAAAATTGCATTGGTCAAGGCGGGCATCACTTGTCCTGCCGCCGCCTCTCCTATCCCGCCCGGCTTTTCCTCGCTTGGGATAATATGTGTTTCCACCAGCGGCATCTCATTCATCCGGAGCGATTTATAATCATGAAAATTGCGTTGGTCCACCAGTCCGGCTTTATAAGTCACTTCGCTGTACAAGGCTGCGGAAAGTCCGTGACCGACACTGCTTTCCACCTGGGCTAAAACGCCATCCGGATTGACAGCAATGCCACAATCAACGACGCAGGTTGCTTTGCTGACTTTGACCAAACCTTTCGGATTAACCGTCACTTTAAATATTAATGCGGCAAAACTTCCCATTCCTTTGAAAGCGGCAACGCCCATTCCTTGTCCTTTGGGCAGCTTTTTACCCCAGTCACTTTTCTCTTTAAGCACTTTGAGTACATGAACCAACCGGGGCTCTTCTTTATAGAGCGCGATGCGGTAATCCAATGGATCTTTCCCGGCCGCGTAGGCCATTTCATCCGAAAGGCTTTCCATGGCAAAAATGGTGTGGCTGAGCCCAACCGCCCGCCAGTTGTCTACGGTAACGGGCAAAACTGGCGTGTTCAGTTCGATTTTCTTATTTACCAGTGCATTCACGTGTGCGGCTTGTTGCATGCCTTCAATGGAATATTGATCTACACCATTAATCACCGCCACTTTCTCAAACGGCCCGCCCGTCATCACCGACTGTCCGACACTGATCTGTTTCCAGGCGACTGGCAAGCCATCCTTACCCAGCCCGACTTTGAACCGATGCAAAAATGCCGGCCTGTAACGTCCGCCCGCAATGTCATCTTCCCGCGTCCAGACCGTCTTGACAACTTTCCCTGTCGCCTTTGCAATTTCAACCGCCTCGCGCACAAAATCGGACCTTGTAATATTTCTCCGACCGAATGAACCGCCCAAAAACATAGTATGTATAAAAACTTTACTGATCGGCAAGCCCGTAATTTCAGCGGCTGCATTCTGATCGTCCGTTTGTGTCTGGGTGCCGGTCCACACCTCGCATTTGTCTTTGGTTAAGCGAACCGTTGCATTCAAGGGTTCCATCGGTGCGTGAGCAATGTAGGGCTGGAAGTATTCCACGGATAGTATTTTTGCGGAAGTTTTGAGCGCCGCATCTACATCACCTTTTTCCGTTGCGACTATGCCTCCCTGATCTGCTCTTTTTTTGTAATCTGCTAAAAGGCTCCTACTGTCAATCTTCGCGTTTTCTTTCAGGTCCCATTGCACATTCAGTGCATCTCTTCCCCTTCTTGCCACCCAGAAATTATCTCCCAGCACCGCCACTCCCTGCGGAATTTCCACAACCTGCTTTACGCCTGGAATGCTAAGCGCTTTTTCCTTATCGTAACTTTTAATAACTGATCCTTCCAACGGAACCCGTGCTATCACAGCGGTCAGCGCATCAGGTTCGCGGACATCAATGCCGAAAATCGCCTTACCATTTGATTTATCGGGTGTATCGAGCCGTTTTTTGCTTTTGCCAATTATTTTCCAATGCGCTGGGGTTTTAAGAGGCACCTCCGCTGGTGGTTTCAACTTTGCGGCATCGTTCACCAGATCACCATAATCTATTTTCATGCCCCCGGCAATCACCTGCCCGTTTTCTGTGATACATTCGGCAAAGTCAACCTTTGCGCGGGATGCAGCGGCCTGCACCAATAAATGTCGTGCGGTGGCTCCCGCTTTTCGGTATCGTTCAAATTCTGAGGAAATGCTCGTTGACCCGCCTGTACGCTGTGTGGCATAAACGGTGTGATAATATTCCACTGCGGCGGGGGCATGTTCAGCCCGGACTTTTGTCCAGTCGGCATCCAGCTCTTCTGCGATCAGCATGGGCAGCGAGGTCCATATTCCCTGTCCAACCTCGCAGCGTGACAATAGCACGGTCACCTGACCATCCGTTCCGATCCGCAGGTAAGCATTTGGTTTTAAGGTGTCCAGGCTCGCGTTATTCCGTTCTCTTTTGCCTGCAAAAGAATGAAATGGAATGAGCAGCCCGCCTGCCAGGATTGCGCTGGTTGTCAGAAACTCCCGACGGTTGTATTCAGGTATCTTTTCCATCATTTGCAACATTTGTTAATCTGGTGATGAATTGAAATACATTCCATGTTACTTGTCCGGCAGCACGGCACCTTTGTTTATCCACTCTTTTACTCTTGCAACAAACACATCATGGGAAAGCGGCGGGCGGTTGCCGTATGTAAAGCTGTGCTGCACAAGCGGGTCTTTTTCAACGTGTTCGATAAACCGTTCCATGGTTGCAAAGCCCGTAAAGCTTGAATCTTTGAAACTGGCCGCCAGCTCCCTCGGCGATTTCCCTTCAAAGACCATTTTGCGGTTTGCCGGGGGCAAATGCCAGTTTGGATGCGAAGGAGGCAAATGCGCCCCTTCCAGCTCCGTAGTCTGCGGCTGGTGACAGTTGGAGCATTTATTAGCATAAACCCCCTTGCCGTCCACGCCGCGGGTGACGCCCTGGGAATGCAAATGGCTGTCATCTCCCTGAAACGGCGTATCTCCCTTCGGGTGGCAATTCATACATCTGGGATGCATAAAAACCGTGTACGCGTCAAGGAATGCTCTCTTGGACTCTGTTGCACGCAGGTTGGCTTCCAAAATCTGCTCCATGGGCTTTACGCGAGCAGCGTCGAGATCATCGATTTGATCTTCATGAATCAATTCTTTTGCATGAACGAAACACGTCAGAATTACCACGATTGTAGCAAACAAAAAAGGTGAACGGCCAAATTTGATCTCTTTCATATTTCTTGATTGTTTGAAATAATTCCTCGTTAAATTTCATTAACGCATTGCCCTATACGCTTCAATTTCAAGGCCTTGATCTTGCTAGTTTAGTGACTTGATCAGAACCAGAAAAAACAAATGCAGCTTGTCGCCGGATCGATCCGACTGCCTCACGTAAGAGAAGTCCAGGTTGAGCTTATCGACCACCGCCAAGCTAACTCCTGCACCTACCCTGTTCCTGGCCAGGTGAATTTCATTTAAATAAATCCAGAACTCATCAACCACATAAGGGCTTATTTTGTAGTGATCAAACTTGATATGATAAAACAGCCGCGCCCGGTTCCGATCGTAATGCTTGCTGTCCTTCAAAGTTCTGAACCGGTTCCATATTAGGTTTCTGTTTTCCAGCATGAATTTCCTCGAACCTAATTTCAGCGTTGCCCCATTCATGAATGTCGACTCGTCGTTATTCCTTTCTGGTAAGTCCAAAAACAAATAGCCCAGATTAATGTCGAGCAGCCGATTGACCTTCAAAACCGAGTTGGCATAGATAAAGAACATTCCCTGCTGTGGGTTCCAGCCCGGCTGCAAATTGATTGCCGCCGAATCGGACACATTGAATTGTAATGTCGGCATCAGCCAAATCCCCCTGGTTGCCGGAGTTTGAGCATTTGCCTTAAAGCTGAATAGACAAACAAAATGCAAGGCGACGCCTACCCCAAGATTAAATGTAAGCTTCATTTCGGAGCGGTTTCGTCTTTACATATGTTGTAAAGTTGCATCCGCAACTTGCCTTGAAATATTTGCTAAAATGTGCTGCATCGTTGAAACCGAGCTTATATGCGATGTTTTTCAGATTAGCATTTTGTGCCGCCGCCATTTGCTTCGCTTGTCTGATCAGTCGCTCGCGGATGTTTGCCCCGGCCGAAAGCCCTGTTTCGCGTTTGATGACTTTATTCAGATAATTGGGAGTTACCGCCAGTGCATCCGCATAGTCACTGACTTTCTTGAATTCCAAATATTTGCTTTCCAGCAGGCTAAAAAACCGGATTGCCAAAACAGCATCTGATTTGATATCAGGCCCCAGGACAATTGATTTCTGTTTGGATAAATAAATCAAAACAATACGCAGGTAAGCGGACAAAACTTCAATTTTTGAACCGGTGGAATGCTTCAATTCCCATTGCATACATTCGATGACGCTCCCGATTCCTTCTGCACTAAGTTCACCAATTTCGTATATCCTCGACACAAGATTGGAGCTATACGCACTTGTAAATTTAAAATCGACTGGTAACATTTCTGCTTGGAAGCGAATTACCAATCCATCCAATTTGAATGCTTGTTCCAAATTGATTGATCGGCCTGGTTTCAGAAGAAGTGAATTTTTTGCTGAAATGGTATAAACTTCCGAACAGGACAACAATTTACAATTGCCTCCTTTTATCCAAATGATCTCGACAAACTCCTCCTTCACGTCTGCCCTATTTTTAAAATAGTCAGCAGTCAACATCAATATTTCCAAAGGCTCAGTCAGGTCAGTTTGCATATCAATCGAATTTGCTTTTTCACTTTCAAATTCGATTGCAACCAATTATGTGCCATTTCTGCGTTTATACCAAAATCAACACCAAAACAAACATAACATTTTGATTTACATACACTTAAAATTAACTAATGTTGTATATAGATTTATGAAAAACCCATATGGCTCCGAAATTTTCGGGGGAGGCTTTTTTCGGACTCCGATATTTTCGGAGTTGTGTGACGAATTTAAAACTTGTTTGATTCTGTTAAATTCGTAAAATCTTCGCGCTGAATGCCGAGTTTTGCCATTCTGGATTCCAGTGTGGTTGGCTTTAAATTCAACAATTCAGCAGCTCCATTTGCACCGCGGATCAGCCCTTTTGATTTTCGTAAAATGGATATGATATATTCTCGCTCCGTCTCTCTCTGAATGTTCTTGACATCTTCAAGCGTTGCAATGTTCAATTTGTCGGTGCTTTCAATGCCCTTGTTGGTCAGGCTTCGCTTCAATTCCAGCTTCGATTTCCCGTCATTCAAAATCACAGATTGTTCTATTACATTTTCGAGCTCGCGAATGTTGCCTGGCCAATCATAGGCATTCAATCCTTCCATCATGGATTCGGCAACACCCGGAAAAAGCCTGCCAAATTCGTGGCAAAATTTATTTGCGAAGAATTCGGTCAACGCAGGTATGTCACTTTTTCGCTCCCTCAATGCCGGTAATGTAATGGGAAATACATTCAACCGATAATACAGGTCAAGTCTGAATGTTCCTTTTGCGACTTCCTTTTCAAGGTTTCTGTTGGTGGCAGCAATGATCCTGACATTTACTTTTTTGGAAATGCTGCTGCCAATGTATTCGACTTCCTTTTCCTGCAAAACACGCAAAAGCTTCACCTGCATATCCAATGGAAGCTCTCCGATTTCATCCAGAAAAATAGTCCCGTCATTGGCTTGTTCAAACTTGCCCTTACGCTTTTCGCTAGCGCCGGTAAATGCGCCCTTTTCGTGGCCGAACAACTCCGATTCTATCAATGCAGAAGGAATAGCAGCGCAATTGACTTTGACAAATGGGCCATTTTTCCTCGGCGAATTGGCATGGATAGACCGCGCAATATTCTCTTTACCAGTGCCACTCTCGCCAAGGATTAGCACGGAAGTCGTGTAGGGAGCAACTTGCATGGTTAGATCCAGGGCGCTCAGTAAAAGGGGATGATTACCAATAATGCCTTTGAAACCGGATTGAAATATTGCTGCACTG
Source organism: Dyadobacter sp. CY351 (assembly GCF_021502625.1). Lineage (NCBI taxonomy): Bacteria > Pseudomonadati > Bacteroidota > Cytophagia > Cytophagales > Spirosomataceae > Dyadobacter > Dyadobacter sp. CY351. The sequence goes on along the minus strand of NZ_JAKFFU010000006.1, from coordinate 382,033 downwards.
TTCTTTGGTTGTGCCATATTGGATGATAAGGCCGGTGATTCGGCAGTATCAAATGCAGTTTGCGCAACGTCGCTCAAATGGGTTTTCAGACTTTGCAACAAATTAATGTGGCTTGTGGAATAAGCATTAGGCTGTCGGCTGTAAAAGAAATAATGAACAACCAATCCATTATGCAAAGCCACAGGCAAAACTAGATACGATTTCAATTTGAATGTATCGGCAAGGACCTTCTGAAGTGTTACCGGCGCAGACATTTCGACAGCAGATAAGTCATCGTAAATATTCGCATCCGTGTCTATTGGGCTATTATCCGCCACCATCGCGAGCGCAGGATCCTTCAAACCTAAAATGGTCGCAAACTCTTTTTTGCCTAAGAACTGATACTCGTTGAAACCGATACGTAAATAAGCCAGATCATTAAACTGCCCGGTTTTAAATGGCCTCGTACCAGAAGCAATTAGATCAAAGGGAACAAATGGCTGAACGACCCCTGCCATTTTCAACAACTTTTGATCAGCATCCAGCACTTCCTGGCTGATATCGCTCATCTGTTTTTGTAAAAGGGTTTCCTGGCGCAACTTTGAATCCAGACTGTGTGTGTGGCGATACCACGCAATGTCCAATGAAACGAGTAAATCTTTTTCCCTAAACGGCTTGACTAAAAACCCATCCGGCTCCGTAGACTTGGCTTCTTCCAGTATTTTCTGGCTCGAATTGGCCGACAGATAAATGAAGGCAATATTTTCAGCACGTAATGTTCTGGCAAAATCAATTCCGGACAACTTACCTTTCAACTGTATATCAAGAATAACAAGATCCGGCTTTTGTTTCTTAATACTTTCGTCCGCTTCTTCCACCGAAGCCGAGATGCCATTCACCTTGTAACCGGCCTGCTTCAAAACTACGCGCAGGTCATTGGCTACAATAAATTCATCCTCTACGATAAGCACGTTACCACTCATATAAACAGCTATAATTTAAAGAGCTAATTTACCAAATTAAATCTGACAGTGATATGTACGCCATGATCACTTTCTATTTTGAACACACCATTCAATTGCTTTGTTAGCCCTTGCATCAGATCCAGCCCCAGGGAATTATCCTGCATAATGTCCAAACCTGCCGGCAAGCCGACACCATTATCCGATATCCTGAGCAGTATATGTTCCGCTCCGTCGCGATGCAGATCAATGCGGACGCCACCCATTTCTACATTTAGGAAAGCATATTTGATCGCGTTAACGATCCCTTCATTGATGATGAGCCCCAGTGGGATGACTGATGCCACATCCAGGTACAATGCTTCAATATTTTGCTCGAAAGTGATCCGGTTCCCTGTTGAAAAACTGTCTTGCAAGTTACAGACCAATTCATTGACATATTCCTTCATGGAAATAGTGGACGTGTTCTGATCCATGTAAAGTTTCTGATGGATCAGTGACATGGCCTGCATCCGTCGAAGGCTGTCTTTTACAGCAAGAATTGCAGCATCGTCTTTTAGATACGCGGTTTGTGTATTGAGCAAGCTTGTAACAATTTGAAGGTTATTTTTTACTCTGTGATGCACTTCCGTAATCAGCCATTCTTTTTCTTCCAGCAATTTATTTTGCTCGGCATTAAGTGTTTGCAAGAAATGGTTTTTGCGGTCCAGCTCCTTTTGATTTGCTTCCAGTACGCGATTACTTCTTTGTTTGATCAGATATCGATTATAAAGCAGTCCGATAATCACGAGCAATAATGCTGCGGCTGCCAGCATAATGTTTTTCAAGTCATTTGCCTGTTCATTTTTATTATGGAGTATTTCAATATCCTTTTTTCTTTGTGCTGTTTCATATTGAACTTGTAATTCTTCTATTTGTCTGCTTTTTGCGATACTGAAAATGGAATCATTCAATGCCTTATGCCTCAGCAAATATTGCATAGCTGAAATGTAATTCCCAGCCGCAGAATCTGCCTTATAAAGTACCATGTAAAGCTCCTTTGTTTCTGACAATGAGTTAATTCCCTCCGATGCATTTAATGCTTTCTTTAAATAAAGTGCGGCCTTCCTATATTCATTTTTACTTATAAAATATTGGCCGATTTCATTATAAACATCAGTATAGATTTCATTGTTATTCTGCAACTGACTACTGATCGTTATTAATTTGGTATAATATCGATCCGCCTGACGATTTTGATGCAACGCGCGATAGCAGTAAGCCATGGAGGCCGTCATGCTTGCTTCCGCATATATCCCCAAAGGCCTATTATTTGTCTGATAAGCAAGCATAAAAGCCAGAGCCTCCTTTTCCCTTTTTAATTTTATTAATTCCCTGGCCAAAAAACCTGCGTCCCTTATTGTGTAAGGATTGCTATCATCCGCAAGTAATTTCTTTCGTACCACCTTTCGATACCATTCCAAACTTTTTTCATGTTCTCCCAGCTCTCTATACATATTGGCAAGTCGACTGTAAAAGGTAGCTGCCCTGGTAGTATCATGTGTAGCCTCCATTCCCTCAATGGTTTTTATCCCGTAAAAGATAGCCTTGCTATACTCCCCTTTATAACGATAAGTGACTGCCAGTAAATCATATACAAAGTGAATATTTTGATAGCCTATCGCTTTGTAGCGCCTAAGGACCAGGAGCAGCTGCGATTCGGCAAGTGCCAGTCTACCATGCACCAGATTAATGTCTGCAATGCTTTTTAATGCTTCAATCTCTTTTGCTTCGCTGCCCGACTGCTTGTAAAGCGCAGCCATCTGTTGATAACAATATAACTTGGTAATCCCACTATTATCGCGCGACGAAATCAACTTAGCGAGTTCCTGCCATAAACTGGCCTGGATTTCTTCACTGCCGGGTCTGTCAATCCGGTCGATCAGCTCTTTAAATCGTCTCTTTCCAGCATTTATATTTCCGATCTTAAACTCAAAGATTGCGCGGGCATGGAGAGCTTCATTTTGCCATTTTTCAGCAGAAAGTGTCTTTGCATTTTTGTCTGCATCTTGCAAAAACGCCAGTGAACTGTCTGTGTCGGCCTTCGTTTTATTTTGTTTAGCCAGGTAATAATTAGCCAGAGTGATGGCAAATCGAATGCGGGTGGAATCCCGCAATGTGCTTAATAAGCTGATGGCAGATTTCAGCTCATTATTTTTAATAAATAGATCTCCTTTCAATAAGATCGCGTCGTCCTGTCCCCTTTGGTATTTCAAAGCTTGGCTCAAATAGAACATTTTATTTGCGAAATATAGCGCGCTGTCAGCGTGGCTTTTCAACTTACCGGCACTATTAAGATAATGCCGGCTTAGCTTGTCATAAATATGCACGCGATGGGTATCAGCCTTGCTATTACGGAGCTGCAACAGTAATTCCGGATGATTATCTTTTCCTTTTTTGGAAACGTCGCGTAGCGGGGCCATTAATAAAATGGCAGAGATAATGATCGGGAAAATTATTCTGGCCTTACCAAAATGCATGTTAATCAACTTATTGATCTGCCCAATATCCGTTGACCGACCAAACACAAAAATGCAATGGTACTAATTTTCTGTTATGACGACCATGTATAAATGACGACTGATGTTGTCAAAATCGGGACAGTTTCTTGTAGCAGTATATGCGAAAACGGAAAAGTGCGGAACTGTGCTATTATAACCAGGTACTAGCCGCAATTAAAGCAGACAAGCTTTCAAGTAAGTTTGCACTCCTCCGTGAAAAGCCCGGGGCGGCTCACTGTTACTTTCTTAAACAGGCGCGAGAAGTACGTATGGCTCTTAAAACGCATTAAAAGTGTAGTCTCGAAATAGATGTTGGGACCAGATGAAAGTACAATTTAACGTGAGATTGAAGCGGTTAACTGAACAATTTTAACGCTCTGAATGCTAATAGTCCAGAAACTGAAGGGATGAATAAAGTTCGCTTAAACCACGGTATTTGTGTACCAGCCGAAAATTCAGTAACGACTAAGAGGTCTGTAGACACTCATCCTCATCACTGGCACTTAATGGCGTTCGTCGATAAGCTTGAGAAATCTATGGGGCAAAACAAGGTGCTGCTAGCAAATCAAGACTTGACTACGCGTCGAAAAATGAAGCAGGATACATTATCGCCGCGATACATACAGCACCGTATGCAATAGATCAGATAACCGCTGTCATAAAGTTGATAGACGATTCAACGAAGAAATCGACTTGCCGTTTAATCCATTCTCTGTTCAATCCCATCAAAATAGTGCGGGCTGACTCCACTGCATCGGTTATGTCAAGCATACTTTCAGGATTCAATGGGTTGCATCTATGGCTACGCGATAGGTCATCGAAACAGATCGTATAGAAAGCCGGCTCAACGGGAAAACTGGATTGGTTTTTCAACCAGGCATTGTATGCTAGCAGGGTCAAATCGCTGTATTTGAAATCATAAACGAACATCGAAAAAACCTTCCTCAATGTGCTGAGTGATCACATGTCGAAAGATAAAAAATGTCTTCCCAGATCCCGGAGATCCGCTCACCAGCACCCCACGAAAAGGATTAATGATATTGATCCAACTCTGCCGCGTTTTGCCCTTGTGACGGTATTCTGCGGGAAGATTGATCGAGTATTCGTTTTCTAGAAGCTGTTCAAATTGAGGAAAACTTTCGTTATCTTTATTAAAGATATCGTTGCTCAAACGAGCAGTTATCAATCTGAAAAACTGGCTTCCACCGGATAATATAAGTAGGAAACCAACTGAGGTAAATACCATATACAGAGCTGATCTAAATTGCTCTTCGACTGGTGTTTTCAGAATGATGGCACTTAAAAAATAGATGGCGATCCCTGTCAAAACACTAATTAAAGAAGGTTTTACCCGGATATTTTCGCCCTTTTTACCTTTCACCCCGACCAGCGGAATGACTAAGAAAGCGAGTGCCACAATCTTCGTTTTACTGAAAGAAGAGAACAACCCTGCTGCAAAAATTTTATGCAAAATCAGGTCTGATATTAAAGATGTCAGGTGCCAATTTTGAAATGCCTGGCAACAGAGGTAGTAAAAATGCAATGCTAGGACCATGATGCTGATCAAGCGGGTCATATCGGTTATTTTGCGAAGGCTTATGTTGTTTTCGCCGGTATTCGATGCCATAATAAAACAGATTTATAATGATTGAGAGAACCCTTTTTTCTTTTTACGCTTGCTTCCACGAAGGTCTGCTGGTGTAAAACCATCTTGTTTGACAGGATCAAATAATGAATCCTCGCCATTGGCAAGTCTAGCGTTATTACCCTGCTGACGAGTTGCCAGCAAATAGTTTTTTGATGTGGCTGACTGTCCATAACCTGTTATTGGTTGGTCGTGTTTCTGTGTATTTGATAGCCTGTTAGCCATGGCGGTATTGATAGTAACACAGCGTTCCTGAATCGCTTTTGCACTATAATTTTTACCGAGAGAACTTCCATTAAAAACTGCTTTCGAGCGGTGATCGACATAGGTTATTCCATAGATGAGTCCAGTATCATTCTTTCTCACAACGGTGTCGATTCCATCTCGTTCGAGAATATGAATGAGCCGATCAAGTGTCACATTCGTCTTTCCGTACAATGTGAAATCAATAGCATTTTTGACCCTTAGCTTGTCATTTTGCCGCAGTTGCTCATTGGCTTCAAACCGATTTTGCAGGTAATTTAATGTTGGCTTTTGGTGAAAGTCGCTAGCCTTAATAGGCACACCGACCCGTTCACCCTTCGCATTCAGCAGCCGGTAGTGAAGCCCGCCCTTCTTAAAAGTTCTGGACTCTTCATTTCCGCGATCTGTCGCCACATTGTAGCGGTTCAAGACCGCATTTAACTCGGGAATTGAAGTAAATTTATACTTGTCGATGACCCCTGCAAGGACGTTTGAGATTGCCTTTTTGGTCTCGACTTTGCCGTAGTTCGCGCTGACCATCGCAGGCTTCAAATGTTCGGATTGCTGTTGTTTTTTGTCTGATGCCTTCACCAGATGAAACTCTTGTTCGATTTCCTTCCTTGCTCTTTCTGATTGGTTTGGTCCAATATTCTGTGTTTCAATCCGGCTACCGTCATGCGCCACTTTTACGCTCACAATATGGATGTGCGGATGCCCGGCATCGTGATGTTGATACACCAGGAATGGCTGGTCACCAAAGCTAATCTTCTCCATATAAGCCTTCGAAATTTCTTTCAAAAGCGCCTTAGAATGTTGTTCGGAAGGGTCAAAGTTTAGGGAGATATGGACGCTATTTCGAACCACATTGGTGTTCAAAGAAGCCAATTTTAAGAGCAGATTCAGACGCTCTTGCTCGGAAAGGTTTTGTGGTATCATCCGGATAGTTTCCTGCCATAATGCACTCTGCCACGCCCTCTTTCAACTTGTTTTCATTGTAATAAAAAGTGCTGCGGATTGACGTCCCTGTCTTTATGATTGCAACCATATTTTCGAGGCTTTGCTGATGTAAGTATTGATCTCGTTCACCATTTCGATCAGGCGATTCTTATCACCCTCATAAGCTTCCAACCAGCTTCGAAAATCAGCAATTTGCGAGAGTGCATGCAGTCTTTTGACAGCTTGATTCAGGTTGCTGCCGGCCTTGCTTAGCTCGCTGCGAAGGCGTGTAAGTTCAACCATCACTTCGTCAAATGACTGGTTCCTGTGGTTGACGATAACTGGCTCCGAAAGCAATACTTTCCTTGCGTACTCACTCGTCTTCCGGCATGTTGTTTTTTGCACTTTCCGGAGAAGCTGCTGAAACTCCTCAGGCGTTAAGCGGACATTCAGCAACTTGGTTCGATTGTTTTTGTCTTTTTTCATCACACTATCATTTTCACATTTCGACATCATTTTTTATTCAATCCCGCCAACGACTCCGGAGTGTTTGAGCGGGCCAGATCCTTAGTTTGTAAGACAAACTGACATCTGGCCGATTGCGGATAAGAGGCAATCATTCCAGCTTTTCAGTATGTCGATGTTGTTAACTTCTTTAAAGAGAGATTCAAAAGGCTAAGATGCTTAGGTGATGCTGATCAACCAATGATTTAGATCTTTGAAGCCGTCATACAGCGGACTGGCGTCATTGTATTTTTCACTGATCCCCTTTGCTACTGAGCTGCACTTTAATCCCGCCGTATCCCGATCCAGATACAGGTTAATCTGACTATGGCGTTCGAGAAATGATCGTGACCTTTCAAAAAGCGAAATGGAATTGAGTATCACATGGTTCTCCGGCACCTCGACTGTTTGGATCATGATGGTCTTGTACGATAAAAAATCAAACATCCTTTCGAACACAGATACAGTCGAGGCGCCAACATCAATTGTGGTTATGTCTCTCGGACTGCTTGCAAGCTTTGTACATGAATTGCGTAGCTCGTAACCACCTGAATCATTCTGCAAGCCCAATGCATAAATGGTGATAAATACCAATGGTCGACATTTCTGATTTTGTCTGGCTCGAACCCCAGCTCCAATAAATAATCCACAATGTCTAGCTCCTTGATTTGGCCAAGGTCAAAAGCCCGCCATTTCCCCTCGTTCTTACTCTCATTTGCTCAATGGTTTGTTTCGTGACAGCGAAAGTAAGGAGCTTGGAAATCAGACACCTATCCTAGGGAAATTCTCCTTAGGATCGTTTCAAGGGCAATTGGTAGCTTTGTACAGTTCCAATTCTAACTTAGAAATGACATGATGAACGTGAAAGATTTGACCAGTGTGTATGATACCATCATGAGTATCCCCGGAATGAATGACCAGATCAAAATTGATTTGAAAATCAGTAGGCGAAATGTTTTGTTGTTGACCCAGGCAAGAAGAAGGGCGCTTAAAATTCCTGGTGATGGAAGCAATCCCGATTTGATCGACATAGCTTCAAGTGAGTCGAAGGATGAGTTACTGGCGTTGTCAGCTAATTGTCTGCAAAAGTCTGGTCTGGTGGACTTGAACGACCGGCTCGCAAAGTTGTCAGAAATTCTTCGCGTCTTAACGGCTACTTAATCAGACAATCACATCTCGAAAAATGGGAAGCTCAAAGATGCGTTTGGGCACATTTGGGAGATTGGGTGTCCGATTGCCAGAAAAGACTCGTCGATCCATAAATTTCAATATGTCTGGCAAACCTGAAAGATGAAAACATTAATAAAGAGTGAAAAGTTGATTCTCAGGCATCAGCCCGGAAAGGGTGCCTGGACGTATCATCTGGTAATACCTGGAACGAAAGACATTCAGGGCAGCTGGGGCGAAATGAAAGTATCCGGTACGATTGACGGCTATGAATTCAAAGATTTGAACCTCGCACCTGTCACAAACGCTTATAAAATGATTCAGTTAATGGCACCATCAGAAAAGCCATTAACAAAGGTGGCGGAGATGAAGTGGCAGTAACCATGTACATGAACTCGGATAATAAGCTCAGCTCAAAAGATCAAGTACTTAATTGTTTTGACGATGCTGGAATGTTAAAAAGATTCAAAGCCCTGCCAAATGATGAGCAGAAAGAGATTATCACCCCGATTCTGTCGCAACCGAATGAAAGCAGGCTTGAACAAAAGATCATGGACGTTGTCAAACGATTATCATAATGGAATCTACAACCTTTGCCGCTCCGAAGATTTCAACTTCTCCTCATCCACATGACTTGATAACTGCTTCAATAGAATCTTCAATTTCGGGTCAATGAACGTTTTGCAAAACGGCTTGTCGGGGTTTTTATAGTAGTAATCCAGATATTGCTGATCGTTCAACTTGAAGGTCTTGAACGGAATCACTTTTGTAATGATTGGATCTTCAAACTCCTTTTGCAATATCTCAATAGCCTGCTTTGCTGGGATTACCTGATAGTCATTGAAAGTATAAACCGCGGATCTGTATTTAGATCGCATCGCATGTTCGGAAGTGCTGCTGTGCGTGTAAAGGTGGATTTAAATAAAATTTCCCAGATGCCTGATTATTTACCCGACTATTGAACACAACAAACCGACTTTTGATTACAATTGGTTGAGCGGCAGCAAGCGTCCTTTGTATTATCATTTAATGCAGAGAAAAAATGAAATATACCTTGATAACAGGCGCTTCGGGAGGAATCGGTGAAGCTTTGGCAATAAAGCTGGCTAAGAAAAAGCATAACCTTATTCTTGTGGCGCGCAACGCAGATAAGCTCTCCAAGCTTAGTCAACATTTACAGGAAATATATGGAGTGCAGGCAACTTACATTGCAGCAGACCTGACTAAACAGGATGCTCCATTTCAAATTTTTCAAGAAACCCAAAAACAAGATTGGGAGATCGAAATGCTTGTCAACAATGCAGGAATTGGATCGGGTGGCGAGTTTGCAACATTGAATTTGCAATCAGAACTGGATCTGATACAACTTAATGATACGTCCCTGGTAGCGATGACGCATCTTTTCATGCAGCCTATGCGTGAGCGAAAACGTGGCACAATCGTCAATGTCGCCTCGATGGCAGCATTCGCTCCGGTACCTTATATGGCGACTTATGCGGCAAGCAAAGTTTTTGTCCGCTCCTTTACCAAGGCGATAACCGAGGAATGTAAACCATACAATATTCAGGTTATGCTGTTTGCGCCGGGACTGACAAAAACCAATTTCAATGAAGCTGCGGGCATCAATAATGAAAAAGGCGTCGGATTAAGCTCAGATTATCAGACAGCTGTCACGCAAACGCCGGAAGAAGTGGCAGATGAATTATTGAAAGCTTTGGAGACAAAAAAACATTTCCAGGTATCCGGAAGCAGAAACAGGATCGGCGCACGGTTGACTACCTTATTGCCGAACGCGATGATCGCCCGATTTATGGCCAATTCCTATAGGAAAAAATCAGGTTTGATTTAGCTAACTTGTACGATGGAAACGACAACAACGGTTCTCATTCAGTCGATCAGCCAGCTGTACCAACTCTTGCAGCTGCCGAAGCCCAGGCATCCGCTGGTGAGTCTGACGCGATTTGAGGATTTCCCTGAGATCAAAATTGAACAGCGGACAAGGCTTATTACGGAGTTCTACCAAGTGACTTTGAAGACGAAATGTCCGTGCAAAATACAATACGGCCAAAGTATGTTCGATTTTGACGAGGGAGTAATGTCCTGTTTTGCGCCCAGGCAGGTGAGCTTTATCGATAAGGATTTCGTTCCTGCAAAAGCTGGCTGGCAGCTATCCATCCATCCGGATTTCCTTCGTAACGCTGCTCTGGGCGGCAAGATTAAGTCTTACGGATATTTCGATTATGCAGTCAATGAAGCGCTCATTCTTTCAGATGACGAGCAAAAGACGGTGGAAAACATCTTCCTCCAACTGCAAAAAGAGTTGTCGCTGCCGATTGACAATTTCAGTCAGGAAGTATGGATCGCCAACATTGAGCTCATGCTGACTTACTGCGACCGATATTACAACAGACAATTTATCACTCGTAAGACGGTCAGCAACGAGCTTTTGAATAAAGTTGAGAGAATCTTGAACAATTACTTTGATTCCGATCAGCTCAACAATGGTTTACCCACTGCACAATTTCTGGCCGAGGAATTACATTTGTCTTCCAAGTATCTGAGCGATTGCCTGAAACAGCTCACCGGGAGCACTACCCATCATTTGATCCACGAAAAGCTGATCGAACGTGCTAAAGAGCGATTATCGACAACGCATCTATCTGTTAGTGAAATTGCCTATGAATTAGGTTTCGATTATCCGCAATCGTTTAGCAAGCTTTTCAAAACGAAGACACGGCAAACACCGCTGCAATTCCGGGCGGGCTATAATTAGGAAGTTTACCGGTATTTCGTCTGATCATGCTCACGGAGGATTGTGTGAATTGGGCCACTTATTTAGCTGACCATTTACCGAGTTTGTTTGTCAGACTTCAATTAGCGGAATTAATGCAATCAAAGTTTTTCTAAAAAGATGGAATTTCTTAAATTTGATAGGTCCGTTGCCAATCAAAACATCAAGGTGAGCAATTCGAGAGCAGGCAAAAAATAGCTTTATAAATTATTCATTCAGAGCAGGTTACAAAAAAGTTCGAATCTCTTCCTCTCTGCAACTGCCAGTTTTCATCACGAAAACTGGCTTTTTTTGTGCCCTCTCTGGTTGAAGGAGCTACCCTGGAAAGGTAGTATATGGGTAACTGTATCGAGAGCGGACGCCGCGCGGTTCGAATCTCTTTCTCTGTGCAAGTAAGAGTTCACCGCAGAAATAAAATGATTACTGTCAATGGCACCATCAGAAAAGCCGTTAACAAAGTTGGCGAAGAATTATCGTAATGGGATTTACATCCTTTCATACTCAGCAGATCGCAACTTCTCATCATCCACGTGACTTCCCAGATGCTTGACTGTTTACCCGACTATTGAACACAACAAACCGACTTTTGATTACAAGTCGTTCAGCGGCAGCGAGCGTCCTTTGTATTATCATTTAATGCATAGAAAAAATGAAAAATACATTGATAACAGGCGCTTCGGGTGGAATCGGTGAAGCTTTGGCAATAAAGCTGGCTAAGAAAAAGCATAACCTTATTCTTGTGGCACGAAACGCAGAGAAACTCTCCAAGCTTAGTAAACATTTACAGGAAACATATGGAGTGCAGGCAACTTACATTGCGGCGGACCTGACTAAACAGGATGCTCCACTTCAAATTTTTCAAGAAACCCAAAAACAAAACTGGGAAGTCGATATGCTTGTCAACAATGCGGGGATCGGCTCGGGCGGTGAGTTTGCAGCGTTGAATTTGCAATCTGAACTGGACTTGATACAACTTAATAATGCATCCCTGGTAGCGATGACGCATCTTTTCATGCAACCTATGCGTGAGCGAAAAAGCGGCACGATCATCAATGTCGCCTCGATGGCAGCCTTCGCTCCGGTACCTTACATGGCGACTTATGCGGCAAGCAAAGTTTTTGTCCGCTCCTTTACCGAGGCGATAACCGAGGAATGTAAACCATACAATATTCTGGTTATGCTGTTTGCGCCGGGACTGACAAAAACCAATTTCAATGAAGCTGCGGGCATCAATAATGAAAAAGGAGTCGGATTAAGCTCAGATTATCAAACAGCTGTCACTCAAACGCCGGAAGAAGTGGCAGATGAATTATTGAAAGCTTTGGAGACAAAAAAGCATTTCCAGGTATCCGGAAGCAGAAACCGGATCGGCGCACGGCTGACTAGCTTATTGCCGAATGCGATGATCGCCCGATTTATGGCCAATTCCTATCGGAAAAAATCAGGTTTGATTTAGCTAACTTGTACGATGGAAACGACAACAACGCTTCACATTCAGTCGATCAGCCAGCTGCACCAACTCTTGCAGCTGCCGAAGCCCAGGCATCCGCTGGTGAGCCTGACGAGGTTTGAGGATTTCCCTGAGATAAAAATTGAACAGCGGACAAGGCTTATTACGGACTTTTACCAGGTTACTCTGAAAACGGAATGTCCTTGCAAAATACAATACGGCCAAAGTATTTTCGATTTTGACGAAGGAGTAATGTCTTGTTTTGCGCCCCGGCAGGTGAGTTTTATTGATAAGGATTTCGTTTTTGCCAAAGCTGGCTGGCAGCTGTCCATCCATCCGGATTTCCTTCGTAACGCTGCTCTGGGCGGCAAAATTAAGTCTTACGGATATTTCGATTATGCAGTCAATGAAGCGCTCATTCTTTCAGACGACGAGCAAAAGACGGTGGAAAACATCTTCCTCCAACTGCAAAAAGAGTTGTCGCTGCCAATTGACAATTTCAGTCAGGAAGTATGGATTGCCAACATTGAGCTCTTGCTGACTTACTGCGACCGATATTACAACAGACAATTTATTACCCGTAAGACGGTCAGCAACGAGCTTTTAAATAAAGTTGAGAGAATCTTGAACAGTTACTTTGATTCCGACCAGCTCAACAATGGTTTACCCACGGCACAATTTCTGGCGGAGGAATTACATTTGTCTTCCAAGTATCTGAGCGATTGCCTGAAACAGCTCACCGGGAGCACTACCCAACATTTGATCCACGAAAAGCTGATCGAACGTGCCAAAGAGCGACTATCGACAACGCATCTATCTGTTAGTGAAATTGCTTATGAATTAGGTTTCGATTATCCGCAATCGTTTAGCAAGCTTTTCAAAACGAAGACACGGCAAACACCGCTGCAATTCCGGGCGGGCTATAATTAGGAAGTTTACCGGATATTTCGTCTGATCCTGCTCAGGGAGGATTGTGTGAATTGGGCCACTTATTTAGCGAATCCCTTCCTCTCTGCCAGTCTGCAAACTTTTACAATTTCTCAGATAAGTTTAGGACCACCTAGAAGTCCACAGATAATCCGATGCTGTATCCCCTGCTAACAGGATAATTCCCGACATCGATGCCAAAAACGGCGTCCGAATTCCCCCCTACTGCTGGATCCAGGCCGCTGTATGAGGTGATCGTAAAAAGGTTGGAAGTGAGAAAAACGAGCCTTACTTTATCCAAATGCGCCTTTTTTGTTAGTTGTCCGGGAATGGTGTAGCCGAGGCTCACATACTGCATCCGTGCATAGGAACCGTTTTCGATGTAATAAGAATTGGCTTGGGTGTTGGTGCTGAAATTGGCAGCGCTTTCGAAGATCGGCACATTGGTTGCCGTTCGCGCAGGCAACCAGGAATCGCGGACACGGGTGCTGATCGCCGCGCCGGTGAATGAGGGATAAAAGTCACTGAACCAGCGCTGGTTGTTGAAAATCTGACTTCCGAGCGAAGCATACAAATTGGCATTCAGATCAAACCCTTTGAAACGAAGCGTGAGGGCAATGCGTCCGGTAAATTTTGGAATTGGATTGCCCAGATAGGTGCGGTCATTATCATTGATCCTGCCGTCGCCATTCACGTCCGCAAACCGGAACCGCCCGGGCGCTGCTCCCGGCTGAGTGGCTGCATTCGCCACTTCTTCTGCATTCTGGAACAAACCCGACACGCGGTAACCATAAAATGAAGACAACGCGTGTCCGGGCTCATTGCGGACCACGGGCGTCCCTAATCGGGTGCCGCCGCCCGTGAAATACGGCACCAGCGGCGCTATCCGTGTTATTTTATTAGCAAGAAAACTGCCCGATGCGGAGATTTCATACCGAAGTTCCCGAGCCAGACGTCCGCGATTGGTCACCAGCAGATCGATGCCCTGGTTGCGCATACCCGCCACATTCACGAAAGGTGCGCTTGCCCGGGTGCCCACCACGCCCGGTATAGGGAGCTGATAGAGCAAGTCTGTGGTTTCCTTTCGCCAGACATCTATCGCAGTTTCCAGCTTATTATTAAAAAAAGAGCCATCCAGACCTGCATTGTAGGTAATGCTGGTTTCCCACTTGGCTTTCGGATTACCGATCTGGCTGTTATAATATCCGGCAGAGATTGAATCGTTACTTGCGCCCAGATCATACCCATTGGCCGCATTGGATACAAAAAGACTATATTGATTGGTCGAACTCAAAAAATTGGAATTACCCATCCGGCCGTAACCAACCCGGAATTTCAGGTCAGAAACCCAGCGCGCCGATTGCATAAAGCGCTCGGACGACATCAGCCATGCAGCCGAAAATGCAGGGAATACACCAAAACGGTTTTCCGGACCGAATTGCGAAGAGCCGTCCCTCCGCACAACCGCCGCAAGAATATACCGGTCGTTGAAAATATATCTGGCCTGGCCAAAAAGGGAATAAAAGTTATTTCCCATCGACCTCCCACTCCCGATTTGCCTTGTGGAGCCTGGAATGGTTGTGCTTAACGTAACATATTCAGGGTCAATTGAAAATGGGTTGATGCCTGAGCCGTTGATGTTCCTGCCAGCACCAGTATTGAGGGCTTCCATACCGGCCAGCGCGCTTATTTCGTGCCGTTTCCATGTCTTTTTAAACTGCAATGTATTTGTAAAAGTCCATGCTAACCCAAATCCGGACCCCTCAGTATAGCTGGTGTTGGCGATATTTTCAGAATTCTCGTAAGTCGCCCGCGTTAATGTGCCGTTATAGTTGTTGAAATACGTCCCGCCTATGCTGCTTTTGAATGTCAGGAAGGAAGTAATGTCGTATTCCAAATAAGCGTTGCCGAATGCAAAGATCGTGTGATTGAAGTTGTTGGCGGCTGCTTGTCTGCTCGCTACCGGGTTGCGCGGATTGCTGAATCCCGGTGCGGCTGTGCCGGCGTAGCCTCCGAATGCGTCATAAACCGGAATAATCGGTGCCATACGGTAGGCTGCGAGTATGTCGTTTTCATCGGCAGACACGCTTGGGTTATTGTTCATATTGTTACCCAAAAATCCGCCCATACTCCCCTGCTGGCCTGTTGCAGACAGATATGCAAGCTGTAAATTTTCACCAAATCGTAACCGCTTCGTAAGATCATATTCGGTATTGACACGAAACGTATAGCGATCAAAGTTGTTGTTGATTATTGTCCCGTCTTGCTTCTGATAGCTCATGCCCATGTAATAACGGCTGAATGCATTTCCGCCCGAAAGCCCAAGCGTGTGGCGCATCAGTGCGGCATTCCTGCTGATGGCTTTGAACCAGTCCGTGCCGTTGTGATTGGCCGGAACGACAAGATAATACTCGCCTAGTGCGGGATTGGTGTTGTATTTGCTTCTTTCCAGGTTCAAATCCACAGCCGACCCGGAAAGGCCGGTGCGGTTACCAACCAACAAGAAATCCGGTAAAACTGGCTTTTCACCTGCACCGTACTGGCCGTTGGCAATGCCTGCAAAGCTGTTCGGGCCGATGGTCCCCCCGGTTTGGAAAATATCATTTTTCCGGGCCTGCCAGGTCCAGTCGGCCTGCTCCTGCGGACCCAGCACCGAAAGTCGCTTCCCCGGCATTGTCACGCCAAATAATCCGTTGTAACTGAGCTGCATCCGCTGCGCTTTGCGTTGCCCTTTCTTCGTGGCAATTACAATCACGCCCGCTGCCGCCCTCGCCCCGTAAATGGACGCCGAGGCTGCATCCTTTAAAATGGAAGTGGATTCAATGTCACCCGGATTGATGAACGAAATGCTTTGCGTAGGAACGCCGTCCACAATGTAAAGCGGCTGATTCCCGCCGAAGGACCCAAAACCACGAATGCGGACCTGGCTGGATGTGCCAGGCTGCCCGTTCGTAATAACAGTTAATCCCGCAACACGCCCTTGCAATTGCTGCTCCACATTTGCCGAAGGCACAATCGTCAGGTCGTGCGCATTTACCGTGGAAACAGCGCCCGTAAAATCACGCCTGATCTCCGCTGAATATCCGGTCACGATCATTTCACTGAGCAGCTTGGTGTCTTCTGCCAGCCTTATCACAATGTTTATTTCCTTTGAAAACCCAATTTGCTGCGTTTCAAAACCAACCGAAGAAATAGAAAGCGTGCCTTCAAGGGCCGGAACCACCAGTTCAAATGTGCCATTTAAAGCAGCGGCAGCACCATAAGAAGTATTTTCGAGCTTGATTGTAGCGCCTGGAACCGGCTCGCCGTTTTGGGATAAAACGGTTCCTGTCAATAGCCATTCCGCTTTATTCTCCGATCCTTTTGAATGAAAGCGCTCCTCTTTCATTTCCCTGGAAATGGCCTGACTTTTCGCCTTTTCCGAATAAAGAATGTACGTTTTACC
This sequence comes from Dyadobacter sp. CY351, assembly GCF_021502625.1. NCBI lineage: Bacteria > Pseudomonadati > Bacteroidota > Cytophagia > Cytophagales > Spirosomataceae > Dyadobacter > Dyadobacter sp. CY351. The sequence goes on along the minus strand of NZ_JAKFFU010000006.1, from coordinate 365,444 downwards.
ACTCCGCCGAAAGTAGATCTGATAAGGTTTCAGCAGTTTTGTTACCACCTTATCAAGATTCCTGATCGAATCTGGATCAAATGCTTCGACTGATTTGCCAGCCAAGAGATCTGTGTCGTAGTTAAATGTAACCTGATATGTTGCAGCAATGCGGCGCAGCGCTTCGGTAAGACTGATTTGTTGGGCAAAAGCAGCATTGGTTTGAAGCGTCAGCAGCAAAACCGCCACTAACCAAGCCGGAACCCATTGCATTACCATTCGCCACGTTGCCTTCATGCGCTTGCAATTATCCTTATATTATTTGACCAGATAACCGCCTGCCTCCGGCTCAACCTGCAAATGGTAGATCGTTTCAAGCTGATTGTAAAAATTTTGGATTGAATCTGTTGAAACAGAACCCGTAAAACGCTTTTTCAATATTTCAGGACGGGTTACCCTTGTTTTTATTCCAAAACCATCTTCCAGATTTTGAAACACGGTTTGCAAATCTTCACCATTGTAAATGAGCTCGTTATGCAACCAGGCGATATGTTTTTCAGGATCCGCACTGGATTTTACGAGTGCAGGCGCAGTGTTTGAAATCGTCGCTTTCTGGCCGGGATCGAGCATAACCTCCCCGGATCGCTGTCCTTCCAGATCCAGCCGCACCTTGCCTTCCACAAGCATTACTTCCACATTTTCGCGGCGGTTGCTCACATTGAAAGTTGTCCCGAGCACATTTACCAGCACCCTGTCGGCCTGCACTTTAAATGCCACTTGCTGACTCAGTGTCCGGACTTTTTTTACTTTAAACAATGCTTCGCCCGTCAGGCTGACTTTTCTGTTAAAGAAGCCATTCACAAATGAAATCCTGGAATTCCCGTTCAATGTCACTTTGGAACCATCCGCCAGAGTCACCGTTTTCACCTCGCCGTAACCCGTTGCATATTGAACAGATTTGCTGTTTTGCCACACGCCGATGCCTGCCAGAATTAAGATCGTTACACTTGCTGCAATAGCCAGCCAGCGGCGTGGAAACGCAATTACTTTGCCTTTTTCCTGATTAGCAGTCGTTTTGTATCTGATCCGTTCCCAGTTCGCCTGCAACGCTTCCTCTTCGAAAACATTGGTCTGGACGCTGAGTTCCCGCACGATCCGGGCGGCCGCTTCCACATCTTTTCGCTTGTGCGGATGCTCCAAAAGCCACTGCTGCCAAAAGGCATCAGTGGTTTCGGAAGGATTGGTAACCCAATTTATAAAGGCATCGTCGGCCACAAAATCCTGGCTGGCAAAATGCTCGTAAGATGGCATATCAGTGTTGTTCCAATTGAATTTATAAATATAGAAAGATATTTTTTTTTGATTTCTTTATGGCTATTTTTGAACCTGCTTTAAATCATAATTAATTGGACAAAACGCAGGTTTTGGCTGCGGGGGTGAATCATATGGAATCAGATCAGAACTTGCAAAATCCGCCCTACGAGCACAATGCGGGTTCTGATGAAAATGCTGCCCTGACCCAGTGGGCGCTTCTCCAAAAACAGGATGCTACCGCATTCGAATGCATTTACAAAACTTACGCTCGACTGCTTCATAACTATGGTTACCGCCTCGTTGCCGACAAAGAACTCGTCAAAGATACGGTGCAGGATCTGTTTGTCCAGCTTTGGAATAATGCGCCTACACTGCCTGCAGTTGCTTCCGTAAAAGCATATCTGATCGTTGCCTTGCGCCGGGAACTGCTGCGGCGGATCACCCGTCAGCGCAAGTTTGTGAACCAGGAAGCCGAACTTGCCGAAGCGTCGGCGGAGGACCAGCTGATCGAGGCACAAGCAGGCGAAATGATTTCCGATGGATTATCTAAGTTTATCGAAAAACTGCCCACACGCCAGCGGGAAATCATTTTCCTGAAATATTACAGCGGCCTTTCCACCGAAGAGATCGCCGCGGCCATGGACCTTACTTCCGGCTCGGTTTATAAGCTGGTTTACAAAGCATTGGACAGTCTCAAAACACTCACTTCCGACTGGAAAACCCTTTGGTTGTTCCTGCTTATTACGCTTCAACTTTTATTGCTCAAAACGGATATTGGTCAGTTTTAAGATTTCGTCATTCGGCTTATCGGGCTTTATCGCGAAAAAATAAATGTCATGCCTTCCGCTGATGGCCTTATCCAATGTGCCCGTCACTTTTTGCAATGTATCCCAGGAACCCGTCGGCCCGAATGCCACCGTGCTGATCACCGGCCCCGCCTGCGAATCCATCCGCACCTGAATGCTCCCTTGTTGACCCGATGACGCATATTCGTAAACAAACTGCTTAATGCCCGTCATATCAATGTTTTTTAACAAAATAAATGACTTGTGTCCGCCTTGTGAAAGATTGTCTCGGAAGCGCGAAAAACCCGTGAAAGCATCTGCAAAAGCAGGTTTTACATTGGCATTCCTGAGTTTTACAACGTCGATTCCGGTTAGTGGCCCCACCGTTTTTCCACCCTTGTCCTGATAAGAAGCAACAATGGTGTATTGCCCTTTCTGATCATTCTTCGTGTGCTCAGTCAGACTGGCTTGTCCCTGCAGCGGCAATGCGACGCGGCTCTTTTTCTCGTCGGTCACAGAAAAAATGTAACGCACCATTTCCTGCGCATCCTGTGTAGAAAGCTGCGGGTGTGCGCTCATAATGTGCTCCTTACCCCAGTTTCCGCCACCGCCATTGATGATCTTGGCCGCAAGTTCTTCGGTCGCACCGGCCTTTGTTTTATATCGTTTGGCAATGTTTGTAAACGTCGGACCTACCGAAGGCTGATCAATCGTGTGACAGGCACGGCAATCGCTGGCAGCCATTAATGTCTTGCCTAATGGCGTAGGTTCCTGTAACAATGCGTCGGCACTTTCGGGGATGAGGGTTTGCTGTGATTCCTGTTGCGGATTGTAGCTCATCAGCACCTTAACCTGCTTAGGATCAACTTTTACATCTTCCTTGTCCTTCACATTAACCGCATAGGAAAAAGGTTTATCATCCCAAAAGAAAGACTTGTTAGCTGCACCCGCAATCTTCACCGCAGGTTTGGTATTCCCAACCCGCACCACGAGCGTATCCGCGCTGACAAGCCCGGATTTATCTGTTACCCGTAAAATTGCATTGAAAACACCTTGTTTTTTGTAAATAAAACTGGCATTAGGCTTGGTGCTTCCCACTGTTTTACCATCAAAAAGCCACTGATATGTAATGTCATCGTCGTCATCCAGATCCTTGCTTCCCCGGCTGCTGAATGCAACGCGAAAGGGTGGCTGGCCGCTGGCTTGCTTGGCCATCGGGAAATTTCTTCGCTCGGAAGTCAGGAAAACGGTTTTATCGACCAGAGCCTCCCGCGCCGAATCCACGATGTAAGCCTGGGCAAGTGGCGGGCGGTTTCCGGTGTTGTATTCAATCTTCACCAATCGCGCATCGTCATTATCCGCGCCATAAACCGAGCCGTATTCCAGCATATACATTACGCCATCCGCACCAAATGCCAGATCAATAGGCCGACGAAAATCGCCGTTTGCGGCCATGAAAGGCTCACTTCTCACGTAATTTTCATTTTCATCAAATCGCAAAGCCATCACCCAGTTGCGCATCCAGTCGAATACGAAAAGTGCGCCGTCGTAGTAATCCGGAAATTTGCCGGCACTGGTTGTTTTTGGATTGAATGTATAAAATTCACCCGCCATCGCGCTGCGCCCGCCCACGCCGAGTTCGGGAAATTCTTCCGAGGCAGCATAGGGATACCAGATCATAGCAGGAACGGCAGGCGGCAATTTGTTCAGACCTGTGTTATTAGGTGAATTATTGACCGGTGCCGCCGGATCGAACTTAGGCCCAGCCGTTTTGGTTGCGAAATCCCATTTCACATAAGCAGCGTTATTACCCAAAAAGTAAGGCCAGCCATAATTTCCGGCCTTTTTGGCCTGATTAAATTCATCATAACCCCTCGGCCCCTGCGCGCCGTCTTTCCCTGCATCCGGCCCGATCTCGCCCCAGTACAAAACCGAAGTTTTGGGGTTAACGGCAATGCGGTAAGGGTTCCGGCAACCCATGACGAAGATTTCAGGCAGCGTTTTCGCCGTTCCTTTGGCGAACAAATTGCCTTCCGGAATGCTGTAAGAGCCGTCGGGCTCGGGATGGATGCGCAGGATCTTTCCTTTTAAATCATTGGTGTTCCCGGAGGAGCGTTGGGAATCCTGGCTGTAAAATTCTTTCTCAGGACGCTCATCCATAGGCGAATAACCGCCCGAGGGGAAAGGCGTGGAGCTGTCGCCCGTTGAAATGTACAAATTTCCGTCCTTATCCCAGGCCAGCGAGCCGCCATGATGCGAACCGCTGTTTTTCTGGACAGGCACTTTTAACAGGATTTTTTCGGATGCCAGATCAAGCTGATTATCCTTACTTAATGTAAACCGCGAAAGCTGGAATGCAAGATTTTCTTCGGTCAAACCCTCCGGCGCGTAATAAAGGTAAATTTGCCTGTTCTGTTCAAAAGCAGGGTCCAGCGTGACGCCGATCAGTCCCGTGCCGCCCATGTTCGTGATCGGGAATTTATAGATCAGTGTTGCTTTTCCTGTCTTAGGATCAAAAACGGAGAAATTTCCAAAAAGCTCGGTGAAATAAACCTTCCCATCGGGTGCAACAGCGAGCTCCATCGGCGAATTCAGGTCATTGGCCAGAACCGTTTTTACGAATCGGTTTTGCTGGGGCGTAACTTTGGCATAAGCCTTTTTGTAATCCAAAGGCGCATTTTTACCGATTGCATATTGAATCCCTCCTAATAAATGACCCAGAAATGCGGGATTGCTGTAACTTTCATCCGTATGCCCGTTGCCTGTATAAAAAGCGCGGCCGCCATCGAAGGTATGATACCAGGAAATCGGATGTTTGGCGCCATTGGTGCCGCCGTCGTAGGAATTTTCGTCCAGTTCAGCCAACACTCTGATACCCGAATAAAACGAGCGGTAATTGTACCATTCATCCTCCCTATCCCAGCGCTCGGGAAGTTTGGAAGTGGCAGGATGTGTTTTATCCAAAACTTGAACCGTGGCTTTGCGCACATTAGGATTATGCGGATGACTCGCGAAATGCGCGCCCATAAGTTTGCCATACCACGGCCAGTCATACTCTGTGTCCGCAGCAGCATGCACACCTACGTAACCCCCGCCCGCCTGAATGTAACGCTCAAATGCAGCCTGCTGCTCCCCATTCAGCACATTGCCCGTTGTGTTCAGCCAGATCACGGCGGCATAATTTTTCAGGTTTTCATCCGTGAATGCATTGGAATTGGTGGTTGTATCGGCCACAAACTGATTTTCCGCACTTAGTTTTTGAATGGCTTTAATTCCAAACGGAATCGAGGAGTGATGCCAGCCTTTTGTTTTGGAAAACACCAGCACTTTGGCCGGAGCCGGCTGCGTTCTGACCGTCATAGCCGAGTAAGTCAGCCATATCAGCGCCAGTGAGCAGGCAGCAGCCATTTTTATTTTAAAAGACTTCATAATTAAAAAAAGTTAATGCTTGCCAATGGCATATTGAATCCCACCCAGAATGTGTTGCTGAAAAAGCGGATCATCGTAAGCAGTCGCCAGATGTCCCAACGCGGTGTAAAATGCCCTTCCACCATCAAATGCATGTTTCCAGGCCAGCGGATGATATTCGCCTTCCGTGCCGCCTTCAAAGGTTTTTTCATCCGCCAAAAACAGCACTTCTACATTAGAGACGCGTTTGTTGAAATTATACCATTCATCCTTCCACGCCCACCGCTCGGGCAAATGGGCGGTGGAAGGATCTTTCCGGTTGGTAACCTGCACTACACCCGGAACGGGATCGGGCGGGTGGCTTACAAAAACGGCGCCGGTTAACCGGCCAAACCACGGCCATTCTTTCTCCGAAGCCGATGCGGAATGAATGCCTACATAACCGCCTCCTGCACGGATGTAGCGTTCAAAAGCCTCTTGCTGCGTTGCATTAAGGACATCGCCCGTCGTGGAAAGCCAGATTATGGCTGCGTATTTTTTTAATGTTTTATCGGTAAAAAAACCGGCATCTTTCGTCGTGTCCACATCAAAACCATTGGCTTTCCCCAGTTTCATAATAGCCTGAATGCCATTAGGGGTCGACTCGTGGTAATAGCGAAGGGTTTTACTAAAAATAAGGACTTTTGGCCTGCTTTTAGCAACGCAGGCCATTGAAAATCCAAGGGTTAGGAATAGTAAAAGGGTGAATATTTTGCTCATATTTCAAAAATCTCTTTTGTAAAAAATCCGCTCTAACATTTGTCTGGCAGCCCCGTCCGGGTCCACGCGGACTTCACTTTTATCATCAAAAACCATCATAGCACCCGGCTTTTTGACGAAGTCGGGCCAGACTGGTAAGCCGCTGTGGGACGGATTTCCGGTTTTCATGAAATTTATCCAGGCTTTGGTCATTCCGTCAGCTAGTGCACGCGCTTCTTCTCCCCCGCCCGTCATGGTTTCGCAGCGATCGGTGTTGGCAAAAACGAATGGGATTTCGCTGCAATGGAAAGCACGAGGGCGTTTATCAAGCACGGGCGTTTGCCACGCAAAAAGATAGAGGAAAACCGGTGCTGCTTTTTGCAATGCTTTCCGCTCGGCTTGCACATAAGCCATTGGATTATAAGGTGATATATAGGATAAAATCTCAACAGGCTTTGCCTTTGGATGCACCTTGCGCATGGTGTCGTAAACCGTTTGTGATTTATCCCCAAACCCCTCGGCCAGCTTCATTTTCAAACCATCCTCGTCTAGCAATTCCATGGCCGCATTGCCAATGCTCGCAGAAGCTTCGTTGCGATTGGTGCCAATGATCATCGGAATTTGCGCAGAATAATCTGGAACCGTTGGATCAAACGGATGTGCAGGAATGACTTTGCCATCCACCACAGGCTGCCAGCCAGCGCGTCCGACGTCCAGCGGAAACTTGCTCCCTAACTTCTGCTCGGCTGCAATGCTGGCCTGAACAATCTGCGAAAAAGGAATCTGCTGAATGTCTGCAATGTTGGATTTATCAATTTTGAGTTCTGCCAAAACCAGCTTGGCCAGTTCCGAGGAATAAGCATGCGTAGCGACCTGCACCGTGGAACTGCTTTGAGAAATGGCTTTATGAAAGAGCCCTTTCGCAGACGGCATCGCCATTAATGTGGTCACTTTTGCTGCTCCGCCGGATTGGCCGGAGATCGTAACATTACCCGCATCACCGCCAAATCCAGCAATATTTTCTTTCACCCATTCCAGCGCGGCCACCAGGTCCAGCATGCCCACGTTCCCCGATGTTGCAAATTGATCACCATAATTGGCCAGGTTCAGAAAGCCGAATGCATTCAAACGATGGTTTACAGACACGACAACGACATCGCCCGTTCGCGCCAGATTTTCACCGTCATAAGAAGGATGCTCCTGCGCCGAGCCGGAGAAAAAAGCGCCTCCATGCATCCAAAACAGCACTGGCCGCTTTTTACTATCATTGATCGCAGGCGTCCATACATTCAGTCGCAGGCAATCTTCTCCTTGAAAACCATCATTCCATTGATATAAAAAAGCATATTCTTCCATTCCCCACCCTTTATTCGGCTTTTGCGGGCATACGGGTCCGTAAGTCAATGTATCGCGAATTCCAGTCCAGGGTTCTGGTTTGGCCGGCGGCATAAAGCGTCCTTTTCCGGCTGTGGAAGCGCCGTAGGGAATGCCTTTGAAATTGACAGTATCCTTATGCATATAGCCGCGCACTTTGCCGGAAGCCGTATCCACGATGCAGCTGTTTGCCGAAGCTTTCACCGTAGCCTCCGCAGGCGCGGGCACATGGCCGGCCAATGCGGCCGACGACGTGCCCAGCCCCAATGCAGAGACGCTGAGTGTAAATTTTTGCAGGAAATCTCTTCTGTTATTTTGCATTCCTGATTGGATCAATAATTAGGATTTTGTTTCAATATGTCGCTTCCCTGGTAATCGATCTGCGTTTGTGGAATGGGCTGGTATTCGTCCCGGCCAGCTGTGAAATTGCCTCCGCTGTATGCCACAGGCAATTTGGTTTTTTCGTAGGTCAAAAAGTTATTAAGCACTGTCTGGGCCGTTCCCCAGCGAACGAGGTCGAAGAAGCGGTGGCCTTCGCCTGACAGTTCCAGCTTGCGCTCAAACTGCACGGCGAGCCTGGCAGCAGTCTTATCTGACCAGGCTGCATTGTAAATGGATACATTATAATTCGCAGCATTTTGACCATTTGCGGTTTTCACCCACGCTTCCCTGTTCGCTGCTCTCTGGCGGACCATGTTCACATAGCTTTGTGCTTTCGAAAGGCTTCCCACTTCGATTTCAGCTTCCGCAGCCATTAAGAGCACATCGGCGTAGCGGATAATATTGTAATTAATCGCCGAGTAAGTATCTGTGCTGGCTGTGGCGTCCGAAAGGTTTTTAACCTGGGATTTGTAATGAATAAATTTTTTAGGGGAATAAGGCCCGCCGAAGCTCTGGTCGCGGATCCAGGAATAACCCGGATGCACGCCCCAATCCAGAAAAGGAATGCCCCGGCGTCCCACCGACCAGTCCAGACGTGGATCGACCGGTCCGGCATCGGGCGTAAAGGGCTGATCCGAGATAATGCCCTGATCGGTTTTCAACTGGTTTGCGGCCGTATTATAAGATCCGTCCACAAGCGGCAATCCCTGCGCATTCACGCGGAAGGAATTGGCAAGCTCAAAACTAGGCTGAAAATAACCGCAGCAGCCGCCCGGTGCACTGGAACCGTAAGGATAATTTAAGCCGAGATCGGTGTTGGCATTGTCGGTGCTTCCCGTGTTTGCTGCCGCTTGGATTGCGAAAATAGATTCGGAATTGGTTTCCTTGGCTGCATTAAATATGTCGGTATAATTTGCTACCAATGCATATTTAAGCCCTCCGCTCGTTACGCCATTGGCAATCACCTCGTCGAAAAGCGTTTTGGCATCCTGGAATTTCTTTTGATAGAGATAGGTTTTTGCCAGATAAGATGCCGCTGCCCATTTGTTGGCACGACCAACCAGCGATTGTGTTGCGGGTAAGTTTTGGTAAGCATAAGCAAGATCTTCTTCTATTTTGGGCCAGATATCGGTGTTATTTGGCACTTTTTCTATCCCGTTTCCATAGGTCATTGTTTCGTCAATGAAAGGGACCATGTTAAAAATCCTTTTCAGATCGAAGTAATAATGGGCGCGTAGGAAGCGGGCTTCTGCGGAAATGCGTTGTTTGTCAGCGTCCGTTACATCCGCGCTGGCAGATGGTAAAATGCGCAACACAGCATTGGCGCGGCTGATGCCTTCATACATGGCATTCCATTTTTGACCAATATCAAAAAGGCTCGGATAAAGCTGGTAAGTCATGAACGGGATCAAATCGCCATAATCGCCGGAATTGGAACCCTTATTGGCATCACCACCGGAAATGCTTCCGCGCAGCCAGTTGGATGTGCCCGTTACCCGGCGGAACCCGCGGCCGTTCGTTTCTGCATAAGCAGCAACCAGCAATCCTTCAATGCCTGCTTTTGAGTTTAACTGGGTTACAGAAAGCTGCCCGGTAGCCGGGATTTCGAGGAATTGGTCGGAACATGCGCTATTGACGAATGTCAGCAGCAACATGATGATCCAGGTTTTATTGATATATTTTGTCATTGTATTTGATGTTTTGATCTGAACATTAAGAAGCATTACAAGCCGAAACTCAGGCCCAGGTTATAGCCGCGCGTCACCGGGTAATTGCCCACGTCAATCCCGAAGGCCGAGTCAGACGAACCACCCACAGCCGGGTCCAGTCCTGAGTATTTGGTCACGGTAAAGAGATTTGTCGCGGACAGAGAAATGCGCAAACGGCTCATGCCGATCTTTTTCAAGGCAGTGGCCGGCAATGTGTAACCCAGGTTCAGATACTGCATTCTGGCGTAAGATCCGTCTTCCACATAGTAAGAGTTGGCCTGCGTGTTGGTGCTGAAATTCCCGGCGCTTTCGAAGATCGGCACAGTGGCATCGGTGCGGTCGGGCAGCCAGGAATCCTTCACGCGTGTGCTGAGCGCGCCGCCTGTAAATGAGGGATAAAAGTCTGTAAACCAGCGCTGGTTGTTGAATATTTTGTTACCCAAAGAAGCGTAGATATTGGTGTTGATATCAAAGCCTTTATAAGACAATCCGAGGGAAATACTACCGGTAAATTTCGGGACCGGACTGCCCAGGTAAGCGCGGTCAGCGTCGTTGATCTTACCATCATTATTAAGGTCCGCAAAGCGGAAACGTCCAGGCGCAGCACCGGCCTGCGTAGGTGCGGTTGCAACTTCTTCTTTGCTGCTGAAAAGCCCTGCCACCTGATATCCGAAGAACTCAGAAAGCGTATGACCCACCTCATTACGCACAACGGGCGTACCCAAGCGGGTTCCGCCGCCTGTGAAATAGGGAACCAGTGGCGCAATGGCCGTGATTTTATTCTGCAAAAAGCTCCCGATCGCCGTCACTTCATAGTTCAGATCGCCGATCAATGCGCCGCGGTTCGAAAGCAGAAGATCAATTCCCTGGTTACGCATGCTGGCTACATTCACAAATGGCGCGCTGGCCCTTACACCCACAACGCCCGGCAATGCCAGCTGATAAAGCAAATCACGCGTATCCTTGCGCCAGAAATCCACCACGATTTCGAGTTTGTTATTGAAAAGCGCTCCGTCGATCCCAATGTTGGAAGTGACGCTGGTTTCCCATTTGGCATCCTGGTTGCCGATTTGGCTGGTGTAGTAACCCGGCGAAATGGTGTTGTTTGTCGCTCCCAGATCATATCCGTTTGCCGCGTTGGAAGCAAAAAGATTGAACTGGTTGGTTGAGCTCAGGTAATTGGAATTCCCCATTAAGCCGTAACCGCCCCTTATTTTCAGGTCTGAGATCCAGTTGATGTTCTTCATGAAATCTTCGGACGAAACACGCCATGCAGCCGAGAATGCGGGAAAAACACCGAAACGGTTATTGGGAGAGAATTGCGATGAACCATCTCTGCGAACGACTGCGGTTACAATGTAGCGGTCATTGTAAATGTATTTGGCCTGACCAAAAAGTGAATAAAAGTTATTTCCCTTGGAGTTTCCGCTATTAACCTGACGCGTCGTGCCGGGCGTGGTTGTACTAAGCGTCACGTAGTCCGGATCGGTCGAGAACGGGTTAAGGCCGGATCCGCTGATGTTCCTTCCGGCGCCTGTGTTCAATGATTCGACGCCGGCGAGCGCATTGATCTCGTGCTTGCCGAATGTCTTTTTGAATGTCGCGGTGTTGGTAAATGTCCAGGCTAATGCAAAACCAGATCCTTCATTATAGCTGAAATTGGCAATGTTCTCCGCATTTTCATAGGTGGAACGTGAAGAGCTCGTGCTGTAATTGTTGAAATAAGTGCCGCCAATGCTGCTGCGTAATGTCAATGATGGAATGACATCATATTCCAGATAGGCGTTACCAAAACCGTAAATGGTCCGGTTAAGGTTATTGGCAGCGGCTTCTCTGCTGGCCAGTGGGTTCCTTGGATTACCCAAACCAGGAGCTGCCGTTCCGCCATATCCGCCGAATGCATCATAAACCGGCACGATCGGCGCCATTCTGAATGCCGAGAGGATGTCGTTCTCGTCGGATGCAATGCTCGAATTATTGTTGGTGCTGTTCCCCAGCGAGCTGCCGGAATTGCCCTGTAATCCTTTTGCCCCAACATAAGCCAACTGAATGTTCTCGCCAAACCGCAGCTTTTTGCTCAGATCAAACTCAGTATTCGTCCGCAATGTGTAACGGGAAAATTTATTATTGATCACAATCCCGTTCTGCTCCTGCATGCCCAGACTCACATAATAACGACTAAAATCCGAGCCGCCTGAAAATCCAAGCGTGTGGCGCGTCATAGGCGCAGTTCGGGTGATGGCTTTGTACCAATCCGTACCTTGCTTGTTGGCTTCCATAACCAGATAATACGGGCCGTTTGCCGGATTAGTATTGTATTTTGTGCGTTCTGTTTCCAGATTAACTGCCGATGCCGGCTGCCCAACTTTCCCTCCAACCAGCAGATAATCAGGCAAAACCGGTGTACTCCCGGAGCCATACTGACCATTGGCAATGCCTGCAAAGCTGTTTGGCCCGATCGTTCCGCCACTTTGAAAAATGTCATTTTTCCTGGCCTGCCAAGTCCAGTCTGCCTGTTCCTGCGGATTCAGAATGTCCTGGCCTTTGCCGGGATTGGTAACGCCATACAGTCCGTCATAGCTCACAGACAGTTTCTGCGCCTTCTTCTGCCCTTTTTTAGTTGTAAGCACAATGACACCAGCCGCAGCACGTGCTCCATAAATAGAAGCGGATGCTGCATCCTTTAATACAGTCGTTGATTCAATGTCATTAGGATTGATAAACTGAATGCTCTGCGTAGGAACGCCATCCACAACATACAGCGGCTGATTTCCGCCAAATGATCCGAATCCCCGGATCCGAACCTGGCTGGACGTTCCCGGCTGACCATTTGAAATAACTGTAAGACCTGAAACGCGCCCCTGCAACTGCTGCTCCACATTGGAAGAAGGCACAACCTGCAATTGCTGCGGCTTCACGGTCGAAACTGCACCCGTAACCTGGCTGCGGTTTTCCGTCGAGTAACCTGTAACTACGACTTCGCTTAATGTTGCAATGTCATCTTCCAGTAAAATGGTGATGTCAGAGCTGTTACCGACATTCACTTCCTGCGATTTGTAGCCGATAGAAGATGCTACGACTACGGGATTAGGCCCTTCAATGTTGATGCTGAAATTACCATTAGCATCCGAGGTAGTGCCGGTTTGTGAACCTTTGAGCAAGATATTGACACCCGGAACAGCCCCCGCGGCGCTGTTAACCTTGCCAGTCAGAACACGGGCGTTCTGTGCAAAGACATTGAGTGCCAAAAGCATCAATGCACCTAGAAGCACATTCGCTTTCAGTGCTTTGTAAAAAATTTCTTTCATGAAGAAAAGGCTTTGGATCGCGAAACGTGATTGCGCAGTTTCGCATCGTGCGCAAAACCTCGTGTCAGAAGGCACCTTGTCTAGAATAGCTGCCATGCTGAAACTGGTTTCAAAGCCTAAGTGCAGCAAGCCGGGCCGATTATCCCTTTAGGAAGAAAATATTTTATTTAAACTATACAATCCCGCGCCATAAAATAAGATTAGCATGTTCCTTCCAGCCAATTGATTTGATGGTAATTATAGCGGCCGCATAAATTGTAGTTTTAGCATGCCTCCCATTAATTTCCGAAGCGCCAATCGGTCAAATTGTTCCACTTTTTAACTATACCGCTATGTCAAATCTAGTTCAGCTTGTACAAAATTTTAAAAATCCGGTAGCACTCCGGGTAACTTCCGGCAGCGACAAAGTGATCATTGCCCAAAGAAACGGGAGGTTTTTTTCCCTGGATATTGCGGCGAGTACTTCGTCCCCCATTTTTAGCGTCAGGGCCAAAATAAATTCCTTTGACCTTGCGGACGACGATGATACATTATATATGGTGGGGCCCGCTTGCGGGCTATTAAAAGGAAAGATCAGCGGAGGTAATGTGAGAAGGCTTCTGCGAAATCCCGTTAACCCGACGAATGTGCTCACACAGAGCGACCAATCCCTCTTGGTGACGGAGGATAGCGCAAGTGGCCGCCTGTTTGCATTGACGGAACTGCCGAGCTTGCTGAACGTGCTCTCCGCAGATCTGAATAAAGCTGTGGTTGTATTGAAACAGGAAACTTCGGGAAAAATTTTCGTGGCAGAAAATTCGAGCGGAGGCCGCATTCTGGAAATAATCAGTGGTGGTGTGCCCGTTGTGATTTTCGATAACCTCGGAGAAATTGCCGACGCCTGCTGGACAAACAATCAGCAGAACCAAGTATTTATCGCTGAAAAATCCGGAGACCGCATCTTATTTGCTGATTTGTCGCAACCTGGCATTGCCCCCACGGAAATCTTCACAGGCATAGGACATCTCTGGGCAGTTCAGGCCATCGATGACGAACGCATTGCGATCGGGATGAAGGAGGAAGTCCTGATTGGCAAACTGAATTCTGATCCGGTTACCCTCAGAGTCCCCGACGGCGAGCTTTTCATTTCAGGATGGGTACGGGTTCCGGTGAAAATCAATAATCCTGCCATCAGCTTCGATGATCTGGAATTTATTGTTCACCCCAAAGAATCCGGCGCCATGGTCTCTATTTCAAGAGATAACAGCTTCAACCCTGCTGAGCCCGATATCATGCTGGCTGCGGGCTGGATGACGGGAAAGCATAAACTTGAAGTGATCCACCAGGGCAATTCCATCGCAACCGCAATATTTAATGTGCTCGAAAACTGGACGAACGAGGAATACGGGCCGTCGGTTACAACATTTGGCAGCATTGAATCGGGGCCATCGGGCGGGACCTGGGGCGGGCCCGACAGCGGCGACTTTCAGGTCCCGCAGAATGTAAATGTTATACCGGCCCTTGGTACACGTAATATCGGCCTCGTTCTGGTAGATACTTCCAGCAACCGTTATCCCGGCGGCGCGGCTTTGAATACGATCATAAATGATTTTCAGGATGAGATGGTCAATGGCGTAGGCGTGCTGAACCAGTCTGTTGTGCGGTATTATAATGAGGCTTCCGGGGGACTTTTCAATGTGAACCTTGTTGGGATAACGCAGCCTGTTATGCTGCCCAATGCCTGGGAATCTTATTTTACTTTTGACGATACGTGGATAGCCAATCAAGATCTTGACTCGACCATCATATCTCTCATTGTACAGCAAAACATCATTGCCCAGCAAGCAGGTAATGCTCCTTTTTTGGACCTTTCGCAGATTGATTCACTGATTTATGCCGTGAGAAGTGTGCCCCGCACCGCACCGGACGACGATTTATTTGTTTGGCCAAGAGCTTCTCTCACAAACATTCAGCAGCTCGTAGGGGTTGACCTTACGGCTCCTATTCCTATTCCGCAATATCGTGGCGTGGGAAAAGTTTTCATGCCGGACGATTGGGCAACGCGGGATGGTGCCCGCCAGTTTCATGAAACCGTAATTCATGAGCTTGGGCATAATCTCGGCCTCAATGATCAGTACGATCAAAATTCTTTCAGCGCGGATGCGAGCAGCCGCATTACAGGATTTAACCCCAATGAAAGCTGGGAACTGATGACCTGGGAGCGTGACCTGCCGCTGCCTTCTGCCGCACACCGGCTGATGCTCGGCTGGCTCAACCCGAACCAGATCCGGATGTATAACTTTGGCGTTTTTGGCGCGATAGACGAAAGTATCACCTTGCATGCAACCATGGCAGGGCCGGTACCGGCGGGTCGTTTTGCCGCCGCCGAAGTACGCCTCGAAGATGGTAAAAATTATTATTTCGAATACCGTCCCGCTGTCTCCGGGGTTACGGCCGACCATAATCCGCCAAAATCCAGGGCCGTGCTGGGAACTGAGGCGCTGTTCCGTTCAACGAATCCGAGCGACCGGCCTAATATTCTTCGTGTGGAGGAAGACGCCGACGCGGTGACCGATGAGGGCTCGTTTTCACTCTCGCAGGATTTCAAGGACAGGGATACCACAACACCAGGATTTGAACAGGATTTTATTGTGGATGTTTCCAATACCACTGCCGACTCTGCAACCATACGCGTCCGTTACGCGGCCGACCTGAAACCCGACCCTGCATTAACCCCCTGGTCGCCGGGATCAAACTGGCAAAGTCCTGACATTGAGGTTCTCAATGGGCGTAATGCATCGGACCCTGCATTCAGGAACATTCCCTGGGAAGGGCACAATAACACAGTTATCGCCCGGGTTACCAACCGCGGTTCCAGTGACGCCCATAGTGTTACGGTGAAGTTTTTTGCCAAAGATTTTACATTTGGCGGAGGTACGGAGTCGCCGCTAGGTGAGCAGACACTGGATGTGCCGGCAGGTTCGACGGTGACCTTTACGGCATCGGATATATGGAGTCCTGCCACGGTCTCGTTCCCCTTTGGCTCCGTTCAGTATAACCAGCACGCATGTTTGGTTGCGCGAATGGACCCGTTTCTCGATTCGGTCAGCAATATATGGGAGGTGACTCCCGAGAACAACGAGGCGCAATCCAATTACACATGGATGGCCTCTACCACGAGCTCACCGGCATCAAGGGAAGCGACGGTACTTGTAGCAGAAAACACATTAAAACACCCCGCCTTCGTTTATTTCACAATCCACCAGCCGCACCCGTTATTCCGCGTATACCTCGATCACCGCTGGGTTTTCCTGCAACCAGGTGAAAAAAAGCAGATCCTCGTGATGACGGAATCCCTGCTTGGCGACGGCCGTTTCAGCTATATGACCAAGAACCTCATCAGGAGGGAACGCAGGATTACCACCAATCTGCGCCTCTCTGCACTCGGCGATACGGGAAATACGTGCGCTGCGGAAATCATCGGCGGCGCAACCTTACTCGTACTAACCGGCTTAGGCACTCATTTCAAAAGGTTTGAAGCAGAGCATGGCCTGGCATTTGGGGAGATTGTACGAAATGACAACGGCGAAGGCGTGAATGGGAAAGTGATCGTTTCCATCAAGGGAAAGGACCGGAGCGGACGAAAAGGCGAAACGTTCAAAGAAACAACGGTCACAAACGGAATATTCCGTGTAAAGATCGGCGACCAGCGCGATGTCACGGTCCAGGGGCATTACCTCGGGCAAACGATACTGACACCCTGCGATAGTAAAGAAATAGATTTGTGAAAACGCCCGGTAAAGCCCTTCTCCCAATGGAGAAGGGCTTTGTATATGATCTCGTTGGCGAAAAATTTCGTCGGCGTTTTCATTTTGTGGGACAAATGTTGCTAGCCCCACGATTCAAAAAGTAACGCTGGAATGACCTAACCGCCCGGTAACTTACATTTTGGTTCGCGTAAATTATCCGGAAACTTCCCGGGAGATTTACATAAATTGCCTTTTTAACCAAACACCCTTTCCAGATGACACATACTACCTCCAATCCAAAGATCCACGAAGGCCGCAATCTCAAAAGATTTCGGGAAATGCTCGCGATCAAACAGGACGCCCTCGCCTTCGAACTAGGCGAAGATTGGAACCAGCAAAAAGTCTCCCTGCTAGAACAGAGGGAAAAAATCGATTCCGACATTTTGGAGCAGGTTGCGGCGATTTTGAAAATTCCCGCTGAGGCGATTCGGAATTTTGATGAAAATCAAGCAGTCAATATTATTACAACTACTTTCAATGACAGAGCCGTCGGTAGTTCTGTAAATTACGGAACCATTCAATTAGACCCAATTGATAAGATTATTCAGCTTCACGAAGAGAAGATTGCATTGTATGAGCGGATGTTGAAGGAGAAGGATGAGATGATCGAAAGGTTGGAGCGGTTAATTGGGAAGTAGGTGATGGTAAAATGTGCATCTAGTTGCAACCTCAATGCTGATTCTTTTTTTGCTTTAATTTGTTACCTTAGTCAGCAAAGATTTATTAAAGAAGACTAAAATATAGACCATGATTGCGACCAAGCCAAATATTCATAGACTCACCCAGGGACTAAGAAAGGCTGTATCTACTACGGCAACAGGAAAAGTCGTAAAAGACCAGAAGGACCTGGTTTCCTCCATCAGTCTGGCCATTAATAAGTTACAAGACAGCCTGACAAGAAAGACTGCAAGCGCCAAAACCGTCAGCACCTACCTGGCCGAACTCACTTGGGTTGACATTTCGGATGAAAAAGTAAGAGAGACGATCATCGGATTGCTTCACTCCTCCCAAATTTGGTATGATTTGGAGTTGGAATACATTGAAACGATTCAACCTGTAATTAAAAATGGGATTGCAGCAAGGGAGTTCAAGGCATACAAAGAATCAATTGAAGAATTAGGTGAAGCGATTTCTGATCTAAGATCCGCAGTAATTATATTGCCTAACTCCAAAGAATTCAATGATGCAATGAATGAGCTTTCAAATCTTTTATGAGAATATTCTGCACCGTTGAGTTTGAGAAAATATTCAAAAAGCTTAGCAAGAAGAATGCGTACAAAGATTTGGAAAAAGAAATTGTCGATTATTTCTTCGCAGAAAAAATAGATTTCTCAGGTGGCAAACGTTTAGGAGGCCATGCCAAAAATCCATATATCAAAAAGCGTTTAGGAGGATCTGGCGGATACCGCACCTATTTTTACGTTATCCTAAAAGACGATAACCTGTATTTAATGTTCCTCCATCCAAAAACCGGCCCCGACGGATCTCCAAATATCACCGACGATGCCAAAACAAAGCTTCTTAAAGACTTGATTTCAGATATTAAATTGGGAAGGTTGCTGTTGGTAACGAGGCATGAGACGAAGAAGCAGTTGGTGTTTAAGGCAGTGAAACAATTACCGAATATTTGAAAAAATTTAAGCATTGAAGATGTTCAAACTTCGATACTTTTCTCGCCCCCTTGGATTTGTGCATAGGACGCTAATATGTAGAGTCTCGTGTTCCAAAAAATAACATAGGATACTATCACAATGCTAAATAAAATGTTCTCAAACTGGCAACTTCCGCACTACACATTTATATTCGGCGTTATTGCTACACTCATTGGCCTGTCCGCCGCATATATTCAATTTAAGAAAGAATTGGATGATGCGAGAGAAACGAATCAACAAAATGCCAAGAGAGAAACCGAATTTAAGGCGTTATTATCTCGTTACGAAAAACTCCAAGAATCAAGCAAAAACATTATAGAAAAAGCAAATGAAAATTCGAAGATTCAGCAAAGTATCAATGCCAAGCAGGATTCCGCGTTAAGTTATGCTATAAAACAGATTGACGTTGGTGACCAACTGTTACAAGAGCAAGCCAAATTAATCAATACTCAAATTACCAATTTCCAAGAATTATCAGGTAGTGAATCGATACCCACTATTGAATATGAAGTAATTGATGTTCTAGATAAAGATTTTTACATGTTGGCAATATCGATTCAAAACAGTGACACTTTGACACTTCGGAATTTACAGGTATCCATAAGGAACACCGCCTCGTACATTTCAGGTGGTGCGGAACACACCGCCCAAATCAAAAATGGGAATGCGTTTTCGTATGAGAAATTTTTAGAAGATCTAGTTCCAAAAGAAGCCCGGTCCATAGATATTCCACCAAGGTCAAAAATTAGAGTATGCTCTTCTACAATAAAATTTACAAAAAATCTTCAAAAAATAAGTGATATCTATTTATCCTGGAAGGGTGGAACATTAAGAGCCGAGATCACTACTAGTGTTGACGAATTTATGCCGAGGTATCTAGTAAATCACTGTGATATCAGATTGCATAATAAAGCACGTGTTGAAGACAATGGAAAATACATAATATATTCGACTAATCTCGGCGAAAAACAATTTCACCAAGCTAAAATGCTTAAAAGAATGCAATCAAACTAATAGATGGTTCCGATTAACACAAAACCAACTCCACTCCCAAAACATCCTCAATCCTCACAATCGTAGCAATCGTAAAATGCTATTCTTTTTAACCCAAGAATTAACTGTCTGAGGTCTTACCCACAAATTCTGCACCAAACGCTTCGGGCTCGTTCCAAGTTTTCTCAACTAGGCAAGATTATTGTTCGCAATAATCCTTGATTTTCCATAGCTTTCGGGTTACCGGCTTTGCGTGTTTCGCGCTCTCCTTTTGCTGGGTTCAAAAATGGCAATAGATTCGAGTTTTAATAATATATTTTCTCTCGTTTCCATAGTCATTCAAAATCAATGTTTCCCAGTATCCTGCGATTATTTCTTCTGTAATCAGCATGAAGAAACCATTAATATCACAATGTACAAAGGCGTAGTCGCGTAGTCTGATATCACAGGATCCTGATTTTAAGCTCGGAGAATTTTTGGATCCGCTTGAAATCGGATTTATTGAAGGTGATTAACTCTGTACAGTGATCTTCGGCTATGGCTGTATGGATGCAGTCACTAATATTTTGAAACCCAATTAATTTAGCTAGTTGAATGCCGCGCATCGTTTGGTTTAAATCATATGATACCGGTTCTGAGGGCAAAAAGGTGTTTAGCATCCGCTCAATGTTGTCTGGTTGTTGCCCCAAACGATGCAGTACATAGGCCACCTCTTGCAGTCAAAGCAATGAAACAAAAAAACGGTCATTGTCTGTAGCCGCCTTATATAGTGGGTAAGCTAGCTCTGCTTTATCAGGTTCTTGAGAAATAAGCAAATGGATCAAAACATCGGTATCAAAATAGACTTTGTTCATTCGCCCAGCATTTCATTTGCCAGGTCAGACAAATTTAAATTAGCTGGGACACTTACATCTTTAAACAGCTCGCGCAGTTCCAGCGTCTTTTTATAAAGCTCTTTTTGATCAACCGGTGCGGCAATAGGCTCGTCATCAATGATGAGTCGAAACGTACGACTTCCAAATTTGGCTTTGGCAGTAGCAAGAATGTTCTCTATCACTTGCGCGTTGATGTTGGCGGGATTTATCTGAAATGTTTGCTGCATAGTACTGGTCATTTCCTCGAAAATACAATGTTACTGGAAAAATTCAATTATTAAGCCTGGATAAGCCTGAAAGCTGGAAGAGTAACTTCCATTCGCTCTCATTCCTACTTATTTAAAGGTAGCGCTCAAAACCTCCCACATCCTTACATTAGTTGCGCTCCTCCTCTAAAATATCAGCTTAAATAATCAACGCAAACGCTACGCATCCATCTATCGGAATGCGCACATTTGTCCTTTTTCCCGAATGCCTTTAACCTGAACAAATCAACCTTAAACATTCATCATCATATGAAAAGAAACGCATTTATTGGCAGTATGGCTGTCATTACTTCACTTCCTGCCATTGTATTTGCGAATGCAGCGGCATTAAGAGGAATGATCGAAAAGGTATTTAAAACAAAGGCTGGTGAAGGGCGTAAGCATGGTCACATTCAGTTGAAGGGCGTCAATGCGAATGTGTTGGATGTTAAGGTTTCGGGTAGCGATACAGATGGTGGTTTCGCGATTTTTGAGCAAACTTCACTCAGTCAGGGGCGTGGAACGCCGCTACATGTGCACCCGGGACAGGATGAAGTTTTTTATGTGCTGGAAGGCGCTTATGAATTCCTTGTGGATAAGGAAAGATTTAGCCTGACGGCCGGCGAGAGCATCTTTCTGCCGCGAGCTGTTCCTCACGCCTGGACCCAGGCATCGGCCAAAGGTAAAATGCTGGTAACATTGCAGCCGGCTGGAAAATTGGAAGATTTTTTCTTGCAAATGGCGGCGCTGACGCACGATCCTACGCCACAAGAAATCGCCAAAATATTTGAACAAAACGAAATGAAGGTGGTTGGGCCACCGTTGAAACTGGATTAACAGTGGCCTTTCTGTGGGGACAATCAGGTTTTGCTATTAATCAGTAATTTCAGAAGATCCAGTTAAATACACTTACTTTTTCTGAACCATTCCAATGTCTGTTAGCCACCCTAAAAAGCTCTCAGGCCAGTATTTCAGGGTTTCGCCCTTTGTAAAATCCATGGCAAATCCATGAGAGCCTTTGTTGTAAATATGCATTTCGGCTGGAATTTCTGCTTTCAGCAAAGATGAATAAAAATCAACGCATTTGGCGGCTGTTGTCAACTTATCGTCGTGGGCATTGATGAGGAAAACCGGGGGACAACTTTCCTTTCGAACTGTATAAGTTTTTAAAAATGCAGCATAGAAAAGACCTGCGAAATTGGGTTTCCAGCTAACCGTGCCGGATCCCTCATTGATTTCGTCGGTTGCTGCGAGTTCTACCGCCAATGTTCCGCCAGCCGAAAAACCTGCTATGCCGATTTTATTGGGATCAATTTTAAGTTTAGATGCATCTTTTCGCAAAGTGATAATGGCCTGCTTTGCGTCATCGAATGCAGCTGCAAAATAGGTTTCTCTGGGAATTACAAAATTTTTGCTGCTATCTCTGGTATTCAAGCGATATTTTAGCACCATCGATGCCACGCCCTGTTCTTTTAGCCAAAGCGCAAGGTCAGTTCCTTCCCGATCGAACCAATTATCTACAAAGCCGCCTCCCGGACATATCACTACGGCGACCCCCGTTTCTTTTCCAGGCGGTGGCAAATGTAGAACGTACGTAGGAACGGACACTTTGCGAAAGACCCGGTTCTTTTTTGAAAGCGACTGAGGATTTACATCGAAATTTACCACCTCTTCGCCAGTAGCATATTTCACGGGATTGTCTGTGATACCTGATGGCCATAGCGGTTTTTCTTCGGATGTTTGGGCATCAGCGGTAAATCGCAGGGTAAGCGAAAGACCGAGGCTCAAAAGCGTTATCGATATGTATTTCAGGTTCATAGCGCAAGATTTATGATCATAAACTCTTCAAAAAATAGCACCCTACATCGCCTCAATCTCCAATACCACACTTGTTCTTCTCGCATTCACAACGGGATTAAACCCGGCCGTCATCAGATATTCTCCGGAATAAACCTGATCTTCTTTGATGGCAGATTTGGTCCCAGGATAGAGATTCAATTCTCGTACTTTATAATTCTTTGCTGCATCCAAACCTTCCAGCCGGATCGGCGTATCTGAGCCGTCGCCATTTCTGTTTCCGACCAAATAGGAGAATAGAATGGCTTTGGATTTGTTTTTCGCCGCGTACATCAATGCAGCGTAATCGTTTTTCTTAGGATCGACCAGCCGGAAAAGATCACCCTGGAAAATGACGTCTTTCACGGCATTGTAATTGGTGACTGCCTGCTGGCTGAATTGCAGATCTTTTTCATTTAAATGACTGACCACAATGTCATAACCTAGCCGGCCCATCATCGCCACATCGGTGCGGAATTTCAAAGGTTGTTTTCCCCAATCGGTCACGTGTGCGCTTTGCGCGATCGAGGGGAAGAAATACGAATATTCCCATTGCATAAACACGCGTTCCAAAGGATCGGTGTTGTCGCTGGGCCAGAATTCTGTGAAATATTTCAGCGCTTCATAATCGACACGACCGCCGCCGCCCGAGCAAAGCATCATGGGCACTTTCGGATATTTGGCGCGCAGCTTTTCCAGAACTTTATACAATCCTTTTACATAATCCACATAAAGCTTGCCCTGATTTTGCTTGTTTTTTTCGAGGTAAGCCGAGTAAGGGTTGAATGTGGTTGCGTTGCAGTCCCATTTTATGTAGGCGATATCCGGATTTTCGGTAAACAGTTTATCCAGGATGCCATAGACGAAGTCCTGCACTTCCGGGTTGGACAAATCCAGCGGAAGCTGGTTGCGCATATAATGTTCCGGGCGCTGCGGTTGTTTGATCACCCAGTCGGGATGTTTTTCATACAACTCACTTTTAGGATTGACCATTTCCGGCTCAACCCAGATCCCGAATTTGATCCCCGTTTTCTGTGCTTCCTTCACCAGATAGCCGATCCCGTTTGGCAATTTCTTTACATTTTCCTGCCAATCTCCCAAGCCAGCCCCGTCGCTGTTTCTTGGATATTTATTGGCAAACCAGCCGTCGTCCAACAAAAACAGATCAACGCCCAGCTTCTTGCCATCTTTGAAAAGCTCAGAAAGCTTACTTTCATTAAAATCAAAATAAGTAGCCTCCCAGTTGTTCAAAAGCGTCATTCTGGTGCCTTCGCCGTCAAGGATCCGGTATTTTCTGGCCCAGTTATGCAGGTTGCGGCTGGCTTCTCCTTTTCCGTTTTCTGAGAATGTGTATATAAATGAAGGTGTTTTAAATTCCTGTTTTGAGGCGAGCGGATATTCTGAGGAATATGGATTTATACCCGCGATTAAGCGCAGATTATGATAAGAATCAACCTCAAATTCCATTTTGAAATTGCCTGACCAAGCGAGTGTTCCCAGTAAAACTTTCCCTTCTGTTTCCGTGGCCGGTTTATCAAAAGACAAGGAAAAAGTAGGCGGCTGATAAAGATTGGCGCGTGTTCCAAGTTTGGAATCCAGCACCCCGATCCCAGCTGTCAATTGTTCTTCTTCCGGGTTCATTTCTTTCGCCCAGGTTCCATTGTAATGCGTCAGATAATAGTCTTTTGCGATGAAATAGAGATTGGCGGAAGCGTATTTTTGAAGCGTAACGGGTTTCTTCTCTTCACTTTTAATGACACTCCATTGCTCCACGACATTTTCCTGGAAATAGGTTTTGTAAAAAAGTGTTACTTCCACCGCATACACCGGATCTTTCAACACAATGCTCGTTAGACTTACATTGTCGTTTTCCTTTGCGGTTTTATGGCTAACATAAACAAGATCCAGTGATTTATTTCCATCACCATGCGTCAGTTGCAGCGCTGGTTCTGAGACATTCCAGGTTCCTGCCGGAGTATAAGCGGAGTTGTAAATCCCAGCATTTCCATCCTGTTGGCGGCTCTGTGATGGGATGAGTTTGTATTCTGCGGGCTGACTTAGTTTCTTTCCGAAATAGGTTATTTCAAGATGATTATCCTTGTCTGTTTGCAAGACCAGCACATTCTGTCTGGTTTCAATCGGAATAATGGTTGGCGCATTCTGGGCAAAAGAGCTGGCTGCGGTTACTGCCAGAAAAACGCTGTTGAAAATATGCTTATACACAACTATACTATTTGATATGGATTGATTTTAATCACCGGCGCCGAAACGAATAGCCTTAATTCGGATAGGTGCTCCTGTAAAGACAAAATAAACATCTTTTACACCAGAAGTTGCACCGGCCGCAATGTCAAGTACCATTTTATCACTGTATTCACCTGAAAATTTTCCCAAAAGAACTCCATCTGCGATGCCTGCGTGCGCCTCGATCGTTCCCGAAGGAGGTGTTGGTGCATTCCGCCCGGACGCTCGGATAATTTCGATTTGCTTGATACCCGTTAGATCAGTGCCTTTAAGCCTGAAAGACGCGCCGGAATTTCTGACAAATGCCATTGTACTATCATTGTTGAAACTGATATCTTTAACCTGATCGGCCAATGTTACCGGCACCACTGGATTTCGAAGAACAACAGTCGCTTCCGAGGATTGCGAGGATGCTGTTTTTGTGCCCCTATCGGCATATGCGGCGCGGAATATGAAGCTGCCTTCCGTATCGCCCTTGGGAACAACCGTTGTATAAGTTCCTTTCACGGGCAATGTTTTGGCCGGTTTGGGCGCGTCCGACAAGCTCATAATGTAGCGGACAATTCCTTTTACATCGCTTTCCGCCATGGTCGGGTGCGCGGGCATGAATGCATCTCCCCAAACGCCGGAACCACCATTCAATATCTTCTTGGACAAACCTGCTACGGCGGCGGGATCACCCTTGTATTTGGCAGATATAGCCGTAAAAGATGGCCCCAGCACCTTTTCTTTAATGGCATGACAAGCCTTGCAATCCCCATTGTTGATCAGTGAAATCGCGGTTGCATACTGCGCCGAAGCATCTACACTCATTTGCTTTTGTGCGATCCGGGTTAAGTTAAAACCCTCTGAAAGATAATTGGTGCTAACAGAAACCTGGGAAGGCGCGATCTTCTTGTTTGCAAGACTGCCATCTTCCTTGTCGCTCACACGCACCTCATAATCAATGCTTTTTCCCGGAAAATAGAAGGTGGAATTTCCTTTGGTGATTTTAAATTCAACCACCGGAGGTTCGTTACCTGCTTTAATTTCAACCGATTTGGTATTCTTTTCTCCGGCTTTATCTGTTACTGTCAAGGCGGCCTGATAAGTGCCCGGTGTGGTAAAAGTAATGAAGGGATTCGCCTCTTTCAGCGTCTTGAAAACGGATTTGTTTTTGCTGACAACCCATTCATATTGCAGCGCGTCGTCTTCGTCGAAATCTTTTGTGCCTTCGGACGACAGCGTAACTTGCATGGGAAGCGCGCCCGCCGTTTTGCTTGCTGATGCTTCTACCAAAGGTTTTCTGTTCCCGCTGTTGTATTCGATCCGGATCAGTTCTGCTTCCGGGTTATCTTTGAAATAACCGTTTCCATATTCCAGCACATACAAATCGCCGTCCGGCCCGAATTTCATATCGATCGGCCCCTTTAATTTCAAATCAGGAAGGAAGCGCTCCATGGATTTGTATTCACCGTTTTCATCCATTTCAACCACATTAACCCATCCACGCACCCAGTCGGTGATGAACCATTTTCCTTCATAGTATTCAGGAAAAAGCCTTGACGCATTTTTGAAATCATTTTTTCTAAACACCGGGCCGCCCACAGCGCTGTTACCACCACTTTCCATAAGCGGAAACTCCTGGCTTTGCGCTTTTGAATACCAGATAAAGGCAGGCTGTGCAGCAGGAAGTTCTTTTAAGCCCGTGCTGTTCGGAGAATTATTGACCGGACGGGCGGGATCAAAAGGCGCCCCGGAAACTTTGGTGGCGAAGTCATATTTCACATAAGCTTTGTTATTGGCAACAAAATACGGCCACCCGTAAAACCCAGGTCCTTTGGCGCGGTTGAATTCATCATAGGATTGCGGTCCACGTTTTTCCAGATCATCGCGGGAACCGTCGGGGCCTACTTCTCCCCAGTAGAGCCACCCCGTTTTCGAATCGATCGTGGGACGCCACGGGTTTCTGTTGCCCATTGTGTAAATTTCAGGTTTAGTCTGCGGTGTTCCCGGAGGAAAAAGGTTGCCCTTTGGAATGGTGTATGTCCCATCCGGTTCAGGATGAATGCGCAAGATTTTCCCTCTCAAATCATTGGTGTTCGGAGATGACTTTTGGGAATCGCGGGGTGCTTCTCCCGGTCTTTCATCAAGCGGAGCAAAACCGTCGGAAGCGCGGGAAAATGTATTGTCACCCGTAGTCAGATACAGGTTTTTGTCTTTGTCGAAAAGCATTCCTCCGCCCACGTGGCAGCATTCTTCACGCTGCACCGGCACTTCCAGAACCACCTTTCGCGAGCTTTCCAGCAATTCCTTGCCATGCCATTCATAACGCACGAGCACGTTTTTCGCCTCGTCGCCAGCCAGCGAATAGTAAATGTAAATCCAGTGGTTTTTATCATAATCTGGATCCAGGATCACGCCCTGCATGCCATCTTCCCCTTCGGTAACTTCACCCGCCTTATTTACATATTTTGTACTGACGGCAAACTCAGCCACCGTTTCCATAGTCTGCGACTTTGGATCATACACCTTCAACTTCCCTTTCCGCTCCGCATAAAGTACCCGGCCGTCTTTCAGGATCTGAAACTGCATGGGCTCTTCAAGCCTTTGCGCAAGAACCACTTTGGTGAACCGGTTAGCTTCCGGTTTTTTAGGTGTTTGTGCAAATAAACTTTCGGTTGAAAAAAGCAAGCTTAGCAATGCAGAAAATAGCATTGAAGGTTTCAGCAATGCATATCTATTGCAGAAATTGTCTGATTTTGACATTAGGAAAATGCTTAAATAAATTTCAATTCTATAAGTCTGAACAGCTGACAAGATTACTTGAAGAGCTGATAGGCTTTGCTCAAAAATGGCTTATACATCGGCTCGTGCTTGGGCATATTCAGATAAAACAGCACAATCATATTGTTTTCGGGATCGATAATGTAATCCGTGCCGTACAGTCCGCCCCATGCAAATGCAGTGTTGGAAACTTCCGGAACCGGCTTCTTTTCTGCATTATATAGCTCAAATCCAAGCCCGAACTGAAACCCCTTTCCGCCGGAGTTCACCTCAGGCAGGCGGTTCACTTTGGTCATCAGCTCAATGGTCTCGGGTTTGAGAATGCGCTTGCCATTGTATTCGCCTTTGTTGAGCAACATTTGGCAAAACTTGGCATAGTCGCCGATAGGACCATTCAATCCGATAGCGCCCTCCGCATAAGTTTGTACCGGGCTGATCGTGGTCTCGCTATACTTGTTGGATTCCGGCACGAGTTTGCCATCGATGTCGCTGTAAGCCTTCACGAAGCGGCTCATTTTCGAGGGCTCATAATACCAGTCTGTTTCGGTCATTCCCAGCGGATCCAGAACCGTTGATTTAACGTATTCACGCAGACTTTTGCCCGAAATGAGCTCCACCATATAAGCCAGCATATTGGTACTGATATGATAACTCCATTCGCTTCCCGGATCGAAACCCAGCGGATATTTAGCAAGCGCGATCATTTCATCTTTCAGATACTTCGAAGTGCCAGCTCCACCTGTCCGCTGTCCCGGTCCTGCCGACGGCGCGGCTCCCGAGGTTGCAGCGGCATTTTTCTTCTCCATTTCGGCACGACGTGCCTTTCCTACCAGCCCGGCGCTGATGCCCGACGAGTGCGACATCAGATGCGCAAATGTCATCGGCGTCTTCACCGGCCTTGTCTCAAATGTTCCATCCTCTTTGATGGCTGTCGCGACTTTATCAGAAATCTCCGGGAAATATTTAGAAACCGGATCATCAACAGAAACCAGTCCCTTTTCCACCAGTGTCATAAAAGCTACGGTCGTTACTGCTTTGGTCTGAGAAAACAGGATATAGTAATCGTCCACGGCGGCTGGAACCTTGTTTTCAACGTCTTTATAGCCAAATGCTTTGTTGTAAACTACATTCCCGCCTTTGGCAACAAAACCGACAATGCTGCTCGCCTTTTTCTGATCAATAAAACTTTGCAGCAGCGAGTCAATGCGTTTTGTTTTGTCTTCGCTGGTGCCGGTGGCTTTGAGGTCCGCTTTGTAGTTTAATGTTTGCGGCGCGGGCGATTTTTGCTGGGCTATTGTGCTATTGAATGCAGTTAAAAGCGCAATGCATAGATAGATTTTTTTCATAATAATTTAAAGGGTTAGGAATAGCAAAGCTTACTTCTCGCCAACGAATTTTAGTGAATCTTTCGATTCAATCGGCACGCCCGAATAAGCGATCAAACTAATTTTTCCCTTCGTGGCTGCTTTGGGAATTTTTACAACCAACTGACCAGGTGCTTTACTGACGAACGTGGTCACAGGCTCCGTTAAACCGGTAAACAGTACGCCCATTGTCAAATCCAGATTGGTGCCCGTAATGGTCAGGTTTTTCTCATGTTCGGCAATCGCCGGTGCGAAGCTTTTCAATGCTGGCAATGTGATTACCAGCTCCGTCTCGGATTCAATGGAAAGGGGCTCGGTGCCACCGGTGGAGAAAACGATCGGGCCGGTTTGCGCGCCGAAAGGAACTGTCACGACCATCTCGGTCATGGTTTGACTTACAAATGCTGTTACGGTCGTATCCTGCGCAAATGTTACTCCTCTCACCCAATTCAGGTATTTTCCTGAAATCGTGATCTTATCGCCCGGTTTGGCCTGCGCGGGGATTTTGGTAATCTCCACGGGCACTTCCAGGCTCAGTATGGTTTTGGAAACAATGTCCCCCGCGGTCGTTTTGAGGGTTACAAGCCCTTCCGAAGTTTCGTTGGGAACGGTCAGGACAATGCGCTCGGGTGTTTGTTTAACAAATGCAGACGCCGGAACGCTCGCACCTGTCAGTTCAATGGAAGTCACCTTATCCAGATTTTTACCAATAAAACTGATCGTATCCCCCAGGCTCACGCCCGAAGGACCGAAACTGAGCAATTGTACTTCGCTGCTTGTGGCCACTTCGTCTTCGTTGCAGGCTATCAGCAGCGCCGCAAGCATCAGAAAACCTGCTACGGTCAACAACCGCAGATCATATATTTTTTTCATCCTGAATGTCTTTGAATGTTACTTTTTGAGAATTTTTGGCACTACCCTGAAATTGTCCATGGATATGTCGGCATCCAGGTCTCCCCCGCCATGGAAAAGCAGCCGGGTGTAGTAACCGTTTGGATTCACAGCCATTTTTACGCCCAGACTTTCATAGCTGGCTGCTATTTCGTTAAAAGGAATCGTGACCGTTCTCCACTCGCCCTTCGTATCGTAAGGCGGCGCCCACTGGTAAGCGTCTGTGACAAAGTCTTTTGCTAACCCTACATTGATTTTCAACAGGTTATTATTATAAGGCTTTAAAGTATTAACCTCAAATTTCAGGTTATAGTCTGCTGGTCGCAAGATCGCTTCATCCGGAATGTTTTTGCTGATCGGCCCCATCGCGTCGGGCGGTCCTCCCGCAACTTCCTTCCACTGCCAGCCACTGACCACTTCTTTCACCCGAATGTAATTTCCATTAATCGCCACCGGATCTCCCGCGCCTGGCTTAGTAACCACATAAGCCTGGTTCCACCAGCCTGTAAAGGGATCATTACTCAAAAAGATGTTGCGGTTATCCCTGAACCAGAAATCCGATTTCGTTTCTCCAAAAGCAGTTTTTACCGTCACCTGCCCTGGCAGCGCACCCTGAGGCACGCGCACCTGTATGATCTGATCCGTTACTGAAACCAGCTCCCCCGTTACGCCTCCGGCAAATGTGACTGTAAGCGGCGGGTAAAAATAGTTTCCGTTAATGGTCGCTATGCCGCCTGTTGCCACATATTCACAGTTCATTCCGGTGAGTTCCGGTTCGCTGATCTGCACTTCGAAATCATGTTCGAGCGTCCGGCCATTTGAAAAAATCATCCGCATTTTGTTGCTGATTTCCTTCGGGACCATGGCGGGAACACTCACCAGAATGCTCTTATTGGTAATGTAAGTTGGTGTCAAAACCGCTTTCTGATCATTAAACCATATTTCGGTAACATCCTGCAAATTCTCCCCAACGATTGCGATCAGGTTACTTTGGAAAGCACCGACCAGCAATGAATCCGACGAAGCCGGGTTGGTCACGCGGATGTAAGTAATGGAAGGTTCGCCATGGGTGTCAACGTCATCTTCCTTACAAGAAATCTGAAATGCAGCCATGAGCGCCAGCAGGGCAAACATCAGGGCCGATCTATATCTGTTTTTCATTTAAATGTCGATTTTATAAATCCGAAAATTATTTGCTGTAGTAATCCACAGCGGGTTTTTGCAGATTGGGTGCCTGGCTCAGCTCTGCGGACGGGATTGGCAGCAGGAAATTTCCGCTGTTGGCATTGATCGTGCGCTCGGTTGTCGACCAGGCCGTTTTGGTAAATGTCCACGATGTCGGGTTTGGAAAAACATCCGGCGCCGTGGCAAATAGCCCCCTGTCCTGGCTGTTCAGGATGGCATAGGCTTTCGCGGGATTGTAGTAATGCAGGCTTACCAGGTCATACCAGGCCATTCCTTCCATGGCAAATTCCACCAGACGTTCCTTGAAAATAATGTCGAATGTTAATGGCCCCGCGAAAACCGGCAAGCCAGCGCGCGTATGTATTGCATTGTAATATTTCAGCGCGGTAGGATCATTGGTCGATGCATTGTTTCCCAAAACCGCTTCTGCATACACCAGATACATTTCAGCCAAACGCATCATATATGTATCGTGTCCGTAGTTCTGCGAAGCCGACAAGCCGCCTACATCCTTGGCCTTTCCGGTCACGTATTTTTTAATGGAAACAAAATTATTGTCGCCGCCTGGATTAGGAACGATCAGTTTCTGCTCACCCCCCGGGATCGTCTGCGTAATCTCCGGATACGATGCGCCCGGAAGCATGAATGTCGCTTTCAGCCGCTGATCTACGGTGCGTCCCTGCATACCGGTGGCCGTTTGCTTTATACCTTCATATTGACCCAGCATCCACCAGGTGGCGCTTTTGTCACCGCCCCAGCCGTCGCCATTTGCAATATCGGGACTAAATGCGAGGTAAGCCGGCGTCGAATTTTGTGTGCCATAAGCGCCGGGTGAATAGACCCATTGCAGCGAGAAAAGCGATTCGGAATTGTTATCATAAGGAAACAGGAAGAGGTCGCCATAGTTTTTGAGCAGCGACAAGCCGCTTTGCGTAATCACCCTTTCAGAATA
Organism: Dyadobacter sp. CY351; assembly: GCF_021502625.1. NCBI lineage: Bacteria > Pseudomonadati > Bacteroidota > Cytophagia > Cytophagales > Spirosomataceae > Dyadobacter > Dyadobacter sp. CY351. Next base: position 333,657 of record NZ_JAKFFU010000006.1, on the reverse strand, counting down.
ATATTTGGCACTATCCAAAAAAGCCTGGTTTCTGGTTCCTGAGCCTGCGGACTCTACGCCTGCACGCGTCAGGTAAAAACGCGCCAGCATTCCTTCTGCCGACCATCGGGTAATGCGGCCAGGACGAATGGGTGTAGCAGGAAGATCTTCGGCCACCTGACGCATTTCACTTGTGAGAAACTTCCAGACACTTTCAGGTGTGTTTCGTGAAACAGTCGTATCGGAAAGCAGTTCCAGGTTATTTTCAATAATCGGCACAGCGCCCCAGTTCATCACAAGCGACCGGTAAGCTACGGCACGCATAAACCGCGCCTCAGCAATCGCCATTTTCTTGATCGCCGGAGAAACCGCGTCTCCTGCATATTGATTAATGTTACTGATTGCCAGATTGGACTGACCCACTACAATAAAGAACGAGCGCCACGCCGAACCATTCTCAGGCGTGTTTCCAGTGGTGTTAAAAAGCACATTACCACGATCATTATAGGCTGAAAACGCTGTTCCCGCCCTGAAATCGCCCAGATTATAGGATGCTTTATCATTGTAGTCAAACCACACCTTGCTGTAAAGCAATGCCGTCGAGGCCAGAACCTGATCGTCTGTTTGGTAAAAACCTGCATCCACAATGGCGTCGACCGGAGGCCTTTCCAGAAAATCTTCTGAGCAGGAAGTCACCGCTAGCAGCGAACCGAATAAGCTGCCGAGATAAAGGATATTGTTTAAAATTTTCATCTGATTCGTTTTTAAAAGTCCAGGCCGAGGCTAAAAGTGTAAACGGGAGTCAGGGGATAGCGACCATAATCCAGACCGATCGCCTGGTTTCCAGGACTTGCATCCCGCGATACGTAGGCTCCTACCTCAGGATCAAACCCGGTGTATTTGGTAAATGTGAGCACATTCTGCGCGCCAACGGAAAGTCTTGCGCCCCGGATCACTTTCTGTTTTGACATAAAAGCGGCGGGCACATTGTAGCTCAACGATACGTTTTTGAGGCGGATAAATGAGCCGTCTTCCACCCATTTGTCGGTATGCCGGTTGAAGTTTCCGTTTGGACCGTTGGAAATGCGTGCTACGTCTGTTCCGGGATTCGCAAGCACCACGTCACCTGCTTCATTGGTGATCGGCTTGGCATAATCCATGGCGTGTACGAGCAGGTTGCGGCTTAGGTTAATGTTGCTCGCGTTGGTATTAAGCTTGCCCAGGTAATTATAAATGTCATTTCCGTAGGTGCTGGTAAACAACAGACTGAGGTCAAATCCTTTATAGGAGAAAGTGTTGGTGAAACCGGCAAACATTTTCGGCCAAGGGTTACCAATGTTGGTAATGTCGCTCTCATTGATCTTTCCGTCACCATTGATGTCTTTAAATTTCACATCGCCTACCCAGATATTATCGACATTAGTTGGCAATCTGTCTCCGTTGTTGTCAACCGGAACTGCGCTGCCGTCGATCTCGGCGACATTCTGGAATAAACCTTCTTCCATATAACCCCGGAACAACCACGGCGCTTCGCCCACTTCGGAACGTTGCGTCCAATCCTGCATCCACCAGGACGTGCGGTCTACGAATGCACTTTCGGAGTAAAAAGATTTGATCTTGGTTTTGAAACTGGAAATATTCAGGCTGCTTTCCCATTTGAAGCCGCCTTTATTGATGTTGATCGTGTTGATGGTGAAGCCATAACCCTTATTTTGCAGCGCACCAATGTTCACCGTCGGAGAGCTTACCGCACCCGTGCCGTTGGTGCCCATATACCAGGGAAGCGGCTTCTCCATCAGCAGGTTATCGGTGTCTTTGATATAATAATCCACCTCAAACTGGATCCGGTTGTCAAACAATGCTACGTTGATACCGAAGTTGTTGGTTTTGGTTTCTTCCCATTTCAAACCCTGGTTGCTGTATTTGGTGGGCAGGAAACCCGTGGAAGTTGGCGTTGCGCCCGTGCCCATTGGCGAGTAAATGCCTCCCCCGCCCTGATTTCCCGTTACGCCCGTTTCAAAACGCAGTTTCAAATCGCTGATCGCAGGTATATTAAAGAAAGACTCCTGCGAAACGCGCCAGGCTGCGGACACCGATGGGAAAAAGCCCCATTTGTTTTCTTTACCAAAATTCGCGGAACCATCGCGTCTAACGGTCGCCATTACAATGTAGCGATCGGCGTAATTGTAGTTCAATCTGCCGAGGTACGACTCCATGGCCCATTCGCCCGAGCCGCCTGAGTTGCTGGATGTTAATGCATCACCGGCTGCCAGATCGAGAATGTCATTGGTCAAAAATCCCGTCCGGGTTCCGCCCACATTTTTATACGTGGAAGCCTGCGCTTCGTGCGTTACCATCACATTGATACTGTGCTTGCCGAGCTGCTTGTTATATTCCAGAAGCTGGTTCCAGTTGTAATACGTGTTGACACCCGTTCCGTTTGTGAGTGAGGCCGTTACGTTTCTTGCCCAGCCAATGGCATAGGTTGGAATGTAATAGGTTGAGTTTGAAAAGCCCAGGTTTGTATTAAAAGATGAGCGAAAGTTCAGGCCTTTCATGATTTCGATGCCCAGGTTCAATCCGCCCAGAAATTGCCTTCTTACGAGCTTATTGGTGGTCAGGTTGGCAATCGCGATCGGGTTTACGGGTGCAAACTGGTTGGCACCATTGTTCTCATCGCCCCCGCCCCAGGAGCCGTCCAAGTTTCTCACCGGAACCTGTGGCGTCAGCTGCAATGCGCTGGCAATGACGTTTTCCTGGCTGGTGGTGAGGTTATCATTTGTTTGGTTAAAGCTCAGATTCGCTCCTATGGTCGCCCATTTTCTGGGTTTGTTATCCAGGTTCAGCCTGAATCCATATCTGTTGAAACCCGAGCCTAATGCAACACCATCCTGTTTCAGATATTCACCTGACAGATAATAGGTTGTCTTGTCATTCCCCCCGCTTAAGCTTAGCTGGTGTTTGTTCATGGGTGCGCTTTTGAAGAGCTCTTTTTGCCAGTCCGTACCAGGACCGAGCAACGATGGATCGAGAAACTCACCCGGCGTATCGCCTCCTGCAATGGCATGGTATTCACCCACCATCTGCGCGTATTGCTGCATGTTCATTACTTTCAGCGGCGACGGGGGCGTCTGCAAACTATATTGATATCCATAAGAGATTTTGGTATCTCCTGATTTTCCTCTTTTGGTAGTGACGATCAAAACACCGTTCGTAGCTCTTGAACCATAAATTGCCGTCGCCGAAGGACCTTGCAAAACTTCAATAGACTCAATGTCAGCAGGGTTCAAACCAGCAAGTGGATTGGAAGAACTCTGCGATCCGTAGGAAGCCGACTGGCCCGGAATCTGCACGCCATCGACTACATATAATGGCTCGTTACTTCCGCTGATCGAGTTAACGCCCCGGATATTCACCGAAATACCACCGCCCGGTTGCCCTGAGTTTTGCGTCACATACACACCCGCAGACCGACCCTGGATAGCCTGTTCAATGGTTGTGTTAACCGTTTTTTCAATATCCTTGGAAGAAATTGAGGTCTGCGCTGTGGTCAGATCGGCACGTTTCATTTCACCGTAACCGACTACAACCACTTCTTCCAATGCCTTTGTATCCACGGGAAGCGTTACATTAATGGTGCTTTGCGTGCCTACAACTATTTCTTTGGACAAATACCCTACAAATGAGAAGATCAGCACCGAGTTGTTTCCCGGAACCGCCAGCGCGTACTTGCCGTCTGCGCCTGTGGTTGTTCCCTGCGTCGTCCCTTTGATCACAATGCTGACGCCCGGCAGCGGCTCGCCTCTGTCATCTACCACCTTGCCACTCACTTCAATCACCGGCAGCTGATTTCCCGTGCTATTTTTAACATAGAACTCCCGAACGCTCATTGCATATACGTCATCGTTTGTCTGCATTACAGCTAGCACAAAAACACAGGCTGCCAACTTCTTCATTCTTCTGATCTTCACCTGATTAAGCACTGGCACCAGCCGGGTGACAGCCGCGGCACAGGCGCGTCGACTTAGTAAAGCATGTTTCATACTTTTACATGGTTTGGTTTTAAAGATATAATTCGTTTAACGCCACCTCATCCGGCAGCAAATTGAATGCGCTATCGGCTGTAAATCTGCTTCAAATCGCCTTCAAACAGCGTGTATTCATCGTCGTAAAACTTCTTGAAATCCAGTGCGGCCGGATGCCCGGGAAATGGCGCGTAATAATGGGTGGGGCTTTTGGTATCATTACGCCACACAAGCACATAAGCCAGATTCAACTTGTTCTTTTGAAGCACTTTAAGCAGCACATCAGTATACCAAACCGGATTCACGATGGATTCAAGACCGGTCTCGGTAAATGCGGCGAGTTTTTTGTTTTCCAATGCAAAGTCATTGACGATTTTGATTTTTTTAATCGCCTGATCCAGGTTGTATTTCCCATCGCGGCCCATATCTCCGTAGTTGTCCATGCCAACCATATCCACCCATTCATTGCCAGGATAACGCTCGGTGAACTCTGCGACAGTGTTGAATTTATTGTCAGGAGAAAAGGCGTAAATCAGGTTATGAACATCCAGACTATCCCGCAGATAGCCTGCCGTGAATTGCCATAATGACTTGAATTCGTCCGGCGTGCAATGTGACTTGCCCCACCAGAACCAATCACCGTCAAACTCATGATAAGGCCTGAAAATAAGCGGAATAGCCTCTCCGTTCGCACCTTTCAGACTTTTGAACCAGTCAGCCAAACCCTGCAAAATGAGCTTGTAATCCTCATGGTTTTTGCCTCCCGGAACAATGTATTTGACCGCTGGCAATGAAACAGAATCTTTCCAGTAAAAACCGCCGCCCGAAACCGGATTCGAAAAATGCCAGGAGATGGTTGTAATTCCACCACGGGCGTAGGTGTCGGTGACGAGTTTTCTTAAACGCTCTTCACTCTTTTTTATGGATTCCGCAGGTCTGCCTGTCAGCGGCGCAATGTCCACACCGATGACCGCGGGGTGCGCGCCGACGACCGATTTCACGTCCGACCTTCCAGGTTCGTCACGCCAGCCGTGTCCATAATCCGTAGCATCCTGATGTCCAAAAAGTATGTGCTTTTTGGCTAGTTTGTGCATATTCTGGTATAGTGCCGCCGTCTCTCTTGTTGCTTTCGAGTCTATCAGTTTTTGGGCCCGGGTCACAGCATTTGAGGCAAAAAAGAGGACGATTAAAGCGATTGATATTCGAATCATTTTAAAAATTAATGTACATGAAGATCCCACAGGATAAATAGAATTTTATCCAGCAAAAATAGGACGAATCAACATGGACATAGAATAAGGGAAACCCTACTTTTTTAAAACTTAGGGTTTTCCCTTGGAATCAGTTCAACTGTGCTGAGAGCAGCACCAATGCATAGCAACATGCAATCCTGAAAAACATACCCAACAATCTGCAACAGGTAACTTACATTCCCTGGTCTGTAAAATATACCTGCACTTCCCGAAGGATTTATATAAATTGCCTTTTTAACAAAAACCGTCTCTGTATGACACATACTACCTCCAATCCAAAGATCCACGAAGGCCGTAACCTTAAAAGATTTCGAGAAATGCTCGGGATAAAACAAGATTTCCTTGCATTTGAGCTCGGCGAAGAATGGAACCAGCAGAAAATTTCATTGCTCGAACAGAAGGAAAAAATTGATGCTGATATTTTGGAGCAGGTTTCGGCAATTTTGAAAATTCCTGCTGAGGCGATTCGGAATTTTGATGAACAGCAAGCCATCACTGTAATTTCCAGCACTTTCAATGACAACTCTCAACTAAGTACGCTGATCAATAACTACAACAATCCTATTGATGCAGTCTTAAAACTTCATGAAGAAAAGATGGCACTTTATGAGAGAATGTTGAAGGAGAAGGATGAGATGATGGGGCGGTTAGAGCGGTTGATTGGGGGGAGATAATCATCTACACAGCACTATCTAAAATGCTACTATTTTTAGAACCTTGATGCAAAACTGAAAGACTTAATGGTGGAGATATGCACAAATTGAAACTGTAAAACCCGCTAAGCATCTGTATAAGCATTACTACTTATTTGTTGCATTTAAACTTCGCTTCTTTAATTTTACACCGGCCATCCAATCAAATTGATCTCTAATTTTTCTTAGTTTAGTCGAATAATTCACTATACCTTTTTTTTCCAAGTTTAAGGCATCATAAAAGTTTTTCATGGAGTATCCGGAGCCAAGTAGTGGCACGACAATCTGAAAAGCTCTCTTGATAACGTCTGATTGAGTTATTTCATATTTTGTACCAAACTCCTCTTCCATCTTATTAAGAACAAGACCAGTGATTGCTATTGTTCTTATTAATGAGTTAGGATGAGATTTCTCTTCGAAATAAACAGGTAATTGAAAACCATCATCTAACATCTCAAACAAAACGAAAATTGCTGCGATAGATGTCGTAATCATCGCCTTCAATACCTGTCTTGATTTAAGTTTTGATTTAGTTATGAAGTTTCCGGCTATTTGTTCATATAGAAAATTGGCGGCAAATTCATCGCTATCGTATTCACAAGCGTGTTTCATTATATCGAAATCAATTTTTGTGAGAGCTGCATTCATTTCCTCAGTAATTTGCTTCTGAGAACTTTTGTCATACTGTATTATATGTCCTAATTCATGATAATATAGAAAGACAGTCGTAGTAGTAAACATAAAGAAATACAGCTCATCATTGGGGTGTGAATTTTTAAATAAATGAGCTTCTGGCAGTGAATTCAGATACAACTTAAAGTCCTCAAATCTTTCAAAGAGATTTTTTATAAGGTAGTCGTTCACCTCGATCCACAAATCATTATCCCATTTCACAGCCTTAGCGTCGTTTTTCGCTTCCTTGCGAAAAAATAATCCGCATCGCGCAACATCCCATTCTTTCCACCTATCATCCCTTCCCAAATCATTAAGACCAAAAGCAAAAAAACCCTGATAAACATTGGCAAGTCGGTCTTTGCTAAAATAATAGACAGAATCCTTATATAGTTTGTCGGGCAGGGAATTCAGGTGAGCTTCGTAATCAGCCATACATTAGAGTATTATTCATGAAAAACCTACAACTCAAAAATGCCACCGCAAAGATGTATATCGAGCCGTTCTAATTCAAAGTTGAATGAATGCCCAAATAAACATATATTAGGCATTAATTTTATCGTCCAATGGATTTATTTCATAATTCCGTTTTTCCATTAGCAAGAGAGACGCCTCAGGGTAGCTTTATTTTGGGAACATGCTTTTCAATTGAAAAACCCGGTCATTTTGCTACGGCTTTACATGTAACCGGCTTAAGTGATCAAGGTTTAGCTGTTGCGCTGCCTAATAAGTCAAAAATCGCCGGCTATCAAGATTCACTAATAAAAAGTATGGACGCCGCGAGTGTTAAGATTGTAGAGGCAGATCCGGTTCATGATATTTGCATACTGAAGGTTCTAGATAATTCCACTCTATTCCTTAAGTCTCAAAACGTAGGCACGGATAGGGTTTCAGTTGGAGAATCCGTCTTTTTGGTGGGATACCCTCACGCCACAGATAATCGCACAATTTTGACTTATCAAGAAACCATTATCGGGGCAAAAACACTGCTTTATCATTCAAATATTGCTTCAAAACATATTGTGATTAATTTGCAAACTAGTCCCGGTCAATCGGGAAGCCCCGTATTTCGCAAATCGAATACTGATCTAATCGGAATTGTTACCGGCGCACATTTATCGCCGAGTCAGGCAGGCTTCCAATTCGGAAGCGTCAATCCTGCTTATCTTAATCAGACGACCTACGTAGTATCATCCGAATATCTTGCTAAAATGTTGTAACAATGGAAGAATTTCATGAAATAGTTTTTCCGAGTCGAGAAGAACTTATGGCGCAATTACCAGATTATCAGCGAGAAACGCTGATACCAATTCTACTAGAGTCAAAAGATGACCCGATAGAAGCAATTGATAAATGGCTAAATTCAGAACCGGTCACCGTGGCTCAGTTCGGCGGGGCAGGAGAAACACGCAACTTTGCTCATGCCATAAAAGAAGAGTTACGGAAATTCCTGTGCGGTGATAAGGCTTATAAAAAAGAGCGAGATGCTCTTCTAAAACAAGGTTCTTCAGCACAAGCATTGACAGTTGCATCCCTTACTATGGCAATCGCACCGGTAGTTGGAGTGGCGGCTCCCATAGTAGCAACTGTCATAGTATTATTAATCCTAAGCTTTGGGAAAATAACCGTAGGTGCATGGTGTGCTATTAATAAATAGTGACATACTAGACTCATATATACCTTTACTAATTATGTACCTAATACAGGCATCTTATGCGAAAAGCCCTAATTTAAATAACATATGAGCAGTTATTAAACAGATCCTTATTAAATCAAACAATACTAACCCCAATCAACTCCACCCCCAAAACCTCCTCAATCCGCACAATCGTCTCAATCGTAAAATTGCTATTCCCTTTCACCCAGGAATTCACAGTCTGCGGTGTTACCTGCAACTTCTCCGCCAGATCCTTTTGGCTCATTCCAAGTTTTCGCAATTGGGCAAGGATATTAATCGCAATAACCCTCGATTTTTCAAGTGCTTTGGGATTTTCCGCTTTGCGAGCTGCGCGTTCTTTCCACTTGCTGGGTTCGACAGCGGTAACTGTCTCCAATTTTTGTAATATATCTTCTCTCGTTTGCATAGTCATTCAAAATCAATGTATCCCCAATCTTCTACGGTTTCAATATTCAGTTCTTTCAGAAATCTTACGAGCACATCCAGCTTTTTGAGTTCTTCCTGCAAATGCTTGCGCTCATTCATTGTCTTTGTCAATTTGATGGCGCTTCCGGAGATTACAAAAAAGTCGTAGTTGAGTCGGACGGCATAAATTCTGAGCCACGATTTTGCGCCTGTTCCATAGGCTTTGCTCTTTTCGTTTAGATTTTGATTCTCGTAATTTTGTCCAGTGGCTTGAAAATATCTCCCAGTCTCTTTTCAAAATCCTGTCCTTTTGCTACACTCAATAATTGTTTTTCAAATGCATCGGCTTCTGACATTGTAATTGAAACAGCTTGGCTTACTGTGCAATAGCCGTAAAAATCTTTTACAAGATCCTGCTCATGCATGGTAAAAAGTGCATCCAAATACTCCAAATCGTTCCAGCAGTTGAATGTGCGGTCAAATTCGTTTTCTTCATTTCCTTCAAACCGCGCCGCCCAAAGCGTCTCAGGAACAATGCGTGTAAGCTCAACAATCTTCATGGAAACTGCCGCAATTTGCGGCTCGCTAATGTGTGTACAGACTAACTACTAGTTTTCAAAGCTAGCAAAATTTTGCAAATAATAAGATTATAACCTGATTTTTGCCCTACTTCCCAGGATAAAAGTGTCACTATTTCGCGTGATAGTCTTTTACCTTCCGTTGCCGACCTTGATAATCTGTGATTGTAACCTTAATTACGTCTTTATCAATACTGAGCAAACGACCGGATTGCGATAGGCAACGAAATCATCACTGACGTTCCTTTGCCGGCTTCGCTTTGCCACATGACGTGTCCGCCGAGGTAGGCAATGCGGGATTTAATGTTGGCCATGCCGCTTCCGGTGGATAGCAGGTTATCGAAGTCAGCCCCCAGGCCATCGTCATCTACGCTAATGAGGGTTGTTTCTTCATTGACCATCAGCTGGACGGTCACCACCTGGGCGTGTGCGTGTTTCAGCGCGTTATTGAGCAACTCTTGCACAACCCGGTAAATCATCACGGCAGCTTCGTCGCTCAAAGGCGGCATTTCGCCATAATGGTCTAAAATAAGGTTTGTTTGATTAACGAGATTCAGTTTTTGCACCAGATCTTCCAGCGCCGGAACGAGGCCAAATGTGGACAGCGCGTACGGGCGCAGATCGTTTGAGATCAGCCGGGTTTCGGCGCAGGCTTCATCCAGAAACTGGTTCAAGAGATCTTTTACGGTTGAAGGCAATTCTTCCTGATGTGCTTCAATGAACAGTTTAATTCGTGACAATTGAATTCCCAGACCATCATGCAGGTCACGCGCGATGCGGCTCCGTTCGCCTTCCTGACCTTCGATCATGGCCCGAAGCGATTTTAGCTCCAATTGTCGAATTTGTTGCTGGGCGATAACCGTGTGCTGATGATCGATCAATGTTTGCTGACGTCTCAGATACACCAGCGTGAACACACCTATAACGCTGATGATCAGACCAATGAACAGCGCAGAGTTTAAAACATGCTGATTGCGGCTTTGTTCTTCGACCAGTTGCTTTTCGACCGCCAGCGTCTTGATCTGACTATCCAGTTCCTGCAAACGAATGCTTTTTGTTTGCTCGGATGCGTAAAATTGAACCGTATAATCGAGCGTTTTTTGTGACCAGTCATATGCCTTATTATAGTCGCCCATGCGCGAATAACTGTCTGCCGTGTGCCGTGACAATTCCCGCATCATGCCCAGACTATTTTCCGCCTTCGATAAGTTATAGCTCTTCTGATATTCTTCAATAGCAGCCATACTATTGTTCCTAAACTGCTCAACCAGGCCCAGGTAAAAGTGATTCAATGCAATTAACCAGTTAACTTTTAATTGATTTGAAATAATCAGACTTCGGCTGGCAAAATAGTATGCAGAATCAGGCTGCTTGTCCCTGGAATACGTATTGGCCAGCAAACTAAGCGCATAAGCCTGAGAATAAGGTCGTTTGTACTTTACACTAAGTCGTTCCGTTTCGCGCAGGTGTGTTTTCAAACCGGGCGGCGTGGGTTCTATATGTTGGGCGATATTATCCAAACCCAATCTGGCTTCGATGACTTTGGGCATGTTGTGGGTTCGCTCGAAATACTGCTGGGCTTTTTTCAGGTATTTTTCGGCATAAGCATGCATGAAATAGTCCTGCGAATAGTAATCTCCGATCACCAGATATTGATTGAAATACCCCAGCGAATCGCCCATCAGACTGTAATATTTCAAGCTGCTTAAATAAGAATCCATCGTGTACTTGTTGTATCCGTACTGCCGGTGGTAAATCTTGCCCAAAGAATCATAAGCCTTGGCAGCCTTACTATAATGCTTATCCTGAACCAACAGATTGATCTGTTTTTTCAAGCTATCAACGGACGTTGTGTCCGCTACTGCCTTCACAGAATGAAACCCGCCACTTAGGATAACTAAGAACAGGAAAATGATCCGCCAACCAGACCGGGAAGAACAAAATCTCATGAGCATCGCTTGTTTTGCCAAAATAAAACTAATCGATCATTTGCATCTCCATAGCCGTCTTAATCAACAGGGCTGTATTGGGAACACCGAACTTCATCAGCAGACTGCTTCGGTGAAATTCGATTGCTTTGGCGCTTACAAACAATTGAGTGGCCATTTGCTGCGTGGTCAATCCCTGCGCAATGCGTGTCAGCACTTCCGATTCGCGCGGACTGAGGTGCGGTTTTACGCCAGTTCCAGCTGTTGACCTTCTGGTCTTGGGGCTATCGTTCAGCAGAATTTGCGTGATTGATTCATTGAAATACTGCTTACCGTCGTGAACCGCCTTTATGGCCTGAAGCAACTCTATTTTTGTAGTATTCTTTAACAAATAACCTTTCGCGCCCTTTTTCACAATTCGCTTAATGAGGCTCGCATCGTCGTGCATGGTCAATGCCACCACTTTCGTTTCCGGAAAAGTGCGGCCTATATACTCACAAAGTCCGAGGCCATCTTCAATGTTGGGAAACGAAATATCAAGTAACACGACATCGATCGCCGTCTGGCTTAACCGCTCAATAACCGACTTTACCGTGTAGCAGCGCGCAGTCACTTCAATGTCGGGTGACCCTGAAATAAGCGACTCGATGCCTTCAACAAAAACATTATGGTCATCCGCGATGAGGACTCGTATCATGAATGTATACAATATAAATTTATATCACTCCATCGAAAGTACGATGAATCAGCCGTTAACATAAAGCAAAAAGTCCCTTTCTCATAAATCTTAGGGAAAACCCTATTAGGGCACATGCCATAAGAAGTTGATCGGTGAGTAACTGTGCATTAGCCGTTGATAGCTGCCTGCATCTTCTGCGACAGCTCTTTCAGCATCGCCATCAAATCTTCCAGATCAACCGGCTTACTGATATAATTATCCATCCCCGCAGCCGCGCATCGTTTCCGGTCCTCCTGTAAGGCGTTGGCGGTCATGGCGATGATGTAAGGCCGGGTTGGGTTCTCTGTTCTGATTTTCCGGGTTGCTTCCAAGCCATCCATGACGGGCATTTGAACATCCATGAGTATGAGATCAAATGCTTTTTGCTCGTTCCTATTCACTGCTTCCAGGCCGTCGATGACCAGCTCAGCATGATAGCCGAGCTTGGCCAGCACATTCATGATCACAATTTGATTCACCTTATTGTCTTCTGCAACCAATATTTCCAATGGGTATTTCGACGAAAAACTGGCATATAACAGCTTCCCGGGACCGTCCGGGTGTGGCAGGATGGTGGCGGGCCCAACAGCAGGCTGTAAAAATCCCCCATCCACCAGAACTTGCTTCCGCAAAAGGATTGAAAAAGTAAACGTGCTACCTTTCCCTTCCTGGCTTGTCACACCCATCGTCCCACCCATCATATTTACAAGCTTTTGAAAGATCACCAGCCCCAGGCCGGAACCGCCGTATTGACGGCTTGTGGAGGAATCTACCTGCGAAAACGATTTAAACAGACGGCCCATCTTACTCTCGGAAATGCCGATCCCGGTGTCGCGGATTGCAAAATGCAGCCCTACCAGATCACCGTCATCTTTTCCGTTACGGCTTACGGTCAGGGCTACCTCGCCCTCTTTGGTAAATTTAATGGCATTGCCGATCAGGTTGATCAGGACCTGACGAAGCCTTTGTCCATCGCCAATGAGCTGTTCGGGCACATCCAGACCGATGTTATATGACAGATTGAGCTGATATTTAACTATTTTGGGAGTAAAAACGGCCATCACATCTTCAATGCAGCTTCTAAGATTGAATGCCCTCTCTTCCAGCTCCATATTTCCGGACTCTATTTTGGAAAAGTCGAGAATGTCATTGATCACAGCCAGCAAGCCGCTGCCGCTTGACTGTATACTTTTTGTATAACTGAGCTGTTCCTCATCCAGATCAGTCTCCGCTAACAAGGAGGCCATACCCAGCACACCATTCATAGGCGTCCGTATTTCATGACTCATCACTGCCAGAAAAGAGCTCTTCGCCTGGCTTGCCAGCTCAGCCTGCTGCTTGGCTTTTTTCTCTTCTTCAATAGCGACTTCCGCCATACGCTTGGCTTTCCGCTCTTCCTCGATCGCCACTTCGAGTTGGATAGTGCGCTCCCTGACCTTCGTCATAAGCAACCTTTTCTGCCTGCGGTTGGATTGGGTGCGGAGTTTATAAATAAAGATCAGCAAAGCTGCAATGCCTATCACCGAAATCAGCCTGAACCACCAGGTAAGCCAGAATGGCGGGGTAATCGTAATGGTCACGAAGTTTCCCTTCATGTTCCATACACCGTCGTTGTTGGATGCTCTGAACCGGAACGTGTAAGTGCCGGGGTCAAGATTGGTGTAAGTTGCTGTTCGCTTTTCTCCCACATAGCTCCAATACGGATCAAATCCTTCCAGTTTATACGCGTATTGATTTTTCTCAGGAATTATATAACTGAGCGAAGCGAATCCAAATGTGATGACAGACTGCTTGTAAGATAGCGTAATGGACTTCGTGCCGCTGATATCACTTTTCAGAATGCCCGATTTATCACCTACGGAAACCGGTTTGTTAAAAATCTGGAAACTGGTCAGATAGACAGGAGGAACAAAGGTGTTATACTGGATACTATCGGGGTGAAAAGTACTGAACCCGTTCACTCCCCCAAAAAACATTTGTCCGTCTGCCGTAACAAAGCACGAATTGTCCCTGAATTCATTGCTCTGCAGCCCATCCCGCACACCAAAATTACGGAAGTTTTTCCCGGCGATATTAAACCTTGAAATGCCTTTGTTTGTACTCAGCCACAGGTTTTTATGCAGGTCTTTCAGCATGGCAAAAACAACATTGCTGGCCAGACCGTCCTTTTCGGTAAAAGCTTTAAATGTTTGTGTGTGGGTATCAAAATAATTGAGTCCGCCGCCCACAGTGCCGATCCACAAGTTACCGCCATCGGCTTCCCGGATGCATTGTACCTTGTTATGTGACAAAAAAGAGATGTCTTTGGGGTTTTGCTGATATTGCGTAAAATACCGGCCCGTGCTATCCAGCTTGTTCAGTCCGTTATAAGTCCCCACCCATATTGCCCCAGTCTCATCCTGAAAAACACAAGTCACAATGTCGGAGCTAATGCTGGTGCGGTCATCGGGATCGGTACGATATTGCCTGAATTGCTTGCTTTTGACATTATAGTAATTCAATCCGCCTCCCCAGGTTCCTATCCACAGGTTGCCGTCCTTGTCCTTGAAAAGATTGTTTACATCGGCAATTGACAGACTGTTCGGGTCTCTGGGATTGGGCAAATGGTGTTCTGCTATGCCCGTTTTAGTATTAAAAAGATCAAAGCCGCCATCGTGAAATCCCAGTGCAAGAACATCGGTGGAAACCTGCACAATGGAGATAACAAAGTCATTGCTGATTGAATTTTTATTCTTTGGATCGTGCCGGTAACTGGCAAAAGTGTTGTTTCGATGATCAAATACATTCAGCCCGCCGCCATCGGTCCCGATCCAAATTCTCTCGCCCGAGCTGTCCCCGCACAAGGCGAGCACCACATTGTCGGTGAGGCTGTTCGGATCTCCCTGTATGTGCCTGTAAGAGAGAAATTTCTCGCCAAACTTCGGCAGCATGTCTACGCCGCCGGCATAGGTTCCTACCCACGTGTTTTCCGCGTTGTCCTGGTAAATCGCATACACAGAGTTATTGCTGAGCGTCGTTGGCTCGTTGGCCCGGTGCTCATAAGTCTCGAATTGTCCCTTCCCGTCAAAGACGCTGATCCCTCCATTTTCCGTCCCAATCCAGAGCTTGCCGTCTTTGGTTTGAAGAATAGAAAGAATGTCGTTGTGGGCGACGGAGTTCTTATCGGATGGTTTGTGCAGAAAATTGCGGAAAGACCGGTCTTTCAGATTATATCGAAACAAACCGCTTCCCTTCGTACCGATCCACAAATGGCCCTCACGATCCATTCGCAACGCCCTGATCGCGGGTGCCGGAGCACATTGTACGCAGTTAATGTCAACCCTTCTGCTGGTATACGAGTCATCGCCGATTGTGATTTGAAAAAGCCCTTTCTCGGTTCCTGCCCACAACGAACCATCGCTATTTTCTTCAATGCGGTAGACCGGGTTTCTGGTTCTGCTGCCTTTGGTCTGCCCGGCGTTCAGAAGCAGTCTGAAACGCTTTTTATTTGGGTAAAAAACAAACAATCCTACCTTAGTGGCGAGCCAGATCCTGCTCTTGCTATCCTCAAAAAGGTCGTTGATATCCTGGGTAATGTAATGTACAAAGCCATTTTTCGTCCGGTCAAATCGGTCCAGTCCGTTGGAAGTCGCAACCCATAAATTGCCCTGCTTATCTTCCAGCAAATCCTGAATATAGCTATCCGAAATGCTGCTTTTGTCGTAAACGTCATGTTTGTAATGCGTAAAAACATAACTGTCATACTTATTCAATCCATCTTCGGTCCCAAACCACATGAAACCCTCCCTATCCTTTAATATCGCCGAAACGTGGCTTTGAGCCAGTCCTTCATTGGTGGTAAGGTGGTTGAACTTTACATTTTGCGCTTGTGAAAAACTATGTTGTATCCACCAAATCAATGCGATAGCTAGTGCGTGCCTCATATCATTTTGTTATGAACAAAAATCTAGTGTATAGATACTCCGGATTCATTCATTGCTGCATACTCAAAAAAGAAGCTGGCTTACAACAATTCTTTCAAGATATAAAATTAGTTCTATGAAAAAAAGTGCTGCGGAAGTAGATATCTTCACGCAGCACGATTGTTTTGCATAACCGCCAAACCGGGTCATTGTTTATTTAAATGCACTGTATTCCTTGTCGGTAACGGGTTGCAGCCATTCAACAATCCCTTTTTCCGTGTTGGGAATAATGTACATTTGGTGCAGAGCGCTGTTGGGACTCGCACCATGCCAGTGCTCCACATTAGGCGGACATTTCACAACATCGCCTTTCCTCATTTTTTCTATCGGCCTTCCCTTTATCTGGTGATATCCCTCGCCCGCTGTAATAACCAGGATCTGACCGGCCGGATGCTTGTGCCAGTTTGAGCGGGCACCCGGTTCGAAATAAACGTTTCCTACAACTGTATGATAAGTAGAGTCATTTGCTACCAACCCATAGTTAAAGGCTTTACCCGTAAAATTTGAAGCAGGTCCTTGTTCGCCTTTTGGAAAAATAGCCTGCTTGGCGTCTGCATTGGATTGCGAAAATCCCTTAAAAGTGAATATTAAAGCCGCAGCCAAAGTCAATATAAGTTTTGTACGCATCTTATTTCTGGTCTTTTTCATTTGTTAATTTTTAGGTGGACATTGGCGCTGGATTATCTATTTCCCAAAGCCATAAGGTTAAAGCTTCCCAAGTGCTCTCCACGTGGCGAGCTCCTGTGCGAAGCGGTCGTTAATGATCTCGCATTTTGTATCAATGCGCATCGTGGGCCGGTCTTTCAGATTGTAAGCGGGCCATTCAGGGACGTCCTTAGCGGCTGGCTTGCCGGTTCTGGCGAATGTAGTCCAGAGCTCAGCGAAATGATTGGAAGCCACAAACCGGTCGGGATTGTTTCCGCCGAAGAAACTTTCCTTTGGCGCAGAGCCGTCGCGCGGCGGGATCTCATTGTTGAATTTGAATGAAATATCCATCGCATGCGGTGTGCCCATGGCATAGTCCGTGCCAGGGATCTTTTTCTCAGATTTATATCCGAAATTATACAGGTAAACGGGCGCCCCGCCTTGTTTAACTTTTCTTTCTGCAATGGTCACGGAGCCTAGTCCCATCATCGCAATGGAAGAGATCGCCACAAAAACATCCGGTGCCGAAGCATTGGGATTGGCTTTCCGATAGGTTTCAATCAGCTTGTCGGTATTCTCGCCATATCTGGGTTCGAGTTTCTTTTTCAGTCCTTCAAAATCGATTTTAAACGATTCCGTATCCTTGCGTTCCCAGGCAAAAAAAGTGTGCTCATCCTCATTCCAGCCAACCAATAATGGTTTGTTTCTGGAGATGTCAGGCGCGACCGGATCAAAAGGATGCTGCGGCAAAACAACGCCATCCACAACCGGCCCGAAACCGCCTGCGCTGCGCTGCATAGCCTCCCTGTTATTCGTTTTTTCGATAAATGGCGGAACAAACGGCAGCTTAGCCTGCATCGCCAGCAAGTCAGCAGCCGGAATGTTGAGTAATTTTTTCCAATCTTTTGCAGCAATGTTCAGCTCCTTCAAGAGCATTGCCGTTGTCTCTGCCGCAGTTTCCTTGGTCGTCATCCGCACGCCCGGGCCACTTTCGATAGAGGCTTTGTTGAAGTAAGGCGCTGCGGCCGGCATGGTGTATAAGCAGGATGTTTTGGCTCCCCCACCCGATTCCCCGAAAATCATGACATTATCAGGATCACCGCCAAATTGCGCAATGTTCTGATTCACCCATTTCAACCCGTCCGCAATATCGAGCATGCCCATGTTGCCCGAACCTGCATATTCAGGACCGGCAATTTCGTCCAGATAAAGGAAGCCAAGCAAACCCAGGCGGTGATTGGTCTGCACGACAACGACATCAAAATTCCGTGCAAGATTGGACCCATCCTGACTCTGCGAAGCCCCTGATCCGCCTACAAAACCGCCTCCGTGGCTGTAAAACATCACAGGCCGCTTCCTGTTGTCATTCTCCGGCGTCCATACATTCAGAAACAAACAATCCTCCGAGGGCGCGGGCTCATTCCGCCTGGGTGGCTGCATGGCGGGTGCCCCAAATTGCGTGGCATCCCGCACACCCGTCCACGGCTGCAAAGGTGCCGGTCGCCGAAACCTTCGGTCCCCTGAAATCTTACCGCCATAAGGCACGCCTTTGAACACATTCACACCATCATTGCGAACACCCTTGATCTTTCCTGTATTAATCTCTGTTTCAATAAACTCGTCAGGCCTGCGCGCTGATGTAAAACCGAATCCTGCCGTAGCGGCCGCGGCGCCTGCCAACGAGAGTTGGGATAGAAAAACTCTTCTGTCAATGATGTTCATAGGAATCAAAAGGATGGTTAGGTTCAAAAGCTGGAAATGCCTGAATAGCAAGAGTGCAAGATAATACAGAAAAAGTCTAATTGACTTATACATATTACCGAATTCCCTACCACTTTTACTGATTATGCCATTTTGTTAAAAGCTAGAAAAACTGATCTTTTGGGGATACTTTTTATTTATACCAAAACATTCCAACACCCATATTTGTAATGCGATATCGTGTTACATTTGGAATAAAGACACGCATGATAGTTATCATACCAAGGCGGTCTGGGTAAATAAAAAAGGAGATTAACATGACTAATATCAAAAGCGGAAAAGTAAGCGCAACAGACATTGCCGCAATGGAAAAGCAATATCGGATTTGCCTGATCAACAGTCTGCTAGGCTACAAATCACTAAATTTACTGGGCACGATCAGTGAGGTCGGAACGACAAATTTGTGTGTGATCAGCTCTGCTTTTCACCTTGGTGCCAACCCGCCGCTCATTGGAATGGTCATGCGGCCTGCACGCGAACACAACGACACGCTTCGCAACATCAAAGCAACCGGACAATTTACCCTGAACAATGTCCTGCCCGACTGGTATAAGCAGGCGCATCAGACCAGTGCCAGCTATCCTTCCGGTGTTTCGGAGTTCGGGACGTGTGGATTTGACGAACACTACGTCGCCGGGTTCAATGCCCCTTTTGTGGCACAATCAACCGTTCGTGTTGGCCTGCAACTCCGCGAGATTATTCCGATGGAAATCAACCAGACCAGCATTGTAATCGGGGAAATTGTTGAAGTTATAGTAAACGATGCCCTGGTGGGCACGGACGGCACCATCGATCATGTTGAGGCTAAAACAGTGACCGTAGCAGGTCTGGACGCTTATTTTCTTCCGCAATCCATCGCAAGGCTGGCCTACGCCAAACCCGGGATTGAGCCACAGGAATTAAACCAGCCCGGCTGAAAGATGATGGATCATGCCCTGCTCTCACCAATGCCCATGCCAAGATTTACCCTCGATGTTGTATGACCGTTGGAAACTCTCCTTTATAACAAATTCACACCTACCTAACCGACCCTACCCAAGAACTTATCGCATTTAAAAATGCCTCCTGCTGGTCAATGAACAATGTGTGGGAGCAATTATCGAGGTATTTAATATGGCTATCTCCGATTTTATTGCTGAGTTCGGAGATATGGTCGGTTGAATAGAGACCGTCCTGTTTTCCGTATAATGCAAATATTGGGAGTCCTTTTTGATGTAAATATTCCAATTGTGGCGTAACATCGATGTTGTGGCTGGGTTCGTGCTCCCAGAACGTTGATACGGCGCGCTCGTTTTTTACGTATCCGGTGATCAGCGGGTTAGTCTTGTAAGTGTCGTAAATGGCTTTTGCACGGTCGTTTGGCTCTTTCAGGTTGAAGAATCCGTTCGCTGAAGCGTGTTTGAAAACCAATGTTCGATAGGCCAGCGAGTTTGTATCCATCTTTGCGATCGATGCGAGCTCGTTTAAGTTTGAGGAGTCCTTTTTGTTCTCATAAATGGCTCCCGCAGCGCGAAGAATTGTGTCATAGGATTTTTGCTGTGATACCAACGCGCTGCACAATGTCAGTGATCTCACCATATCGGGATGCTTTTGAGCAAATTGCGCAGCAACCAAACCGCCAAAGCTGAAAGCAAGCAAAGAAGCCTTTTTTAAATTATAATGCTTGTAAATCCCTTTCAGATCATCAAAAGCTTCATCAAAATTCATTTCTGCATTACCATCGGCAGACCGACCTTCGCCCCTGCGGTCATATATGATGACGTAAAAGCCTCTGTCAGCGAGTAACTGAGCCGTAGTTGCCTCGAAAAATACGCTGCTGCTGCCCGGACCGCCGTGCAGAAATATGACAGGTTGCGCTTTTTTATCACCAAATGAACGACTATACAAATCCTGTGACAGACTTACCGTTGGAAATACAAAAATGAAAATGATGATCAGCCGGATGAAGGCCGACATTCCTGATGGTGACTTTGGAAACATTCCTTTTTTGGTGTTTATGAGCCGTGCTGGCCCAACATACGCCATAGCGAACCATTCTTGGTGACCACTTCATCTAATTGTCCGGACTTGACCAATGTTTGCAGGAACTGCCCGGTCTGCTCGCGCGGCATTTCAGAAAGTTCAGAAAACTCTCTTGCAGTCAGCGTGTTGTATTTGGTGAAGAGCTTTTGCCAGTCTGTATCAATGCTCTTTTTGGATGCGGCGGGGAATTGTTTTAGCAATGCTTCTTCGTATACAGCATAAGGTTTGGTGCCATAAACTTTTTCCTGATTACCCTCGCTGTCAACGAAAAACATGGTCGGGAAACCTCTGACGCCCAGTTGTGCTGCTAATTGTAAATCCTCCTCAAACAGGCCCTTGGCCTCACCATTGTAATCAATCCCAAACTGTTCCACATTCAGGCCGGCCTTTTCTGCTGCCGCTGCCATATGTTCCCATTTTGCAATGTTGATCTTTTCCAAAAAAAGCATTTCTCTCGACAACCGGAGAAAGTGGATGGCCTTGTCGTGGCCTTGCAATTGGGCTGCCTTAAATGCAATGGATGGAGGATAGGACGAATTGAGTGGATCTTCCAACCACACGTCCCCATCGATAGGCATGTCATAATGCCGGCTTACCTCATCCCAATGATGCGCCACGTCGGAAGGTTTACTGATCCCGCCGCTGTTATAACTCCAATCCGGCAGCAGGCCGCCCATGCGGTAATCGACTTCGAAATAATCCCCATACTCTAATTTCAGCTTACGCAGCTGAGGCTCAATGCCCCAGCAGGAAGAGCAAATCGGGTCGGTGAAATAAATGACTTTAACTGGCTTATGAGTGGCAGCTTCCGTTTGCACGGTTGTTTCTAAAGAAGACTCAGGCATTTCACAAACGCCTGAGTCTATATCGCATAAAAGCGGATTACTATTTGTCGTTTCCATGATACTACGCTTGCACTTCCTCCACCTCTTTGAAACAGGTAAAAACTTCGCGATAAAAATCCGGGTGCGATTGCCAGGTTTGGCCGGTCACAATGTTCCCGTCGCGCACAGCTTCCAGCGTCGAGTAAGTGCCGCCACCCATTTCAATTTCAGTCCTAACGTGCTCATAGGCGGTGAGCGTCCGGTCCTTGGCTAATCCGGCCGTAACCAGGATCTGTATGCCGTGGCAGATGGCGAAGACCCATTTACCCTGTCTGTCAAACTCACGGACCACTTCCAGCAGCGCGGCATGGTTGCGCAGATATTCCGGAGCGCGGCCTCCCAGCAGCAGAATGGCATCGTAGTCGCTTACTACAACGTCCTCAATCGTCAGGTCCGAAGCCAGGCAGTAACCAGGGCGCTCCACATATGTATCCCAACCAATTTCAAAATCGTGCATTACCAGATTAAGCCTGCGCTTGCTTGGGGCGGCTATCACGGCAATGTCACCTTCTTCCTGAAAGCGGTGAACGGCATAGAGGGTTTCGTAACTTTCGCCACCATCACCGGTAACGATCAATATTCTGCGATTCATAGTAAAAGGATTTTAAGACAATTCTGTTTGAACTTTACCTACTTTCATCGCCATCCCAGCCCTGGTGCAACGTGCTCCAGGATCGACGACAGCACATGCACATTATAATCCACTCCCAGTGTATTCGGAATGGTTAAAAGGATTGTGTCAGCTTCCTGAAGCGCTTCGTCCTGTGACAATTCTTTGATGAGCTTATCCGGCTCTGCGGCGTAACTTCTGCCGAATATAGCGCGTTTGTCTTGCTCAATCATGCCAATCTTGTCACGGTCGCGATTTTCATGCCCGAAGTACATGCGGTCCTGATCGTTCATCAATGCAAAAATCGACCGGCTCACAGAAACCCTTGGTTCCCGTTTGTGACCCGCTTTTTTCCAGGCATCTTTGTATAACCTGATCTGTTCCGCTTGCTGCACGTGGAAAGGCTTGCCGCCTTCATCGTATTTCAATGTTGAACTTTGCAAATACATCGCGTTTTCCGCAGCCCATACGGCAGTAGCATTGGAAGCCGCTCCCCACCAGATACGCTCGCGCAAACCTTCGGAGTAGGGTTCCAGACGCAGTAAGCCAGGCGGGTTCGGGAACATCGGGTAAGGATTAGGCTGTGCAAATCCCACACCATTCAACCTTTCCAGAAATTCAAGTGCTTTGCGACGTCCCATTTCTGCGTCGGTTTCTCCGTCAGCGGGTTCATATCCGAAATAGCGCCAGCCGTCGATCACCTGCTCCGGCGATCCTCTGCTGATGCCGAGTTGCAATCGACCTTCGGAAATAAGATCCGCAGCGCCTGCATCTTCAACCATATAGAGCGGGTTTTCATAACGCATATCAATGACGCCCGTTCCGATTTCAATCTTGCTTGTTTTGGCACCAACTGCCGAAAGCAAGGGAAAAGGCGATGCTAACTGAGATGCAAAATGATGTACCCGAAAATAAGCACCGTCTAAACCGATCTCTTCGGCCGCAACAGCCAGATCAATGGATTGAAGCAATGTATCGCTCGCGGTTCGGGCGTTGTATGCCGGATGGTTTGACCAATGCCCGAATGATAAAAATCCTATTTTTTTCATAAGTTCCTTTCACAGTCATTTACATATTAGACAGATAATCCAGCCTTAAAAGTTCCTGACAGCAGTAAGCCGAACGCGTTATCTTTGGGTGAAGAACAAGTACATTTGCTGCGCTTTTAAACAAAAGGTAAATAAAATGGAAATTGGAATTGATAGTTTCGCATCCGCCATGTACGGCAGCGATGCCCTCGAAGGTGTGGACGCAATGGAGCAGTTACTGGATAGGATCTCAATGGCAGATCAGTCCGGACTGGACGTCTTCGGCATTGGTGAACATCATAAAAAAGAATTTCTGGATTCGGCCCCTGCTGTCATCCTCTCGGCAGCTGCCGCCAGAACAAAAAATATTCGCCTTACCAGCGCTGTAACCGTTTTAAGCACGTCCGACCCTGTCCGGGTTTATCAGAGTTTCGCCACGCTGGACCTCATTTCCAAAGGACGGGCAGAGCTCGTGGTAGGTCGTGGCTCAGCAATTGATGCCTATCCGCTTTTTGGATTTAACCTCAATGATTACGATGCACTGTTTAAAGAAAAATTGGATCTCCTGCTGAAAATCCGGGAAAATGAATTTGTCACATGGTCAGGCAAATTCAGGCCGGCTTTAAATAATCAACCTGTTTACCCAAGATCGCTTCAAGAAAAATTGCCTGTGTGGCTGGGCGTAGGCGGCACGCCCGAATCATTCGCCAGAGCGGGGAGATTGGGTTTGCCGTTAATGGTGGCGATCATTGGCGGTGAAACCGAGCGCTTCCGTCCGTTGATCGATCTGTATCGTGAAGAAGGTCACAGGGCAGGTTTCAGGCCGGATCAATTGAAAGTTGGGTTGCATTCACCAGGCTATGTTGCGGCAACGGACGAGCTGGCCATCGACGAATATTATCCGGGTTATGCCGAACTCTGGACCAAGCTGGGCAGAGAAAGAGGCTGGCCGCCGGTTACGAGACGGCAATTCGACGCACTGATCGCGCCCCGGGGCGTTCTGGTTGTGGGCGGACCGGAAAAAGTGGCGGAAAAGTTGCTTAACCACAGCAAGGCACTCGGCGGTGTCGACCGGTTTACATTTCAAATGGATAACGCAGGACTTACGCACCAGCAGCTAATGCGTTCCATTGAACTGATCGGCACAAAGGTTATCCCGCTGCTAAAAAGGAATGTTGACTGAGCTGAATTGAATGACGCGCCTGCCGGACGATCTTATCGGGATGCGGCTGCCTGCGCTGTCTGGATTAAACTTCCTTTTTTAGGTTTTACACTATTTAATCTGCTGACCTGTATCGTGCCCGAATTGATCGCCGTCAATAGGAGCCGTTGCTGGTCAGCAGTTTTTATAAAAATACTTTTCCGGGCATCGCCCCGGATCATCAGCCCGCTTTCGGCGCAGTTTGTTGGTGTAAACTTCCCTTTTCCATTCCCTAGCAACAGCAATCCCGTGGATGCATCCTGTCTGCCCATATTTACTTCATTGGGATAAAAGTTGCCGGTCAGGATCACATCTTCGTGCCCGTCTGCATTCACAT
Organism: Dyadobacter sp. CY351; assembly: GCF_021502625.1. Classification (NCBI taxonomy): domain Bacteria; kingdom Pseudomonadati; phylum Bacteroidota; class Cytophagia; order Cytophagales; family Spirosomataceae; genus Dyadobacter; species Dyadobacter sp. CY351. Next base: position 309,279 of record NZ_JAKFFU010000006.1, on the reverse strand, counting down.
CGGCTGTCGCAATGCCAAATACGGGTGATTTTTGCGCTTCGACAGGCAATGCTCGTATCTTAAAATTCCCTTGTCCGATGTTCTCAATGTAAGCGCTTTGGAGGTAAGTCGCTTCTGCGGAATAGGCATCTTTAATTTCATCGCCCGAAAGCAAATCGTCGAAAGTAACCTGCGCATAGTCTGCATAATGCGGGAATTTGCGACGGAACTGTATCACCTGCTGATTCAACGCGTCGCGGGGGACGCTTGGATAGCGCTTACCCTGAATGAAATAGCCCATTAAGGGGTCAAAAGTGCCATCACCGTTGAAATCTTTTGCCACAATCTTGATCGGTTCCTTCTCAGAAGCACGATAAAATGTATTCAAACCCTCATTACCGGCAACAAAATCAATGTCTCCATCATGATCAAAATCGACAGCTGCAATGCTGTTCCACCAACCCGTGAATTGACCCAAGCCGGTTGTCTTTTGAGATTGCAGTGATTTTCCTTGTTTGTTCTCAAAAATGCGGATCGGCATCCATTCACCCGCCAGCACGAGGTCATCAAATCCATCCTGATTGGTATCAGCCCACAATGCACTGCATATCATGCCCACATTGCGGAGCTCGGGACAAAATTGGGAGGTGACATCGCTGAAATGCGGCTGACCGTTTTTCGAGTCATTCCTGAGCAGATAGCTGCTGGCAGGAAGCGGATATTTCCCCGGGATACTGCGACCGCCAATGAAAATGTCCAGGTCGCCGTCTTTGTCAAAATCACTCGTTACCAGACAGGAACTGCTTAATGAAATCGCCGGAAAGGCCGATTGCGCTGCTGGCGTGAAGTTTCCTTTACCATCATTCAGGTATAGTTGTACATTGTAAAAAGCCTTTTCCGTCACAGGCAGTTCATTTCCGCCGTTTGAGACCACCAGATCGAGGTCACCATCTTTGTCCGCGTCCAGAAAAACAGCGGCAGCATTTTCATGCAAAGAATCCTGAGAAACAATGCGCTTTTCAAACCTACCGAAGGCCGTTTGCAGGAACATTGCGGGCTCCGCTCCCCGATAACTTCCTCCTGCAAAAATATCCTCCAGACCATCCCCATTCACATCGCCCGACGCGATCGCAAAGCCGTTTTTAGACAGCATTTTGTGCATAGTAGCAGTCTGTTTGAAATCAATAAAATTGCCTTCCTTGTGCTGAAAGTCAATGTTCATTTGTTTTGAAATGTCGGTAAAATAAGGTTGCGGCTTCGGTTTGGTTAATGCGGGCTTTTCGGATTGCAATACATCTTTCTGGTTTAAAATCAACCGTTTATTGGCAGCAATGCCAGAAAGTTTCTGTGACTTGCCCCCGGGCCACACCACTTCCAGACTATCAATGAATGCATGGTTTCCGATCCCAAAATGCAGCACCGGGTCCACGGAAGACTGAAATCCCCTTACAACGCTCATTTCAGCATATTGCTTTGTTTTGCCTGTCCAGATGGTAACCTTGCTTCCGATCCCGGACAAGTTGCCCTTTGCTCCGTTGAATGCAATGGTCAGGAAGTTTGATGTTCCTTTTTCCCGGCTATTGTTTTGGTATATAAATGCTTCTGAATCAATATTATTGACAACCAGATCGAGGTCACCATCGCCGTCCAGATCGGCGTAGGCGGCGCCGTTGGAGTAGGAAAGTTCGTCGAGCCCCCATGCTTTGGAGGTGTTGGAAAATGTAAGGTTACCAGCATTCTTATAGGCATAATTGGCGATCTGCACCTCAGGCACTTTTTTAATCAGTTCCAATGCATTCTGCTGTTTGAAATTATTGGTGCCAAAATTTGAGAAATCTTCTTTGAACTGGATAAAATCCCGGTCCGTCACGTCGCGGCGGTAACCATTGGTGATGAAAATGTCTTTATTCCCATCATTATCAAAATCCGCGATTAGCGGCGCCCAGCTCCAATCTGTTTTGGCAATGCCGGCCAACAAACCGATCTCACTAAATACGGGCACCTCACCCTGTCCCGCACCGACTCCCTGGTGCAGCTGCAACATGTTGCGCATATACTGCAACTGATAGCCATACTGATCCGAAATACTCATTTCCTTCCGGTCGTAATCCTGCCCCGCCAGCATTTTTTTCTGCCGAAAATTGTCCTCTGGAAGCATATCCAGCTGGAAAATGTCGGGGTAGGCATCATTATTAATGTCGGCCACATCCAATCCCATTCCGTACAAGCTCGTATGCGCAGTCGCTTCCCGGATCACATTGTTGAAACTGGGCATTCCCGCGTTTTTGATACCATTGTTCAGGTAAAATATGTCGCTGCTGATGAAGTCATTGGAGCAATAAATATCAGGATAACCATCTTTGTTTAAGTCACTTACCGCCAGTCCCAGGCCTAAGCCTTCAAATCTGACACCGGCGTCTTTTGAAACATTGGTAAAAACGGGAATCCCATTTTCACCTGCTCCATCGTTGCGAAACAGCTTGCCCGTGCTGGGATAAGAGCCGTCATGGTAGGTTTTGCGGAGATAATTAGGGTTTTGCAGGTCCGGCGCAGAATTCATCATAAAGGCATCCAGGTCGCCATCCAGGTCTGCATCAAAAAAGGCAGTCTGAACCGTGAACGAAGCATCATTTAAACCATAAGCTTTGGCCATTTCCTTGAATACAGGCATCTTATTTTTACCCAGGCCCTGATTTACAAAAAGCAGGTTTTCCGTGTCTTCGGCAGGAATCTTCATGTGTTTTGCCACGGAAACATAAATGTCCAGCAAGCCATCCTGGTTAATGTCCACCATAGAGATCCCCGTGCACCAGCGGTTAGTCTTCACATCGGCAGCCTCAGTAATATCTTCAAATGCCCATTTTTTAGAAAGCGTATCAATCTTGCTCAAATACAACCGGCAGCTTACCTGGTTGCCCCCAAAGAAAATATCCGGCTTCCCATCATTATTAACATCCCCAATCCCGACGCCGCCGCCATTGTAGAAGTTGGTGAATGTAAATGGGTTGATCGAGTCGTTGGGGGTTAATGTATTAGAAAAAGAAATCCCCGTTTCCGAGGATTTGTGGGATGTAAAAAGGCTTTCCTGCTGTTTTTTGCAGGAAAAGATCAAGAGCAGGAAGGATAAAATGGTAAATCTTCGCATACTTTAAATGCTGTTGTTTGTGGCATTATAACCCTGACTAACCCTGTCGCCTTGTCACCCTGAGCGGAGCCGAAGGGGAGGATCGAGACGTTGCATCTCGGTCCTCCCCTTCGGCTCCGCTCAGGGTGACAGGCGTGATGATGGGCTTACTAGTACCCCGGATTCTGATCCCCCGGCTCAATCTTTGCGTTGTTGTCCACTTCCTGCTGGGGAATGGGTAGCAACTCGTGTTTGTTGGCCTGGAAGTAAGCTAGCGGTTCGGATTTTAGCTTTTTATTCTTCCTCCACCTTACAATGTCCCGGTTGCGGATTTGTTCGCCGCTTTGCTCCACACGTTTTTCGTGAATGATGGCTGCGAAGACCTGGTCTTTGGTCGAAACAGGAAATCTTGCCGTTGGATAGGCTGGCATGCTTACGCTTTTGCGGGCGCGGATCATGTTCAGGTATTTTACAGCTTCGGCTGTGTTGCCCAACTCATTTTCCACTTCGGCCAGTGAAAGAATGGTTTCTGCAAAACGCATGATCCGCTGGTTGATCGCTCCTGTCAGGAATGATTCGTTCATCTTGTACATGAGCGAATATTTCTGCCAGCTCACTTTTTGAGTCACACCATCCACCACCGACGCGTTACCATTCTGCTGTCCGTCCGTTAATGTGTTGGCGCCTTTATTATATTTCTCTCCTGTGAAATAAAAGGAATCATCATAACGCGGGTCGGTTTTGGCATCACCTTTCTTGGTTTTTTCAAATTCCGAAAGCAAGCTGTTCGACGGGATCACATTACGCCATCCGATAGCCGAATATTCCTGCGTACGCACGGTTTCTGTTCCTGCCGTAGCGCCGTTTCCGTCACCATCCCAGTTGTACACACCGCCCGAAGGAAAGAAGTTAACCTCGAAAATAGACTCTTTGTTGAATTCAGTTTCTTCCAAAAAGTTGTCGTTGTAATTATCCACAAGCGCATAAACGCCTGAGCTGTAAACTTTCAGCAGTTCTATTTTCGCATTGGCATAATCACCTTTTTGCATATGCGCCCTGGCCAGAAGCATCTGTGCGGCACCTTTGGTGATCCGGCCCTGGTTCGCTGCATCGTAAGTCAATGGCAGATCGGCCTGGATTGCCGCCAACTCAGAAATGATAAATGCGTACACTTCTTCTTGCGGAGAACGGGGAAGGCTGCCGTCAACTGTTAACACATAATTTTTATAAAGCGGCACATCACCCCAAAGGCTAACGAGCTCATAATAAGCATAGGCTCTTAAAAAACGCGCTTCTCCCAGCAGCCTTTTCTTGTCCGCATCAGCCAGATCCGTCACCTTTTCCGAATTATCCACAACGGCATTGGCGCGGTGGATCAAACGGTAATAAGCCAGCCAAACTGTTCCCAAAACCGAATTTCCCGTGTCATGCGTCCCGAGCAAGAGCTGGTTACGCGGCGTTTCGAGCTGCCCGCCGCCTGCTGCCACATCGTCGCTGCGCAGGTCATGCAGGAAGAACCATTCCCTGGCGACGAGGTTATTGGATTTGAGCATGGAATACACGCTGGTAACGCCGCTATTGAGTTCCGCCCCGTTTTTATAGTAACCTTCCACGGTCACCCCATTGGGATTTGTCTTTTCCAAAGTGTCGTCATTACAGGCGAACACGATTCCGAAAAGGCAGACATATATGATGATAAGTTTCTTTTTCATTTCAGTTTCCTTTTATAAAATTTTTATATCAAAACCCTACGCTCAATCCTACCTGCAAGGTTCTTGGCTGTGGATACATACCGTAATCGATGCCGTTGATGAGCTGCGTTGCTGTATCCGTGGAAGAACCGTTCACACCGATTTCAGGATCCAGCCCGGAATATTTGGTGAAAGTCAGCAAGTTGGTTGCCGAAACATAGAAACGCGCTTTGGTAATTGTTTCTTTTGTCAAAGCAGACAGGATCTTCGTCGGAATGGTGTAACCTATGCTCAGGTTTTTGATCCGCATATATGATCCGCTTTCTACAAAACGGTCGCTGGTGCGGCTGTTGTTGTTGGGGTCGCCGCTTACTGCGCGTGGCACATCGGTGTTCGTGTTGGTTGGTGTCCAGGCATTCAGCACGTCGGTTCCGGCATTAAACAAACGCAACATGCCCTGCTCGATAACCTTTGTTCCATTGTAAATTTTATTTCCCTGCACACCTTGCAGATACAATGTAAAATCGAAGTTCTTGAAATTTCCTCCCAGATTGGCTCCGTAGCTGAACTTCGGAATGAAGCTGCCCAGGTAGGTCCGGTCGGAAGGCGTGATGCGGCCATCGCCGTCACGGTCTTTGAAACGGATATCGCCCGGTGCTGCCGCGTCCAGATACTTGGTTTTGTCATCGCCATCCAATGCATTGGCTGCATTGATCTCAGCCTGATTTTGGAAAATACCATCCACTTCATAGCCGAAGAACGATTGAATGGGGTGGCCGGCTTCCGTTTTAGTAATGTCACCGCCGCCAAAATCAGCATTAGATCCTGAGAAAAGTGTTGCGCTTTGGGTTGCAAGGCTCAACACCTTGTTTCTGGTGATATCCAAATTAGCCGAAGCATTCCATTTGAAATCGCCGTCATTTTTGCTGTAACCCAACTGGAATTCATAACCCCAGTTTTTCATGCTTCCAATGTTCGACAGCGGCGAGGTCGAGTAACCCACCGAGTTGGGGATCGGGACTTGCAGCAACAATCCATCTGTTTTGCGGTTGTAGGTTTCCGCAGTGAATGTGACGCTGTTATTGAACAGGGCCAGGTCAATACCGAGGTTGGTCATGGTCGTGCTTTCCCATTTCAGCTGCGTATTGGCCAGTGAGCTGAAATACGAACCCAGCACTTTGTTTCCGCCAAAAACATAATTGCTGTTATCGGCCGATACAAGTGCTTGCCATGCATAGCTTCCGATGCCGTTAAAACCCGTTTGTCCGTAGCTGGCGCGGATTTTCAACTCGGAGATTTCCGGGACTGATTTCAAAAACTCCTCCTCGCTGATCCGCCATCCCAGCGAAAGCGACGGGAATGTCCCCCATTTGTTCCCTGGCGCAAAGCGCGAAGAACCGTCACGGCGGATAGACCCGCTAAGCAGATATTTTCCCGCATATTCATAATTCAAACGTCCTACATAAGAGATCAGCGAGCTTTCGTCCAGCGTGCTTGTAGCATTTGGATTGGAGGCGCCTTGCAGCTCGTCGATGTCATTGTTTGGCCGGTAACCGGATCCGTTCAGGGTGCTGGCCCGGAAGGTTTGCTTGTCAACAATCGCTGTTACATTAAGTAAATGTTTGCCAAAATTCTTTTCAAATGTCAACTGGTTTGTCAGCACGGGTGAGAAGAAATTAGTGCGGTTATCCTGGATCTCATATTGTGTACGCGATTTGAAACCATCATTATAAATCGGGAACTGATTGACGGTGTTCGCGGAAACGATATCTGCACCAAAGCTGAAACGGTATTTTAGAAAACTGGCCAGCTTAACCTCAGCAAACAAAGATCCCAGCAACTTCAAACGCTGGTTACGCGTCACATCCATTAATGCAATGCGGACCGGGTTATCCGGGTCACTTCCATCGGCAGCGGTTGGCGAACTGTAACCACCTGGTTTTGTTGGGTCGGTAACAGGCCAGTATGGCAGGTTACGGATCATCTGCATCACAGCAGTACGCCCTCCCCCAAATCCCTGCTCGCCGCGTGATTTGTCAAATGATACGGTCAAAGTCTGTCCTATGCTCAAAAATTTGGCGACCTGATGATCCGAGTTGAGACGCACATTGGCGCGCTTATAATTTGTGCCAATCAAAATCCCTTCCTGGTCAAAATAGCCAGCCGATGTAAAGAAACGGGAAACAGCATTGCCTCCTGAAACTGAAATCTGGTGCTGCTGGATGGGCGCGCTGCGGAACATCACGTCCTGCCAGTTGGTATTTGTTTGGGCAAAAGTTTGCGTGGCTCCCGGATAAATGGGCTGGTTCAGATCATTCAGCCTGCCCGGCAAGGCTATCCCGGCGTTACCAAGCAAGGCCGTTGCATATTGCTTATATTGGTCTGTATTCAGCACATCCAGCTTTTTCCAGGCCGACTGCGTGCCATAATAAGTATCCAGGTTCACATGCAGCTTACCGTCTTTGGATCCTTTTTTGGTTGTGATAATGATCACACCATTTGAAGCGCGTGAGCCGTAAATGGCGGCTGAGCTTGCATCTTTTAAAACCTCCAGTGATTCAATGTCCTTTGGATCCAGGTTGTTCAGGTCCCCGGCAGGAATTCCGTCAATCACATAAAGCGGCCCGGAAGCATAGTTAATACTACCGATACCCCTTATACGTACAACCGGAGTCTGGCCCGGACTACCGTTATTCACTACCCGGACGCCTGGCACTCTTCCCTGCAAAGCTTGTTCCGCACTAACCACCGGCAGTGCTGTCAGCTCTTTGGGAGAAACCGAAGATACGGCTCCGGTAAGGGATGATTTCTTTTGCGAACCATAGCCGATTACCACCATTTCTTCCAAAGCCTGGTTCTCAGCGGCCAGCCGGATTTCGATCCTAGTCTTGTTGCCCACTTCGACCTCCTGCTTGGCATACCCTATAAAGCTGAATACCAACACACTGGTTTCCGAAGGAACACTTAGTGAGAACTCTCCTTTCGTATCCGTAGTGGTTCCTACGCTACTGCCTTTCAAGGTAACATTCACACCCGGCAACGCTTCACCATTATCGGCCGTGACCTTGCCTGCAACCTGCTTGTCTGCGAACCGGGCGGCATAACTGATCTGCATAGACAGCGCCAGTAATATCACAGCCCCGCTTAACCATGTACCCCAGAGGCGGGTAAAAATTTGTAATCGATTTTTCATAGATCCGACTTAAATGTTAAGATGACACTTGTTGAACAGCACAAAATATTCCCGGATGGGAATCAAAAAAAGACAGCTAAACGCAACGTGGAACGCAGATTAAGTCCAATTTTTAATCAGATCAATCCTATATACAAATATATAATCTTTTAGATATTTGTCAAGGCTACACTTAATAAAAGTGTGAATTTTTTATGATTTTTTGCGATTCTTTGAACAGCCGGGGATCTATCTCATTAAGTACACATTAACCGACTTCTTTACATCCTCCAATGTCTGTTTTGGTGGTTCAAAACCTGCGGGAACAGGTTGCTTCGTAAATGTTTGTAAATACAGAACCCACGCATCACGCCACCAGATCGCTTCCCTGCGATGCACCTTCAACCGTTCTGCAACATCCGTATAAATTTGTGGATCAAGGCTCGGTTTGGCCAGGTCCCATTGCTGCTGCATCCATACAACAGAGTCCGCGCCAGTGTAAAAACGGGTGCAAAGTTCCTCCCACAATGTCCTGCCAGTGCTCAGTTTTTTATCCCAGCGAACGTGATGGAACCACAGCAGGTAAGGAAGTGGTGTTTGGTCAGGATTGTTCCATTGTTTCTGAACCTCCGGCCGGTACTGGGCCAATGCGTTGCTTCCGGAAGCTGTCCGGTCGAAACCCAGCCCGATTGAGTCAGCACGATGATAGTAAACGGCGGTCCAATCCGGGCGCGAGCCCTTGTTTTGCCAGGGTTCGGGGGCGAAATGGACGCCCATCCAGGGACGGGAAAGGCCGAGCGGTGTGTTGTAATCGACGTAAATTTCGCGGGAACGAAGCATTAATGCGGTAATGTGCTCGCTTGCTTTTGCATTTTGGGTCAAGGTCAAGGCAATCCATTCCCTGGCGATCTGTTCTGAGGTTAGCTGATGATCCCAGCTTAGTCTTCCGAATGCATACCAGTTGGCCTGCGCCAGCGGATGGCCTGTCCAGTTGCGGCTGTTGCCTGTATTGGCCACGCCAGCCATAAGTGTGCGCTCATAACCGTGCAGGCTGCCATCAACAATCTTTGCAACCGTCGATCCGGCTCCGTTTACATAAGTGTCCGAATCCAGGCATTCTTCAAAAATGGGCGCTTCATAAACTGCGTGGGTTGCAAAGCCCAGATATTCCTGCGTGATTTGAAATTCGATGCCCAGCGGCGTTTTGGGCATATTGCCGAACAGCGGCGAGAACGGTTCGCGGGGCTGGAAATCAATAGGACCGTTCTTGACCTGAACAATTACCTTCTGATCAAATTTTCCATCCAGAGGCACAAATTCCTCGTGCGCCGCTTTGAAGCGATCCGCGTTGGGATCGGCTTTGTAAACAAACGCACGCCAGATCACAATGCCGTCATAAGGTTTGAATGCTTCGGCCAGCATGTTGGCCCCGTCGGCGTGGGTGCGGCCGTAATCCTGCGGGCCCGGTTCTCCTTCTGAATTGGCTTTAACCAAAAACCCGCCGAAATCAGGGATTTCCTTGTAAATCTGGGCAACCTTCTCTTTCCACCACGCGCGCACCTGCGGGTCGAGCGGATCGGAAGTTTTAAGACCGCCTAATGTTTTGGGCGCAGCAAAATATACGGACAAGTAAGTTTTGATCCCATATTTCCGCATCACATTCGCCACCGCCGCCACCTTCACAATGTATTCCTGTGACATGAACCGAGCGCTTGCATTCACATTGTTAAGTACAGTTCCATTAATGCCCAAAGAAGCATTGGCACGCGCATAATCCGCATAACGCGGGTCCACGCGCTCGGGCAGCTCATACCATTTCCAGAGCGATTGTCCCGCATAGCCGCGCTCAATCGTGCCATCCGGATTATCCCAATGGTTCAGCATCCGGTAACGCACTCTGGGGCTGCTGGCAAGGTTTAAACCCTTGACCGGCAACTGCATTTGCATATGCCGCAGCAGGGCAAATGTTCCATACAAAATCCCCTGCTCCGATTTTGAACTAATGATCACGTTGCCGCCCGACAACTGGATCCGATAACCTTCAACCGGCTGTGCAGTACTAGCGCTCGTTTCTATTTTGAAAACTATTCCACCCGACTTTCCAGCAAATGAGTTTGTGATATTTACAGATTTATCCAAAAGTTTACCTAATCCCAATTGCAGCTCCTGAGATGCGCTCTGCATGATTTGACCACTCGCGGGCCTACCAATGAATGCTGCATATTTCAGATATTCAGATTTCATCGAAGCATTCCTGACCGGCTCATAGTTAAGCCATAACCGATAACCGTCATTCCCGTCAGAAGCTAACGGTTCGGCGTCCGACGCTTCGGCGCCCGACGCTTCGGCGCCTGACAGATCAGCTGCAAGCAGTTTGAAGCCAATCAACAGGCAGCTAAAAAGCATTAAGAAAGGGCTTTTGGTCATGATTGGTGTTTTACAGAATTATTTTCTCAAACTTTGAATATGCTCTGCGACATTGCGCATTGTATCCACGTAAATTTCTTTTTCATTCTCTTTCAGATAATGCAGCAACTCACTGTGCGCCTGGTTTGACACATTCAAAGCATGCTCCCCGCCCACGCCGTGAAACAGGAAAACGAGCAACTTTCCGCTTTGCTGCGCCTGCTCTACCAGCTCGATCATATCCTTGCCCGATTGTTCCACCATCGAATAGCAGTCAATGTCCATCAGTTTTTGTTCCTCAAATGTGTGCATTTCATGTCTGACCGCTCTGGCGGCTATAAATTCGCTGGAAAGCGTTTGTATAAATTCGCCCTCTGCCACCTTTTTATGTCCGCAGGTGAAGGCGAATGTGCGTTTATCAAGCCCGTCAATTGATTTCAAGAATGCATTGCACATCCGGACCTCATCCTGGATGCGGCCCATGCTATACTTGCTGAGATCATATTCCGGCTTCACCCAGCTCATGCCCGGTCCGGTTGCATCGCAGGGGTGATAAAGCGTATGGTTGCCAAGTTCGTGCCCGGAGGTTGCCGCGGCGCGCCAGTCTTTGATGCGGTTTCGGGCGGCGTCCGAGGAAGCGGTTAAGTAAAATGATCCCTTTAAGCTCAGCGAATCAAGGGCCGGAATTACGTTATCCAGATGGACATTTAAGGCATCATCATAAGTCAATACGACTGCACATTTTTTCCCTTTCCACGGCTTGCTTTCATCCGGCTGCTCACCGTCCGTGCGGAATGGCGAAGCGGGAAGGTTGGCTGAGTTATAAAAATTGATTCCCTCAGGATTATCCTGCCAGGCATAGCGGATGTATTTGGGCGTTTTAACCATTTCGCTGCTCAGCTCAATCTGATCTTTTCCCAGAATCTTTGCATTAGCCCAAACGAATTTCTTGTCATCGCCAGCCATAGCAAACCAGCGCAATGTTTGCTCATCAATTGACTTAATCCCATCAGCGACATTGTCAAATGTGAGAACAATCTTGTCGGCTGCTATGCTTTGCGATTTCAATGTCGGGCCGCTATGAACGACGTTTTTGTCGCCATAAGCCAGGTTTTTGGCAGATAGCGCCAGTCTCTGGCCAATCTCCTTTTTGTTCAACGGGTGAATATCGTTCCACTCTCCCAGATCCAATGTTACCGCGACAGCCGTGTTTTTCAGTGTTAATGCGCGGTTTTGCGCTTCCCTTAGCAGCGCCATGTTACTTTCGGCAGGCAGGAAGTCAATATCCTGAAAATTAGGCAACTGCACCACCAGAAAAGGCAAATTATCATCATTCCAAAGCTTGCGGCGATCATTAATCAATGCGGGCAAAAGCACATTGTAAGGCTCGGGATCATGCACATTGGTCTCGCCCTGATACCATAGAAACCCTTTCAACTTCATCGGCAGCACGGGCGCAATCATCGCATTGTATAGTGCAGCAGGTTGGTTTTGCGCAATAAATGGAGCTGGGCTGTCATCTGACCTTTTTGCCGGCTCAAAAACCTGCCCTACTTTATATTGCCACGTTCCTTTCAAGTCAATTTCCTGATCACTGGCTGTCATGAAGTAAGGCTTGTCCGGCACAAAACCGCCTTTTCCAGCGGTATTGGTAACACGTATCACAAGTGTATTTTTGCCTGCTTTCAACAAACCGGCAGGAATTTCATAACGCCTCGGCGGATATTGGTAGGTTACGCGACCTATGCTTTTTCCATTGACAAACATCTCGTCCGCGTCCACAATGCGGCCCATATACAGCTTCACCGGCTTGCCGATCCAGCTTTCGGGCACCTCAAATTCCCTGCGGAACCATACCACTCCATTTAAGTCTTTCAGCCCCTGATCTTCCCAATAACCAGGAATGTTGAAGTTCCGCCAGCCTTTGGGCTGATAGGAATCGCTTTCCCAATGTTCGGTCAGTCCCGGATCTGTTGATTTTGGTGGCTTTGGCGCGTTAGTTAGCGTGCTCTGCTTCCTTTCCAGGACGTAGGCAGTGTCTTTATTTTTATTGATAACCTTTTGAATGTCAGCAAAATCCTTGTAACCACCTTCACTGATCCAGGCTTCAATGGGCGTGCCGCCTACCGAGCTGTTAATGATGCCGATGGGCACTTTGTATTGGTCGTAAAGGTCTCTGGCAAAAAAGTAAGATACAGCACCAAAGCCTAGCACATCTTTGGGATTGGTTGCCTTCCATTCGGCGTTTGGAAAATCCTGCTGCGGGCCTTTCAGATCGGTTAATGTGGGAATGAAAAAATTGCGGATGTCGGGGTAACTAGCGGTGGCAATATCGTCAGGATAGCGTTCTTTCACACGCTCCATGTTGATCACCATATTGCTCTGTCCGTTGCAAAGCCACACATCTCCGAAGGCTATATTCCTGATCGTGAGCTGGCTTTTGCCTTTTATGACCATTTCAAAACCAGTTCCCGCCGGTTGTGCCCGCAGCTGGATTTTCCATTTGCCATCCGCACCGGTCAATGTGCTTTGCTTCTTGTTTTTGAACGTTACCGTCACCTTTTCCTTAGGCGTTGCCCAGCCCCAAACCGTGATCGGCTGGTCGCGCTGCAACACCATATTGTCCGAGATCAGCTTAGGCAGGCGGACTTGGGCAACCGAGTTTGTTGAAAGAAAGATCAGGAAAAGTAAAACGCGCATTGGATATATTTAGAAATAGCTTTTTAAAAATTCACAACGCCGTCAAATGCCTTCTTGGGTTTAAAATTCTGATCAAAAAGCAACGGATAATCCTTACGGCCCGGCACGGGAAAGTTATCGAGCCACGTCGTTTTGTCCGAAACATTCCAGAATGTGACGCCAGTTATCGCTCCTTTGTGCTTTCTGAATGTGTCAAAAATCATTTTGTAATGTGCTGCCTGCTTTTGCTCCATTTCCGGCGTAAATGTGCTTCCTTCGCCCTCCTTTTTTTGTCTTCGTTCATGTTCTTTGGGGTAAACTGAAACATCCAGCTCCGTAATCTGAACGGCCAGACCTAAGCTGGCAAACTGCATGATCGACTCTTCCAGCTCGGCCTGTGTCGGTTCATAAATTGACCAATGTGCCTGCAATCCTACGCCATGAATCGGGACATTTTTCTCTTTTAATTTTGTGACCAATTGAAAGATCTTGTTTCTTTTAACCGCGCTCTCCGTGTTATAATCATTGTAAAAAAGCTTTGCATCCGGGTCCACGGCGTGGGCGTATTCGAATGCTTTTTCAATGTAATCTTCGCCTATGATCTGGTAAAATTTGGATTCTCTGTAAATGCCTTTGCCCGTGTCGGGAACAGCCTCATTAACAACGTCCCAGGCGTAAATCTTGCCTTTGTAATGCGTCATTACATCGGTAATGTGCTGTTTCAGACGTGCCAGCAATTCTTCCCGCGAAACCTGCGCACCGAGTGAATCGGTGAAGAACCACTTGGGCGTCTGGTTATGCCAGCAAAGCGTGTGACCGCGCACCTTAATGCCATTGGCTTCCCCGAATGCAACAATGGCATCGGCATCCTTCCAGTTGTATACATTTTTTTCAGGATGGATCGGCCCCATTTTCATTGCATTTTCAGGCGTTAGGCTGCTGAACTGCTGCTTGATCAATTCCGCTTCCGGCCCGGCCACGCTTCTGGGTGAAACGGCGACGCCGATGGGAAAATAATCTTTATATGCTTCTTTAAGCGATTTTTGCGCCAGAAGATTGGTGGACGACAACAACGCAGCCGATACCGCAACTGTCTTGACCCAAGTGCTTAATAGTGATTGATTTACCATAACAATGTTGATGAACGATTATTTAAACAAAACCTGCGAAAATCCATGCAGATCGTGACGCCACACCGGCCACGTATGCCCGCCGGGATATTCGCTGTATTGATATTTAATGCCCAGCTCGTCGTACTTGCCCAGCATGATCTTGCAGTTTTTGTAGGCAATATCCGCTTCGCCACCCATGGAGATCCAGAAGTTTTTCAGGTTGCTGTTGATCGTCTTTGCATTGTCTTTGGCAAATGCATAATGCGGGCCGGATAATGCGTCGTTGTTGGCAAACCACCCGGAACTGAAAACGCCCAGGGACGAGAACATGTCCGTGTTTTTGACTCCCGCGTATAATGTCTGTATGCCACCCATGGACAAGCCTGCCAATGCGCGGTGTGCGGCGTCAGCCTGCACCCGGAATGTGCTTTCGACGAACGGAACGGCTCCTTGTTTCAGCTCATTTTCAAATACTTTGAGAAAACCGTCACCGGCTGTGGCCATGCTGCCCGGCCCAATCGGACTGCCAAGGTTTCCATCCATCATGACCACGATCATAGGTTTGGCTTTTCCTTCTGCAATGAGGTTATCGAGAATCAGATTGGTTTTCCCTTGCGTAGCCCATCCGCGCTGGTCCTCGCCTCCTCCGTGTAACAAATAAAGCACCGGATATTTTTCGGTAGACTGGTCATAGCCGGGAGGCGTGTAAACATACATTTCGCGCCAGGAGTTGCTGGCTTTGGATAAGTATTTTTTGACGCGGATATCGCCGTGCGGCACGTCGCGCATGGCATAGTAACCTCCGTTGCGGAATGGAATTTCGATGCCGCTCGCCATGCGGCCCATTCCATAAAACGTCTCGCTGGCCGGATCAGCCACTGCAACGCCGTCGATCATTAGCGAGTAATAATGAAAGCCTTCACCAATAGAATCCGTCGTTACCGACCAGACGCCAGCGGTGTCCTTGACCATATCATACTTTTTGCCCAGATCCACCTGGACTTTTTGCGCATTAGGCGCTTTGGTGCGGAACACAACCCGGTTGTCCGGCAGGATTTGCGGATATTTTGCATTCCGGATGTTCGTTGCCGCGGGCGATCCCAGAATGGTGTATTTAGTCAAAGAAGGAACATCGACCGGTTTGAACAAAAACTGCGAAAACATGTATAAACCATTTTTCCAAACCTTGAAATCATGCACGCCCGGCTCAATATAAAAAACGTGGGGAACATTGTTTTCAAACAGATAATCATGCGTCCGCTTGCTGAATGTGATGAGCCGATCCTCATCGCCACAGGATAGGAAAAGCAATTTCAGCTTGTTTTTGGCCTCTTCCGGATTGGGCATCAGCTCGGCAGGCGCTTTCGTATTCGGCGCGGAAGAAAACCCTCCTACCCACGCAAACTGATCCAGATTTCCCAAACCAAAGTTCAGAGACTGCCCGCCGCCCATCGAGAGCCCCGCAATTGCACGGTGCTCGCGGTCCTTCAAAACCGGATATCTACTTTCAACAAAAGGGATCAGATCTTTGAGCAGATCCTGTTCGAATGTAGCAAATGCAGCCACCTTATCGGGCGCCATAATGTTGCCCGTTGCGCGGTCGTCCTTCATCGCACGGCCATTCGGCATAACGACGATCATGGGCTCAATTTTCTTTTCGGCATACAGATTGTCCAGGATCAACTGCGGATTGCCGCCTTTCAGCCATTCCTTTTCATCGCCGCCAATGCCATGCAGCAGATACAAAACCGGATACTTTTTCTTTTTGCTAAAACCCGGAGGGGTGTAAACCAGCATTTTACGCTTGTTCCCCACCGTTTTGGAATCATACTGAACCGTATCGATATTTCCAGCCGCCACACCAGCCTGCGCCGTGTCGTACCCTTTCGGCATTTCTCTTAAAATCTCCTGCGCCTGACTCACGGGAGCCAGCAGTGCGAGGCACATTAGAATTGGTAAAAATCGTTTCATGGGTTGTTGAAAGATATTGGTTTAGTGATGATTCTGATTACATAGGGCCGATCAGCTCCACAAATGTTCCATCCGGATCCTGAACTAGGACGAAGTGCGAATCTTTGGTCAGAGGTGTGGGCGTGCTGCCGAGGAAAGTCACATTTTGCGCTTTCAGCCTGTCGATAATGGGCGTTAAAGATTTCACCTGAATGGTAATGTACTGCGGACCTGTATCGTCCTGGATGAATTTAGGTTTGGGATGACTGGCCTTTTTGCCAAAGCTCATCAGCTTCCAATCCGTGCCTTCGGGGCCATTTTCGAGTTTCAGAATGTTGACTTCAACGGCTTCACCGCCTGTCAAACCGCCCCTTTTCCCGAATTCGGCATTAATCGTAAAATTGCCGGTTTTGACCATGCCAATCCCTTTAACGTAAAAATCAAGGGAGCGCTGCATATCCGCTACCACGACGCCTACGCCGATGGATTTGCTGGTAAAATTGGATTGCGCATGAACAAAACCGCCTATCAGCAGCGCTGTAACGGTCAATAGCTTCTTAAACGTGGACATATTCACTAGTTATTTAATTGTTTTGAAAATAGGATCATTGCCGCTGTATTTCAAGTATTTGAATGAAGCAGAGTTGGTTGTAGGCTCGCCTGAAGAGGTTGCGTACATGCCGAACAAACAGCCGATAAAGCCGCCTGCGACTTCGGTGCTCAGGAATTTGGCGTCGACTTTGTCTTTGAGCAATTCCCAGGAACTGCCTTTGGAAAAATAGAAGCTGTAAGTGTCGCCTTCTGCTACAATGCGCAGTTTAACCGGCCTGGAAGCGTCCGAAACGGGCATTTCGGACATTAACTCCATTTCTTTTCCCGTTGCAGCACTTTTGAAAAGCTGCACCATGGGCTTTCCTTCTTTTATTGATTTACTCAAAAAATAGAAATGTGCTTCATCCTGGAAAATGCTCAGGCCAGCTTTTTCTTTTTCTGATTTGGGAGAAAAATCGAGTTCTACTTCGGTTGTGCAGAACAAATGCTGCTGGCGTTTTCCGATGAACGAAGGGTTGCCCAGTTCCATGATGGTTTCGGGTTTCAGCTTCATCGTCAATCCTTTTTGCTTCGATAAAGCGAAGGAGCTGCTGTCGATGGTCCGCATGAAAAGCAGCGCAGGATCAAGTTTGCTTTCAAATGTTAAAGTGTAAGCGAAGTTTCCAGCCTGCGGAAGCGCGTCTTTTTGTTTTACTTCCTTATAATTGACCTTGTATTCGTAATCCACATTTTTTGTCGGCGGGTTAATCACCGGCCAGTCGTTTTTCCATTCCACTGGCGCGATGAATGTTTCGCGGCCGGTGTTGTAATAATTGCCTTCATAAGGGCGCACGGCCAGGAAAATGGCGTAGGTTTTTCCATCCGGGCCATCTACAAACTGCGCATGACCGGCTGACGTGATCGGATCTTTGCGGTCTTCCGGTAATCCCTTTTGGGTTAATATCGGGTTATTTTCATAAGGCACAAATGGCCCCCACACCGATTTGCTGCGGAAAACAACTTCGGTATGGTTCACCGACGTGCCGCCTTCGGCTGCGTACAGATAATACCAGCCATTACGCTTCATGATATGCGGTGCTTCAATCCAGACCGGCTTTTTGCTTAGATCCACACCACCATTCACAAGTTGCTTTTCCTCGCCGACAACCTTCATTGTGGCAGGATCCAGCTCATAGATCCGGATCGTTCTGTGGCCGGAATACAAGGGTTTACGGTCCGGCGCGTCGCTGTTGTAAATGATATAGGCTTTGTTATCATCATCAAAAAACAATGAAGGATCGATGCCGCGGGCTTGTGGAATGCGGATCGGGTTGCTCCACGGGCCAGCCGGATTTTTTGCCGTAACTACAAAATTTCCGTCATGGTCAATGTCCGTGCAGGTCACATAAAATGTGCCGTTGTGATGGCTGATCGCGGGTGCAAAAAGTCCTCTGGTCAGCTTCTCACCCATGAAATCCATTTGTGAAGACCGGTCGATGACATTGCCGATCTGCTTCCAGTTTTTCAAATCCTTGCTGTGAAAAACCGGGATGCCGGGGAAGTAGGAGAATGTAGAGTTCACCAAATAGTAATCCGCCCCAACCTGCACGACGCTCGGATCGGGATAGAAACCGGTCAGGATAGGGTTAACCAATGTCGTTTGGGCCGACACAAGCTGTCCCATGCAAAGCCACGCAACACAAGCGGCAGAAATAAATCGTTTGATCATTATAATTTGACCTTAATCATTGATACTAATAACTTATTGAGCGACAAAGACATAAGACTTGCCAGCCTGCGTCGGAATGTCGTAAAGGAATGTTTTCTTGATCGTTGGCGCGGACAGATTAGCCTTAGGAGACAACACGGCGCTGGCAACCGGCTCAACCTGGTAAAATGCATTGGCATTCTGTCCCGAAGCTTGGCCTAGCGACTTGCCGCTGGCCGTTTTCAATGTGTTTGGCGTCCGCAACCGGAGGTTTCCCCCGAGCTTCGATTTCACCTGCACTTTCGTGAGCTTACCTGCTTTCCATTCCATATTCACCACTTCAAAACCGCCCTGCGCAAGTAAGCCGCCAATGTTTCCGGCTTGCCAGACGTCGGGTAATGCAGGAAGTAAATGCACCGAGCCGTCTGCGCTTTGCATGAGCATTTCAGTAATTCCCGAGGTGCAGCCAAAGTTGCCGTCGATCTGGAATGGCGGGTGGGCGTCGAAGAGGTTGTTATAAGTGCCTCCCCCTTCCTTGGACGTGCCTAATGGTGAAAGTTGGCTTTTAATTAATGTAAATGCATGGTTACCATCCTGTAAACGGGCCCACCAGTTTACTTTCCAGCCCATGCTCCAACCTGTCGAAACGTCGCCGCGGTGCAGTAAAGTGGTGCGTGCTGCGGCGAATAATTCGGGTGTGCGGTAGGCGGAAATCTGGTCGGATGGGAACAGGCCGTACAGGTGGGAAACGTGGCGATGATGATCGTTGGGATCATCCACATCGTCGAGCCATTCCTGCAATTGTCCGTGCTGGCCTACGTGCATGGGCGGCAGGCGTTTGCGCATTTGCCTAAGCGAATCGGTGAATGCAGCGTCTTTTTTCAGGATTTCGGCCGCACGAATCGTGCTGCTGAAAACGTCGAATGCGATCTGGTTGTCCATTGTCGTTCCGGCATCCAGCGAGGAGCCTTCGTGCGCGGCCGGGGCATTTTCGGGCGAGCTTCCGGGGTTTACGACGAGCCATTTGTATTTGGGGTGTTCAATCAAAAAGTCGGCATAGAATGTAGCTGCGCCTTTCAGGATCGGGTAAATTCTGGCGAGATACGCCTTGTCGCCCTGATACAGATAATGTTGCCACAAATGCTGGCTCGTCCAGCCGCCGCCTGCGATCCACATGCCCCAGAAGGCACCGTCGATAGCGCCGGTTGCGCGCCAGATATCCGTATTGTGATGCGCCATCCAGCCCCTTGCGCCGTACATGGTCCTGGCCGTTTCTTTTCCGGTTTGCGAAAGTTCCTCAACCATTTTCAAAAACGGCTCATGCAGCTCGCTCAGGTTGGTACGCTCCGCCGGCCAGTAATTCATCTGCGCATTAATGTTAATGGTGTATTTGCTGTCCCACGGCGGCATCATTTTATTGTTCCAAATCCCCTGCAAATTGGCAGGCTGGCCGCCCGGTTGCGAGCTGGAAATCAACAGGTAACGACCATATTGATAGTAAAGCGTAACCAGTTCGGGATCATTCACATTACGGAAGTTTTTCAGTCTTTCATCAGTCGGTAAGTTACCCAGTTCTGTTGTGCCGAGATTGAATTTGACGCGTTTGAAATATTTTTGATAAGCTGCAATGTGCGGGTTTAGCATGCTCGCGAACGATTTGGATGCAGCTTTATCAAGGTAAGCGGCAGCCAGCGCGTTTTCGTCGCCGCTGATGTCATTATAGTTCTTAAAATTGGTCGCGATCGAAATGTAAATGGTCGCTGCATTGGCGCCGGCGACATTGAGTGCGGTGTCATTCGCGGTCACATTGCCGCCTTCGGTTTTGATCCTGGTAATCCCTTTGAAACGTACCTGACCTTTCACGCCCTCGTGATCCTGCGTCGTGCCGGCGATGGTAAGGTCTTTTGCGGTGTTTGTTTTAATGGATTTCGTTTTGTGTAAAGAGGCATAGGAAGCATTGAATGCCAGCTTACCCGGCTTGTCGGCGGTGAGGCGGATGACGATCACGCGGTCGGGGAATGAAGCCAGGACTTCACGGGTATAGTTGACGCCATCGACCTGGTAAGTGGTTTTGGCCACGGCGCGTTCAATGTCGAGTTCTCTGTAATAATTGGTAAAAGTATCGTGACCCGGAAATGTCAGCCGCAAGTCACCCAGCGGCTGAAACATTTGTCCGTGTGATTTTTTAGTAATGATGGCTTTGTTGGCCAGCTTCTCGGCTTCTTTTTGTTTATTTTCAAAAATCAGCTTGCGGATTTCCGGCAATGCAGCCAGCGCCTCGGGATTATCATTCCGGTTTGGTCCGCCCGACCATAATGTATGTTCATTGAGCTGAATCGTTTCATTCACCACATTGCCATACACCATTGCGCCCTGCCTGCCGTTTCCGACAGGCAAGGCATTTTCCCATATTTTGCCCGAAGGCTGTTTATACCAAAGCTTTTGCACGCGGGGCGTTTGTGCATAACCCGTCAACGTTATTGCCATTAACGAAAGGCAAAAGACTTCCTTCAAAAAATAACGCATCAGATTTTCACCATTTTGCCGCTCGCAGCAGATTTATAGATCGCTTCTACCACACGAATGTCCCGCAGCCCCTCTTCGCCGGGTGCGATAAGGTCCGCGTTGGTCATCAGGGCAGTGCAGTCTTCATCCATTTGTTTTGCCTGCTGACTTTTTATAGGAAAATTGATGATTGTCCCATCCGACAAGCTGCCTTTATTGCCATTATAACCCGACTGCGGTTCCAGCTTGGCCCAGCCTTTTTCATAATTCACTTGCAGATAATTCATATTTATGCCAAAACTTGTCTGGCAGGATGCTTTGGCGCCGCTTGGGAAATCGAGCATGAACATCATCGTTTCTTCCACTTCTTTATAAATGTCGGGACGGGTTGTGGAAGCCTGGGCGAAAACACTGATGGGCTCCTCTCCCGTGGCGAGCCTGGCGCCTTGCAATGCATATACACCCATATCGCCCATTACGCCGCCGCCTAATGCTTTCTTTTGTTTCCAATGATCGGTCCGCGCATCAAAATAACCCGCCGCACTGCTGACCATTTTCACTTTCCCGAACTTAGGATCTTTGGCAATCTTCATAATGGCCTGAATGTTCGGATCGTGCTGGCAGCGATAACCGATGGCGAGCTTTACTTTATTGGCTTTGCAAGCCTGGATCATGGCTTCGCAATCAGCGACGGACGGAGCCATTGGTTTTTCACAAAATACGTGCTTACCTGCCTTGGCAGCGCGCACCACAAACTCCCTGTGCATGGATGGCGGCAAAACCACATACACGACGTCGATATCCGGGTTGTTGGCGATATCGTCGAAGTTTTTGTAGTTGTAAATGTTTTTGTCGGGAATGTTGTACTTGGCTTTCCAGGTTTCGGCTTTGGATGGGGTGCCCGTAACGATGCCGGCCAGGTAACATTTCTCTGTCATCTGCAGCGCGGGCGCGAGCAAGTCCGTGCTGTAATAGCCAAGGCCGACCAGCGCAATGCCCAGTTTATCCTTTTTGGGATTTGTGGACGCCAGAAGGGAATTTCCTGTGAATAATGTGGCCGCCCCGGCCAGTGTCAATGTTGATATGAAATCACGCCTCTCGATATGCATAGGATGTTTTTTTTATTTAATAAGCCAAAGGGAATGTTCACCTACTTTGTCAAGGATTGATGGTTGTAATGTTCCCGCTGGCATCCCTTAGCAATTCCCTGACCTTCACATTGCGCAAATGCGTTTTGCCTGAAAGCGCCGCATCGTGATAGAAAATATACCATTTGCCTTCGACTTCAACAATCGAATGATGTGTCGTCCAGCCTTCTACAGGATTCATAATCACACCTTTGTATTTGAATGGCCCATAAGGAGAGTCGCCCTCGGCATAGCATAGCAGATGTGTATCTCCGGTAGAATAGGAGAAATAATATTTACCATTGAATTTATGCATCCAGGCGCCTTCAAAAAAGCGGCGTTTGGTGTCAGACGCTAAGATTGGCTTCCCGTTTTCATCCAGGATCTGAACGTCTTTCAAAGGCTCGGCGAAGGATAGCATATCATTGCTCATGGCTGCTACCTTGGCGCTTAGTGCAGGCTCATTTTCATGGCCTTTGCCCAGGTCCGTCATCAAGCTTTTGTTATAGGTGCCAGTATGCCAGCGCTGCAATTGACCGCCCCAGATCCCTCCCAGATACATGTAACTTTTACCGTCCGTGTCTGTAAAAACGGCCGGATCGATGCTGTAACTTCCTTTCATCGGCTGAGGCTCAGCCTTGAACGGACCAGTTGGTGATTTACTGGTGGCCACACCCATGCGGAAGACGCCCTCCTTGTCTTTGACAGGAAAATAAAGGTAATAGGTGCCATTTTTGAATGCAGCGTCAGGCGCCCACATCTGCTTACCGGCCCAGGGGACATCTTTTACATCCAGCGCCACACCGTGGTCTGTTACTTTACCACCGATCTTATCCATGGAATAAACGTGGTAATCGCGCATTTGAAAGTGCCCGCCCTCATCGTCCTGCGGCACATCGGCCTCAATGTCGTGGGATGGATAAATGTAGATCTTCCCGTTGAAAACGTGGGCCGACGGATCGGCGGTGTAGAGGTCGGTGACCAGCGGTTTAATGCTGGTTCCCTGACCGAAAGTGGTTTGAATTCCGAGGCCACCGAAGGCCAGCAACGACGCAGATATTACTGCTAATGCATTACGATTTATCATCATTTGAATTTTTTTATCAATATCCGGAATTTTGCGGAAACTTCGGACCTTCTACGACCCGGTCAATCTGCGACTGGGGAATGGGGCGCAGCATATTGAAATCTTTCACATATTGTGCTGCTTCCTGGTTCCACTCCTGCACCCTGCGCACGAGCGAGCGGGTCCGCACCAGATCATGCCAGCGCTGCCATTCGCCGAAAAACTCACGGCTGCGTTCGTCAAGGATAAAGTCCAGCGTAACCTGTGCTGCGGTGAGCGTCATAGCGGTTGCGGCGGCGGCATTTTCGGCCGTTGTATTTGCTTTGCGGAATGCGGCGCGCTGTCTTACCACATTGATCAATGCGGCTGCTTTGGCGTTGTTACCTGCCTTGAAATAGGCCTCGGCGCCGGTCATATACACATCTGAAAAGCGGTACAGAACAGCCGGGCGTGTGGAAGGATCATTGAAATTGGCGCCACGGCTTGGATCCATGAATTTTTTCAAAGCAGGGAAAATACCGTTGTTCCAAAGACTTGGCGGCACCACAATGCCCTTGAACGGCCTCGTTCCCACAAACTGCGGTGCACCCGGCACTTCATAATCGGGCAGCCAAACGGCCGTGTCCACGCCGGGAACCGTCGTATAGGAAATCCCGCGGAGGTTATTGGCAGTATTTGCCTCATTTTTCACCGCAGTATTTGAAATATAAACCGTGTAAAAGGAATTGGCATAACGTGAATCCACCTTGCGGTTGGTAAATGCCTGATCCAGAAAATAGTTCTTGCCTGCACGAGGCCCGTTGGCGATTTTATCTGAATTCGGACGCATCCGAACATACGGACGGCCATAATAGGAATCCCGGATCATGCCAGAAGTGCCATTATTTACAAAAGCGCCTGCTGCATTTTTAATCGAATTGATGCCGCTGTTATTCGGGTAATTCCAGTTGGTGAACCATGGGCTCAGATTTTGCGCTGCTCCACCCCCAGCCTGTCCGCCGACCTGGTAATAGCCGTATTTCGGGTCTAGCACGTGGTCACTGACAAACATCGTTTCTTTGCCATAATCATTGGCAGGCACGAATGCATCGCCGTAATCCTGCCAGAGATCCAGCCCGTAGTCCGCTTTTTTGGCAATAATGTCGTCGCAGATCGTTGCGGCTTGTGTAAAATCGGAAGCCGTGTTGTTCAGCCAGCCGCGTGTCAGATATGCTTTTGCGAGCAAGAGTTGCGCTACGGGTTTGGTGGCGGCTTTGCCCAGGAAAGGAGCCGTTGGCTGGTTAGGCAAGTCGGCGGCTGCTTCTGTCAAATCCTGGATGATGAGCGCATACACGTCCGCTGCCGGCTGGCGTGATGCGGCTTGCGAAGGCACGGTGATAAACTCGGTATGCAAGGGAACATCGCCCCAGGTCTGTACAAGATAGAAATACCAGAATGCCCGCAAAAACTTCGCTTGCGCCAGATATTGCTTCCGTGTGGCTTCGGGCAGATCAATGGTTGCGCCGTATTGCAGCACGCCGTTCAATGTATTAATGTCCTGAAAAGCAACGCCCCAAGCCGAGCCGAAGTTACTGCTGTTGAGACCATTGTAAGTGTAAGCCGGACCTCCGCCGCCATTCACGCCCTGAATGAATTCGTCGGTCCCGGCCTGCATTTCAACCGTGAAACCTTCGGTTCCCCACTGACCGCGGATGTCATTGTAAACCCCGGCGATGCCGCCCAGCACACCCGCCGGGCTGTTGAAATAGGTAGGAACGATCTGAGATTGCGGATGTTCTTCGAGCACCTTTTCGCAACCCGTACTCAATGAGGCGATTAAGGCTGCTGTTATAATGTTTTTTATGGATTTCATAGTCGGATTAGAATTTAAGGTTTACGCCCACAGTGAATTGTCTTACCGGCGGAGAATTCAGGTTGACCGAGATCTGGCGTTCCGGTGCGCCACGGTCGCTGGCGCCTTGCGGGTTCAGCGTTGACTGGCCTGTTGCATAGCTGTTTCCTTCGGGATCAATCGCCAGGTCGTCTTTCACCAACGGTGCGTAAATGATGAACGGGTTGGTAAGGTTGACGTAAATTCTCGCCGAAGTCGCGCCGATCTTCTTGATAACATTGCTCTCAAATGTGTAACCGAGGTTGATGCTGCGGCATTTGATGAATGAGCCGTCGTAGTAACCTAATGTTGAGCCGAAGTTGGCCACAGCGCCGCTTGCGTCGGGAGCCGGGAATGCGTTCGTGGGGTTAGTTTCGGTCCAGTAATCGGTTTTTACCTGATTTACACGGCTTTGGTTAAAGAATGCGAAACCTCCTGAACCTGTGGAGTTACCCGTTAAGTAAGGCACAAGCACTTTCATGCCCATTCTTGCATAGGTTACCACCGATGCATCAAAGTTTTTGAAGCTGAAACGGCTGGTTAAGCCACCCTCCCATTTGGGCTGGAAATTACCCAGGATCTGGCGGTCATTGGCGTCGATCTTGTTATCGCCATTTAAATCTTCCACCCTGATCTGTCCGGCGAACTGAACAGGTGATGTTTGCTGCGCTAATTTGCCGTTCTCTGCGTCTGCAGTCTGCCATATTCCTAATTTTTTGTAGTCAAAAATCACGGAAAGCGGCTGTCCTACAAACCATCCCGCACCCAAATTGGACTTTTCGTCGGGCGTGGTCAGCTGCGTGATTTTTTCCCGGTTAAAGAAATAGGTTGCGTCAATGCTCCAATTGAACCCTTTTGGTTTTCTGACAATTTCAAAAGTGGCAGCCACTTCCAATCCTTTGCCTTCTGTTTTACCCAAATTTTTCAATGTTGAGCCTGCACCATTGCTTGGCGGCAGCGGCACGGAGAGCAGAATGTCTTTGGTTTTCTGGTGATACCAGTCCACAGAACCCGTAATGCGGTTGTTGAACAAACCAAAATCAACACCAATGTCCAGCTGCGAGGTCGACTGCCAGCTCAGGTCGCTCGAAGGCAAACTTGTCACAGTGTAAGCTAGCTGCTGACCAGCCGTACCCAATCCAAAGTTGTAATAACCCGCGGATAATGCACCTAATGTCGAGTATGCGCCCACATTCCGGTTACCGGAAATCCCCCAGCCGCCGCGTAATTTAAGATTGGAAATGAACGGAGCCGATTTCATAAAACCTTCTTCCACCACATTCCAGCCTACACCGATCGCGGGATAATTGAAATATTGATTTGCCGGAGATAATGTGGACGAACCATCGCGGCGCAGCGTCAATGTCAGCAAATATTTGTCTGCATAGCTGTAATTAAGCCTTCCCATGTAAGACAGCAATCCAGTCTCTGAAAACGAGTTTCCAAAATCCGACGGCGCGACCGGCTGGCCCGCAGCGAGCGAGAAGTTGGACGTTTTGATATAATCGGCAGGCACACCAGTTACCGTAAAGCGGCTTCCCAGCGAGTGGTTTTTGGTGTATTCGTAAAGCGCAGTGAAACCCAGCTTATGCTTGTCTGCAAATGTTTTATCAAAATAAAGCAAATGCTGCAAGTTCACGTCCCAATATTCGGTGTTGCTGATCTCGGCGGTGGATCCGGCTTGCGTCGTGGCCGTGTTGAAATAGGTCAGCGGGCCGTTGTAATTATTCAGGCTGGACTGGCTGAAATTCAGACCTGCATTGAAACGGTATTTCAATCCCGGTAAAATATTAACTTCCGCGTAAAGGCTGTTGAATGTCCGCAATGATCGCGTGCGGCCCAGGGCCGATTCCTTTTTGGACATAATCGTCAGCGGACTCACGATTGCAGCATCAATAGAACCTTCGGCCGGAAAATTATTAACGGTTCCGTCTGCATTATAGGGTGATGCCAATGGAGTCAGTCGCACCAGGCCGCCCGGCACGCCCCCGCCGCCCGGCGTGTTCGTGTAAGTCAGCGTATTTAATGTATTCAGACCTATTTTGACGTTTTTGCCAATCTTCTGGTCAATGGTTGCGCGAATGTTGAAACGCTGGAAACTCTGGTTCGGAATGATCCCGGTTTCGTTGAAGTAACCCAATCCGAGTGAATACTGCGTGTTTTCAACGCCGCCCTGCACACCCAGCTGATGGTTGGTCATGAAGCCGGGTTTGTAAATCAAATCCTGCCAGTCTGTTGAAACACCATTATCAAGTGCTTCCTGCTCTTTCTGGGTCAGCAAATAACCCGATGTGCCCGGCGCTGTGCGGTTGTATTTGGCTGCATCGGCTTTGAATTGTGCATATTCCTGTCCATTCATGACATTAAATTTGCCCATCACCTGCGTTTGTCCGTGGTAACCGTCGTAGCTGAAAACAGGCTTGCCGACTTTTCCTCTTTTGGTTGTTACTAGGATTACGCCACCCGCACCGCGCGAGCCATAAATCGCTGTTGCTGACGCATCTTTCAAAACTTCCAGACTTAGAATATCATCCGGGTTAATGTCATTCAAGCCACCGAACGGTATCCCGTCCACGACCACTAGCGGACCATCCAGGCCATCGCTGGAACCCGAGCTGGTGGTTAATGTACGGTTTCCGCGGATCCGGATCTGGCCCTGCGAGCCTGGCGTGCTTCCGTTGCTAATAATGGAGACACCCGCCGCACGGCCCTTCAACTGGCTTACGAGGTTGGGCGCAGGCACTTCTTTCAATGTGCTTTCGCTCACTGAAACCACCGAGCCCGTCACGTCCCGCTTGCGCTGAACGCCATAACCCACGACAACTACTTCTTCGAGCGTCTTATTGTCGACCGCCAAAGTCACGTTAATGATCTGCTGCGTTCCTACAACCACTTCCTTGGGCGCGTAACCCACGAGCGAAAACACCAGAACGGCATTCGCATCCGGGACGCTGAGCCGGAAATTTCCGTCCTGATCGGCGCTGGTGCCTCTTGTTGTGGACTTGATGAGCACATTGGCGCCAGGCAGCGCCTCACCGTCGGGGCCGGTTACTTTTCCGGTAACTTCAATGTCCGCTGCCGGAGCCGAACGATGCCGGTTGCCGTAATCTGCCCATGCAGCATTACCGGCAACTGCATCCATGGAAATGCCGCCGAGCAGCAGAATAGGTAGGCCAGAAAACCCCAGTATCCTGGCGAGCATGTTATTGCTTAATAAACGTTCATGCATTTTGTGTATGATTTGATGTTTAAATTAGATTGAATCATGTGGTCGTCTTGGTGTTGTTATGGAAGTGTCAATTTGACAATATTCAATTTGGGTGTAACTTTGGCCTTGTCGACATTTTCAGTGCATCACTTTTTCCAGATATTATTTGATTTATTGTCGACAAAAGTAGCGCAGCGAGGCAGCCTGCTGTGAGCACATTTGTTCATATTAAGGATACAATTGTTCAAAAGGGCTAAAAAAATGCCCGATTCTGGGACAAACTTGCATTTTTGGGATAACTTTCGACTCGGGCTCCGTTTTTAACCCTATCATATCAATGCGTTCAGAGATTCTTCTCACATTCCGTTTTATCTGCCTGATAATCGCATGCTGTGCAGCGACATTTGCAGCATGGGCGCAGCCTTCTGAGCCCAAGTTTACGTCGCTGACATCAACAGACGGGTTATCATCAAATACTGTGACGGCCATTCTGAAAGATCAGTATGGACTAATGTGGTTCGGAACGGACGATGGTTTGAGCAGGTTCGACGGTACGGATGTCATCGTTTACCGGCATGATAAGAAGGATTCCACCTCACTAAGATCCAATGATATTTCCTGCCTGCATCAGGACCGCAAAGGCCGGATCTGGGTTGGCACGATCGAAGGCGGATTGCACCTTTATAATAGAAGAAAAGATTCATTCGAGATCATTCCGTCTCCCCATAGCGTAACGAGCATAACAAGCGATGCCACGGGAAAACTTTGGGTCGGCACGACGGCAGGGCTGATCAATGTGGACCCGGAAAGCCATCAGATCAGCACATTCGCATCCAGGCCCAACATGCCTGACCAGATTTCCAAAGGAATGATCCTCGGCATTGCGATAGACAGCAAAAAAAGAGTCTGGATCGGATCCAGGAATGGATTGTTCAAAATGGATCCGGCGGATAAAAGCGAGGAATATATCAATTATTTGCAATCACTGCCCGACGAAGCCGGTGCGCGCACGGTGAAGTCTATTGTTGAAGACCGCGAGGGGAACATTTGGGCCGCCACATTCAGCGGAGTGTTCAAACTCAACGCTAACGGGCAGATTATCAAGCATTTTAAATATGACCCTAACAACAAGAATTCCCTGAGCACCAATATGGTGTTTGCTGTTACCTGGGAAAACGCCTATCAACTATGGATATGCACGGATGCCGGCTTGAATATGCTGGATACCCGAAGCGGCAACATTACGCGCTATGGCCCGGATGCAAGGACGCAGTTTAGTTTAAGCAACAAATCGGTGCGGAGTATACTCATAGATAATGAGGGGATTTGCTGGCTTGGCACTTATAAGGGCGGGGTAAATAAATACGATAAAAACCTGGCGATCTTTGGCTTGAAGCGGTCAGATGTGAATGACCCATACGGATTGAGCGCGCCATTTGTGACATCTTTCGCGGAAACCGGATCGGGCGAGCTCTTTGTAGGCACCGACGGCGGCGGGTTAAATGTTTATAACCGGCAAACGAATTTGTTCCGGAAATTTCCAATTAATCCAAAGAACAAGAATGCAGCGTCCGGGCTTGCTATCCTTACGCTGGAACTGGTTGCGGACAACGAGCTTTGGATCGGGACCTTTCAGGACGGGCTTTTTCAGTTTAACCCTAAAACGGGCGCTTATACCCAATATATGAGGGGAAAAGATTCATCCACCCTGAGTAACAACGAGATTTTCTGCCTGGAAAAAGATAAGTCTGGCCAATTGTGGGTGGGCACGAATGGTGGCGGTGTGCATTTGTTTGATCCTGCAACGAAACGGTTTACCAGATTTCACGATGCGGGAGTTCCCGTTTTGCAGCGCAGCATTCCCTTGAACGGCTATATCCGTGATCTCATGCTGGACAGTAAAGGCAAACTCTGGGTGGCGTCGCACGGCACCGGCATTGCTGTGTATGATCCGGTGACGAAGAAAACGCTGTTGCTGGACAAGCAAAGCAGCGAACTGCCCAGCAACATTGTTTTTTCTCTTCTGGAAGACAGCAGAGGGAACATCTGGGCGGGCACATCGGGTGAAGGGCTGGCTTTATACAACCCGCGTACCAGGAAGTTTTCAACTTATGGGTCAAAGGAAGGGCTCGCCAGCAACATTGTCAACAAAGTGCTGGAAGATGCGCAGGGGCGGATTTGGGTCAGTACCAACCAGGGAATCAGCTATCTTGATTTGAAAAATAAAAAATTCATCAACTACACTTCCTATAACGGCATTCAGGACCGGACATTCGTGCTTGGCTCGGGCATCCGCGCGGCTGATAACACGCTTTTTTTCGGCGGCATTGCAGGGTTTAACTACATCGATACACGGAGTTTGCCTGACAGCAAACGGATTCCGCCGATCATTTTAAAAGACCTGAAAATTGGTAATCGCAGCATTCCCCCCGCCGATTCGAACTTCATTGATGCTGACATTACCGTTGCCAGGACCATTAGCCTGGATTACAAACAGAATTTTTCAATCGGTTTTGCCGCGCTCGATTATACCAATCCAAAACAAATGCATTACCGGCACCGGCTGGTGGGCATGCAGTCGGAATGGAACGAAACAGGGCTTACCAACTTTGCCAGTTATACGAATCTGAGCCCGGGCACATACGTTTTTGAAGTGCAGGCCAGCGGTGACGGCATTAACTGGGGTCCGCAGACCAAGTCGGTGGCCGTGATCGTGAAACCACCTTTTTACCTGACCATTTACGCTTACATTTTTTACATTCTTGCGCCATTCGCGATTGTATACTATATGCGGCGGCGCGGCATTCAAAAGCTGCAACGGCAATTTAAAGAGCAGCAGCAGCGTGCGGAAGTGGAACGTGCGCAGGAACTGGACCGGATGAAAATCAAGTTTCTGACCAATCTGAGCCACGAGTTCAGGACGCCGATCTCACTTATCCTTGCCCCTGTTGACAACCTGCTCGTCAAGACCAGATCCACCGAGCTGCATCCGCCCGTCAATGCCATTAAGCGCAATGCGAAAAGGCTGCTGAACCTTGTGGACCAGTTGCTGGATTTCAAAAATATGCAGGAACAGGAAGTGAAGCTCGACCTGAAACGCCGTGATATTATTCTGTTTATTAAAGACACCTGCGACCAGTTCAGTGATCTTTCCATCCGTAAGGGGATTCAGTTCAAAATTGATAGTGCGCAGGATCAGCTTACGATGGATTTCGATGCGGACAAGCTCGAACGGGTTTTGTTTAACCTGCTTTCCAATGCATTTAAATTCACCCCAAAAGGCGGCGAAGTGGCTTTAAATGTTCAGCAGCAAACGGATGTTGAAGGAAAGCACTGGCTTCAAATCAACATTTCGGATAACGGAATAGGCATTTCGGAGGATCAGCACGAAAAGATCTTTGACCGCTTTTTCCAGAGCGATACGGACCTGACGGTTCTGAACCAGGGCAGCGGCATCGGCTTGTCCATTGTGCGCGAGTTTGTGCAGTTGCACCAGGGAAAAATAAATGTTGTAAGTCAGCCAGGCGCGGGCAGCACGTTTACGGTGGAGCTGCCGATTGCAGAGCAACTTATTCCTGTGACCGAACAGCCTGCCTCAATGCCTAAAACACTGAATGAAACGGAAAGTGGCTTCGCTAAATCGGAAAAGGCCAATCTGGAAGATCCGTCCAATGTGCTGATCATTGAGGACAACGACGAATTCAGACATTATCTGAAAGAAAGCCTGATGCCCTTCTATCATGTTATAGAAGCGAGCAACGGCAAAGAAGGCTGGCAAAAAACGCTCAGCCACCATCCCGAACTGATTGTAAGCGACGTGGCCATGCCCGAAATGGACGGCATTGCTTTGAGCCAGAAAATCAAGTCCGACAAGCGCACCAAACACATCCCTATCATTCTTCTGACGGCATCCACAGGTGAGCAGCAGCAGCTGGAAGGCCTCAATTCCGGAGCGAACGATTATCTGACCAAACCCTTTAATTTTGAAATATTAAATGCCAAGATCAACAATCTGATCCTGCTTAACCGCCTTCTCAAAGGCGTTTACTCTCGGCACATCCAGGTATCGGGTGAAGCGCCGCAGATGGAATCCAGCCAGGAAAAACTGCTGAAAGACATGCTGTCTTACATTGAGGACAACCTGCACACTGCCCAGCTTAGCGTGGAAAATCTCAGCAAGCACGTCGGCATGAGCCGGGGAACATTATACAGCAAGGTCCTGGAAATGAGCGGACAAACGCCCATCGAGTTCATCCGCTCAATCAAACTTGAAAAGGCAGCATTACTGTTAGAAAACAGTGATTTAAGCATTTCACAGATCTCCTACATGACGGGTTTTACCGCGCCGAATTATTTTGCTAAATCCTTTAAAGCCAAGTTCAACATGCTGCCGACGGAATACAAGACAAAAAAGCGGAGGCATCATGAAGTAACAATGTCGGGACGATAGGAAGAGGCAGGGGTATGTGTCACATGCAGCAACTGCGTAGGTGCAATCCCGTATTTCTTTTTGAATGCAAAAGAAAAATGAGATAGATCTTCAAAACCAACTTCCAGATACACTTCTGTGGGTTTTTTCTTTTTTTCTGCCAATTGATAATGTGCCAGTTCGAGCCTTTTATCCGTCAGCCACTTTTGCGGAGTTACCTGAAATAACTTTCTGAAATCCCGGTTGAATGTCGACAAACTGCGGCCCGTCAGATAACCCCATTTTTCCATCGGCATATTGAACATAAAATTGCGCTGCATAAAATCAATCAGGTCGATTTTTCCTGGATCATCGAAGTTTGCCAGCACGCTGTCGACCGTTTTGTCGATTTCCCTCAAAATGGTAATGGCTTCGGTAATTTTCAAGGTGGCAATACTTTCCGGAAACTGGCCGGTAACATCGAAGTAAGGGACCAAGGAAGCCAGACAACTTTCCAGAAACGGGTGATTGGTAAAGCTGAAAATCTTCCGCTGCTGTCCGCTCGTTTTATTAATCTCAATCTTTTCGTAAAACCGTTTGAGCCGCTCTTTGGACAAATGCATAACCACTGTTTTGTGCGGTTGTCCGTTTTTGGGATAATTTACAATGGTCGCCAGCTCATTTCTGGGAATCAGAAAAATGTCCCCCGTTTTAAAGTAGTAGGTTGTATCCGCCTGTATGATTTTGGTTTCACCTGAAATAAACCAAATCAGCATATGATCATCGAACATAAGGTCCGATTTAAAAAGCTTGTCGTCATAGCTGGAAAGCTTGATCTCCCTGGTCAGGTATTTTGAAATGTGATCCATATAAGCGGGCCTCTGATGCCTGGGCGGCATGTGTGAGATTTTGAATGTAATAATAATCAACTAAAAATAATAGTTGCGGGTTGCTTCCGCTCCCCGCCCTGACAAGCTTTACGATTGCACAAGTGAAGCGCCCGCGCCGAATGGGATGCCGGTTACCTGTTGGCTCCATACCCATAATTTCCTGGCACTTTCCAGATCCAACGAATAGGCCTGGACACCACTTTGCCCTGTATCTCCTTTCGGGCTGAGCCGGGCTATGTCTGCATCTTCGCAATACACGCCGCCCATGTTTTTGAGCATCGGACTGGTAGCGCACCAAACGGTGGTTGCTGCACCTTGCGGGATCGTTTTCAATGCTGCTAAAACTTCGGGTAACAAATTACCTGCTGAATCCATAAAACCCATTTGCTGAAATAATTCCAGAGAGGCTTCCCTGCCCAGCTCCGTGCCGTGTATGGAGCCGGGATGTAACGAGTATGCACGCACATTAAACTGCTCACCCAGACTATTGAGCGCCACCGTAAATAAGTTGCTGGCCGTTTTCGATTGCCCGTAAGCCTGCAGGGTTTGATATTCGCGATGAACAAAATTAGGATCTTCAAAATCGAACGGTGCCATCTGATGCCCGAGCGATGACACGTTAACGACCCGTGCGCCGTTGGCCTTTTTGAGGGCTGGCCATAACCGCGCGGTGAGTTGATATTGACCTAAATAGTTGGTTGCCAGCTGTGATTCTATTCCCCGGACATCCCGGCGTAAAGGCACCCACATAATGCCCGCATTGTTGATCAATATATGGAGCGGCCTGTTTGTTGCCATAAAACTTTCGGCAAATGCATCAATGGAAGCCGGATCCATAAAATCGATTTTCCCCAACTCCACATTCGGAATGCCTGCGAGATTTTTCCGGGCCTTCTCTATGTCCCTGGCCGGAACGATCACCGTTGCGCCGGCTGTGGCCAGAACCCGGGTGGTTTCCAGGCCTATACCCGTGTTGCCGCCAGTTACGATTGCGATTTTTCCCGTCAGGTCGATTCCTTTGATTACGTCGTTCGCAGTTGATGTTGCATGAAAGCCCGAGCCAATTGGCTGTTGTAAAGCTCCCTGATCATTGTTTTGTCCCATGTCATTTTTATTTAATTGTGATAGGACAAAATTACCCGTTCCGGTGCGCGTTCATTTTGTTCAAAACTTCAAATTACTTTGCTTAGAATGTCATACTAAATAAAAAACAACTATTCTCAGAGCAATCCCCGAACGGGTACGGGTTTTGCTATAAGAGTGGCTCAACTAACGACAATAACATATGGACGCTAGCACGGGCTCTGAGCCAAAATTTAAAACAAAAACTTCCGCAGGCGCTGAGCCGGCGTTGATGGAGCTGTTTCTGGACAGCCTTCGCGATATTTACTGGGCTGAAAATCATTTAGTTAAGACACTACCAAAAATGATCAAGTCTGCCACATCGCCAAAACTGGCTTCTACAATTGAGCAGCATCTTGAACAAACTGTTGAGCATGTAAGCCGGTTGGTCGTAATTTTCGACTTGCTGGGTGTGGATGCAATTGCCAAAAAATGTGATGCTATGGAAGGCCTTTCGAAAGAAGGCGAAGGAATTATTGAAAGCACGGATGAAGGAACCGCTACGCGCGACGTAGGGATCATTCTGGCTTCTCAGAAAGTGGAACATTATGAAATTGCTACCTATGGCGGCCTGGTGCAGCTGGCAAGCACTTTGAATCTGACAGATGTGGCCGAAATTCTTGCCAAAACATTGGAAGAAGAGAAACTGGCCGATCAACTTTTGACCGAGGTTGCTGAAAATGATGTCAATTACAAAGCGTCTGAGGAAGCTTAATTAAAACCTTCAACGAATATTATGATAGATAATAAAGAATCAGAGGGCTCTAACGCCAACCAGGAAAACGAAAAAACGGCAAACCTGGCGCCCAATACAACCGATAGTACCGGTGAGTTTATGACCACCAACACCGGACTTCGGGTCAACGATGACCAGAATTCCCTGAAAGCGGGAGACCGGGGCGCAACGTTACTGGAAGACTTTATCCTTCGCGAAAAGATCACCCATTTTGACCACGAACGTATTCCGGAAAGGGTTGTTCACGCACGTGGGTCCGGAGCGCATGGCGTATTTAAAGTTTATGAGCCGATGTCGGCTGTCACCAAGGCTGGATTCCTGAATGATACATCGATCGAGACGCCTGTATTTGTACGGTTTTCGACAGTTGCCGGTTCTAAGGGTTCTACGGATCTTGCCCGTGATGTCCGGGGATTTGCTGTAAAGTTTTATACTCAGGAAGGTAATTTTGACCTTGTAGGCAATAATATGCCCGTGTTTTTTATCCAGGATGCCATCAAATTCCCGGATCTGGTTCATGCTGTAAAGCCTGAACCGGACAATGAAATGCCGCAGGCAGCCTCAGCTCATGATACATTCTGGGATTTCATCTCCCTGATGCCGGAGTCTGCACACATGATTATGTGGCTCATGAGCGACCGTGCTATACCGCGCAGTTACCGAATGATGGAAGGTTTTGGCGTCCATACTTTCCGTTTTATCAATGAAGAAGGCGTTTCACATTTTGTAAAATTCCACTGGAAGCCGCTGCTGGGTGTGCATTCCGTTGCATGGGACGAAGCGCAGAAGATCTCAGGAAAAGATCCTGATTTCCACAGAAGAGATTTATGGGATGCCATCGAATCGGGCAATTTCCCGGAGTGGGAACTTGGCGTGCAGATTGTTCCGGAAGAGGATGAATTCAAATTTGATTTCGACTTGCTGGACCCAACGAAGATCATTCCAGAAGAGCTCGTTCCGGTGCAGCGCATTGGTAAAATGACCCTTAACCGCAATCCCGACAACTTCTTTGCAGAAACAGAGCAGGTTGCATACCATTTGGGACACATTGTACCGGGAATCGATTTCACCAACGATCCACTTTTGCAAGGCAGATTATTCTCATATACCGATACGCAGCTGCTGCGCCTGGGTGGACCTAATTTTCAGGAGATCCCCATTAACCGGCCGATCGTTCGGGTTGACAACAATCAGCGCGACGGGCATATGCGCCAGACGATTAACAGAGGTAAATCCAGCTACAACCCGAACACATTAGGCGGCGGTTTCCCTGCTCAGGCTAAGGCGTCGGAAGGTGGTTTTACTTCTTATCCCGAAAGGATTGATGCAAAAAAAATACGGGCAAGAAGCAAAAGCTTCTTTGACCATTTCAGCCAGGCCAAGCTGTTTTTTGACAGTCAGTCTGATCCTGAAAAAAACCACATTGTGGACGCGCTTAGCTTCGAACTGGGAAAAGTGAAGACCGTTGAGATCCGTCAGCGGATGGTAGGCATTCTTTCGCTGATCGATAAAGGTCTTGCTGCAGAGGTTGCATTCGCCCTTCGTGTACATGTGCCTCAGGATCCGGAACTTCCGATTAACCACAGCATACCAGCAGATGGCGATCCGGCTGATTACGATTCAGTAATGCAGGAATCAGTGGTTACCATTTCAGATGCGCTGAGCATGGTAAATACGCCGAAAGACAGCATTCAGACGCGTAAAATAGCGTTTCTTGCTGCTGATGGTGTGGACGAGAAGTCAATAACGACCGTGAGAGATGCACTCGTGTCTGCTGGGGCAGTTGTGGAAATCATTTCGACCCGTCACAATTATATTATGACCGAAAGTGATACCAAGCTTCCTGTCGACCATACATTTCTGACAGCAGCATCTGTCCTTTACGATGCGGTATATGTGCCCGGCGGAACGAACTCGGTCGCCAGCATTGAGGCAGAAGCAGACGCAGTCCATTTCCTGAATGAGGCGTTTAAACATTGTAAGCCTATTGCTTCCGATCTTTCCGCGATCCAGGTTTTGGAGGCAACTTATTTCAGCAAAAAGCTTCCAGCTGATTATGACGATGCAACCATCCTGAAAGAAGGGTTGGTTGTTTTAGATGACGTTGATCAGCTTGCGGATAAATTTATTCTGGCTATCTCCCAGCACAGGTTCTGGGAACGTGAAAAGCCAAGAAAAATCCCGGCTTAATCATCGAACATTAGAAGGGCCGCCGGTTTCAAAACCGGCGGCCCTTTTTTTAATGCTAAACAAAATAACTCCCGTTACGCGTAAACCTAAGCTTTAACCGCCAGCGAATCCAGAAAATCACTGAAATGGATTTTGCCCAAATTTGCCTTTCCTTCCGGAACCAATGCAGACTTAGGAATCACAACTCCAAAATATTCATTCCGATCATTTGCCACCACGGTTTTCTCATCTCCGGATTTATCCAAATATTTTGCAACAAAATCGCTCATAAAAGCCCGGTCGGGACCAGCGATTTCAACAATGGCATTGGCTGGCTCCGACACGGCGAATTGCGTAACAAATGCCGCAACGTCCTCAGCAGCAATGGGCTGAAAATCGACGGTTGAAATGTGCACTGCGTCACCGGAAGCAGAGCCGGCTGTAATGGTAGGAACAAATTCCTGGAACTGCGTGCTTCGGATGATGGTATAAGGAACACCCGACTTTTGAACCAGGTCCTCCTGGATTTTCTTCGCCCGCATATAACCCATGCTGCCCATTACGTGCGTGCCTACAATAGAAAGTATCAAGTGATGTTTTACACCTGCACTGGTTTCTGCGGCAAGAATATTGCGGCCCACGGTTTCAAAGAACTGTATCGCAGGGCCTTCTTCGAAAGAAGTTGAATTGGACAAGTCTATAACGACATCTGTATTTTCGAGCGCATGGGAAAGGCCTTCGCCCGTTAATGCATTAATGCCGGTTGAAGGAGATCCTGCTATAACTGTGTGACCCAGCTGGCGAAGTTTTTTGGCAACATTTGAACCGATTAACCCTGTTCCGCCGATAATTACAATTTTCATAACTTGAAATTTTAGTGTTTAAAGTCTTGCAAACACTATGTAATTATCATATATAATGCCAAAGAGTCAATCTATTGAATTTCAATGATTTACACAAAATAAAGACTTTCTATTTTCACTAAATACAGTGAAAACACGATGTAATTCACTAAATAAAGTGTTACTAACAACACCGGCAAATCGGGCATCAATCACTCTCCGTAGTATTCGGCTTTGGAAATATCCAGTTTCTTCATCTTGGAATGCAGTGTGTTTCCAGGGATCTTCAATATTTCTGCGGCGCCTCCCACTCCTGAGATTTTCCCTTTGCAGCGTTTAAGGACCTGGATAATATAAGCCCGTTCCATCTCCTCCAACGAACGGCTGGGAAGCATTCCGGCCAACTCTGTGTTATCGTTGGATCTTGGTGACAAAAACACTTCGCTGATCACATTACCCGCAGCAAGCAGCACACTGCGTTCGATAAGGTGTTCGAGTTCGCGTACATTTCCAGGCCAAACGTAGCTTTGTAATTGCCGCAATGCATTCGCCGAAATACGCATGCTCTTTTTGCCTGCGTTTTTACTGTATTTGGATAGAAAAAAGCCGGTCAGGTTCTCAATGTCTTCTGCCCGGTCGCGCAAGGGCGGCAGATTGATGGGAAATACATTGAGGCGGTAATATAAGTCGGAACGGAAACGACCTGCCTTCACTTCTGCTTCCAGATCCCGATTGGTTGCGGCGATGACGCGTACATTGAGCTTGATGGTGCTTTTGCCCCCTACCCGCTCCATTTCTTTTTCCTGTAAAACACGCAGTAATTTCACCTGTGCTTCGAGCGGCATTTCACCAATTTCGTCCAGAAAAAGCGTGCTGTGATCGGCCAGCTCGAACTTCCCGATCCGCCGTTCCACAGCACCTGTAAAAGCGCCGCGTTCATGCCCGAACAGCTCACTTTCGATTAGACTGGCAGGCATTGCGGCACAATTAACCTTGATCATCAACTTCTTACTCCGCGGCGACGCATTGTGTATGGCCCTGGCGATCAACTCTTTGCCTGTGCCAGTTTCTCCTAAAAGCAGCACAGTGGAGTTGCTGTTCGATACCAGAGAGATTAATCGGTACACTTCCTGCATGGCCTTGCCGCTGCCTACGATTTCAGCAAAACTGCTGGTAAGCTGCTCTTTGAGATAATCATTCTCTTCTTCTAACTGCCGCTTATAATGCAGTATTTGTTCGTTGGCTACAATATTGGAAATGGCTGTGGAAATCTGCGCGCATATCCCTTGCAGAATCGGAATATTGATCTCATCAATGCTTAGCCAAAGCAATCCAATGTTGCTGTTATGGTTGCGCAGCGCAATGCCAACCATCGTTTTGAAATTCATATTTTTCCAAAGCTCGAGATACGATAATCTGTTTCCCCGGGCCAGCTCCCGCTCGACATTGAACAACAAAGGAATGTTGCTGTCCAATATGCGGTTCTGCAGACCATCCTCGATGGGGTGCTTTTCCGCCAGCACGCTATCCATTAAAGCCGGATCAAATGTTGATGATCCGGGATCGTGCAGGTAAGCAGTCATCGTTTTCCCGTCCGGATTCATGCACCGGATCACATAACCACCATGCGGGTCCAGCTTTCGCAATGCTGTTTTGATCACCGCTGCAAGCTCGTCTTTCGTGCGGACGGCAGTCATATCATTACTAAAATCCAGTAAAAACGACTTTTCTCTTTCGCTTTTCTGGATTTCTTGCAGCACTTTCCGCTCTCTTTCCAGGATAAGATGATCGTTATTTTCGGATGGTTTTTCAGAAGGGTAGTCCATGTTCAGCAAGTCGTATTCTGATGCAAGAAATGCGTTTTTTGGGACATCGCATTTTATCTTTAGTAAAAAAAGGAAACATAGCTGTCCCTAATAATGTTCTTAGAGCAATACAATGCAA
The DNA here is from genome assembly GCF_021502625.1 of Dyadobacter sp. CY351. Lineage (NCBI taxonomy): Bacteria > Pseudomonadati > Bacteroidota > Cytophagia > Cytophagales > Spirosomataceae > Dyadobacter > Dyadobacter sp. CY351. The sequence continues at coordinate 269,040 of NZ_JAKFFU010000006.1, read as the reverse complement.
AAAGTCAATCCCTTTACAACATATGGAATTTATTAAGCCTATAAAAAAATGGCTTACTTCTGCCTTCTTTAACTTGCTGCTCACCATAGCGGGAGCATTATCAGCTATGGTTTACTTTATTGTTTTCCATGTACTTAAATACAGGTATGACGTAATCCGGAAAAACCTGTCCAGCTCTTTCCCCGTGCGTGGAGAGCAGCAGATAAAAGTCTTCATTAAGCATTATTACCGGCATCTGAGCGACCTTGTCGTCGAACCGTTTCTGCATATGATTATCGGTGCAAAAAGGCGAAAAGAGCTCGCAAACTACACAAATCCGGAGCTGTTGGAAAATTTTTACAGCGATAACAGGAATGTTGTTTTACTAGCTTCACATTATGGTAACTGGGAATATCTGATCAATCTGCCTAAGGTCGTAAAATTTAAAGTTTTTACTGCTTTCACGCCCGTATCTAATCACTGGCTCAATGCCAAGCTGCTTAAAATGCGCTCCTTTTTTGGCGTCAATCTGATTGCCAAACAATATTTTTACCGCGGTGCATTATCGGCGTTGAAACAACTCAAACGGCCATCGCTGGTGGTTGTGATCGCAGACCAGCGTCCGGCGCCTGCCAGCGGGAAACACTTCGTTAGTTTCCTGGGCCAGAAAACTTCTGCCCAGATCGGTGCCGAGCGGCTGGCCGTCGTATCCGATGCCGTTGTGGTATATCTGGAATGCATTAAGAAGGCGCGTTTTCATTACGATTACACCTTCCACCTTGTTTCCGATCATTCTTCACAGAGCCTTCCCCTGAACATTACGGCCAGCTATTATAACTTACTGGAAAAGAACATCATCCGCGCACCTGCACATTGGCTCTGGTCACATGACCGCTGGAAACATATTCCGGCAGACGAAAAATAGTCGCCCCGAGCACGTTGGAATGCATCCTGCCGGCATGATGGTATAATATTTTAAATTACATTAGCCTGTTATTAGCACCGGGAAGGTGTTCTGACAAATCCTGACGGTGAAGACCGGTCTTGAATGAATCTTGAAATTTAAATATCAATATGGCGTCCGGTTTCTTTGCAATTTTAGATGATATCGCTTTTCTGATGGATGACGTTGCGCTGGCAACCAAAGTGGCAACAAGGAAAACAGCGGGGATCCTGGGGGACGACCTGGCGGTAAATGCAGAAAAAGCAACCGGTTTTTTGTCCGACAGGGAATTGCCGGTCTTATGGGCGATCACAAAAGGTTCGCTGATCAACAAGCTCATCATTGTCCCCGTAGCATTGCTGCTCAATGTGTTTCTGCCAGCGGCGATCAGTTACGTCCTTATTCTGGGCGGGCTATACCTGGCTTATGAAGGTGTTGAAAAGATAATCGAATACTTTTTTCATCATCCCAAAAAAGAACATTCCGTTATCAAAGAAACGGAACAGGGAGAAACAATCGCGAAAACCGATATAGAGAAGACAAAAGTCAAATCTGCAATCACTACTGACTTTATTTTATCAGTGGAGATCGTCATCATTGCCCTTGGCAGTGTGTTGGACCAAAACCTGACGATCCAGATCCTGACTGTTGCCACGGTTGCACTCGTAGCAACAGTTGGCGTTTACGGAATTGTAGCGCTGATTGTCCGCATGGACGACGCCGGTCATAAGCTCATTAAAAAATCAGGAGGTAAGGGCTTCTTTAATGCACTGGGCCATTTGCTGGTGCGGGCACTTCCGGTGATTATCAAAATCCTGGGCGCCGTTGGAACGGTTGCATTACTTCTGGTTTCCGGAGGAATTTTCGCGCACAACATTGAATTTTTCCATCATCTTTTCCCAGGAATTCCGGCTACGGTCAAAGAACTTGGAATTGGGCTGGTGATGGGGCTCGCTGCTTTCCTGATCTTTACAGGATTTAAGAAAGTTGTTTCCCTGCTGAAATCGAAATCCTGATGAGCAGCAAATGCCCGGTTTCTCAGGGAAGTTGGGCAATAAGCGCCTTATATTTATCGACCTGGCTCTCAAATTTTCGGATGCCGGTTTCGTAAATAAATTTCAGTGACTCCAAATCGTCGATGTCCTTTTCATACGTCTCGTCAGCTTCCGACTCACGGTCCAGTTCGGAAAGCAATTGAAGAAGTTTTTTAAGTGACCCTGAATTTTCTTCTGCCCGATACTGGTTCCATTCGAGCATTTTCTGGTAACTGGCTTTTAAGTTTTTCTTTGCCATATCAGTGATAAAGGTTTGAGATTTACGACCTGTCATTACACAAAAAAAGCTGCTTCTTTCGAAGCAGCTTTTCTAATAATCAGCTAATTAAGCTTTTGCAACATCGCGCAAAGCTTTAATTTTATCGTGGGCAGCATTAATGCCCTGAGCCTGGCTCCTGATAATTTCAGCAGATTGCAATGGAACGCTGCCGTTCAATGCGTCCTGATAAGCTTTTTTGATTGCATCCTCGCCACGTTCTGCTTCGGATAGAATGCTTGCGCGGTCGCTTCCGCCGAACAATGCTTTCACATCGATCCATGCGCGGTGCAATGTTCCGCTTACGCTCATATCATCTTCCAGGTGTGGAGCTGAACCAGCAATAGCAGACAATTCCTGAACATTTTTGCGGCTCTGCTGTGCATACTCTTCAAAAAGGTGTTTCAGGTCGATATTTTCATCATTAATATCTGCGATTGCTTTTTCAAAACCAGCAACGCGGTCATTGTTAATTTCAATCAGATCACTAAATACGCCAGATGCATTTTCTGTAAGTGCCATATTTTTGTTTAGTTTGTTTGAGTAGTTCCCTACGAATACCGTGCCATATATAGCCTGCGAAGTGAAATTTTCACCGCAATCCACAACTTTGCACGTCCGGAAACCCTCGCTTTGACATTATTTTATAATTTCGTTTATGCTAGATATCGTCATTGACTCACGAAGAGCTGAAATTGTCCCGGGTTTTGAAGTAAAGCGCATCCTACCCTATCAGCTGCGGCGAATGGTAGGGCCATTCATTTTTATGGATCACGGCGGGCCGGTTAACCTGCCCACACCCACTGCAACAAACCTGGATGTCCTGCCACATCCACACATTGGCCTTTCCACGGTAAGCTATCTGTTCAGTGGCAATGTTACGCACAGGGATAGCCTGGGTGTAGAGCAGGTTATCAAACCTGGTGAAGTCAACTGGATGACGGCGGGCAAAGGGATTGCACATAGTGAGCGCTTTGAGGATCCGGCTATGCTGGCCGGAGGCGAACTCGAAATGATCCAGACGTGGGTGGCGCTTCCCGAAAAAGACGAAGAGTCGGAACCAGCATTTAAAAATTACACGGCCGATCAGCTGCCGGTATTTACGGAAAAAGGGATCTGGATGCGCTTGATAGCAGGCGATGCCTATGGTTTAAAAAGCAATGTCAGTGCGAGTTCCCCATTGTTTTATCTCCATGTGGTTTTAGACCAGGGCGCAAGGTTTGGCTTGCCGGTTGGCCATAGCGAGCGGGGCGTATACATTGTAAGGGGCAGTGTGGAAGTGAATGGTGTTGCTTACGCTGCCGGTAAAATGATTGTGTTTACAAAAGGCGTGGATCCGTTGATCATTGCTAAGGAAAGCAGCACGCTAATGATGCTGGGCGGCGAACATTTGGGTGACCGCTACATCTGGTGGAACTTCGTTTCCAGCCGGAAAGAACGAATTGAACAGGCAAAAGAGGATTGGAAACAGGGCCGGATTATTTTACCCCCGGCCGACAATCACGAATTCGTGCCACTTCCCAAAGACAATTCCCGGCCCGCCGGAGGCCCTCCCCCAGGCGCTCTATCTTGAACTGGCAAGCGATCGGAGCGGCGTTAAAGGCATTTTACTCAAAGATCATCTGTAAAATGGCGGACGGACTTTTCATTAGTAAACTTGCGTGCATTGTAATCATTGGATTTATTCCGTGGAATTGAAAGGGTTTCCCACTTTTCACCGGCAGCCATTTTGGCAATGAATACAATTTGCCCGATATGATAGGGATAATGTGCGAGCTGGCGGTTGATGGCTTCCACAACGCTATGCCCGTCATTGCGGATATACACAATTTTTTCGAGGTCTGCTTCCGTGAGTTCGCCTAAGGCATTCAACAAGCAAACCCACCCTTTGTTCCAGTAAGTCAATAGCTCTTCGCGGTTGGCGAACATATCCTCAAATTCTGCGTCCCGGTTGCGCCAGGGTTTTTCGCCATCAGTTGTCAGGAAATCAGTGAAGCGCGACAGCATATTTCCAACAATGTGATTAACGATCAATGCAATACTATTACTTTCCGCATTGTATCGCCAGAAAATCGCTTCGTCGGGCAGCTGCATCATCGCCTTCTCACCCAGCATTTTGTAGTATTCAAATTGCTTTACTACACTCGATAAGTATGTCGATTCCATAGTCTGTTTTTTAAAACAATATTTTAAAAAGTCCTATTCGCTGCGCAGGCTTTTTACCGGATCCATTAGTGCGGCTTTAATGCTTTGGAAAGAGATTGTAAGCAAGGCAATAACCAATGCGAGCAGACCAGCGAAACCAAAGACCCACCAGGGCATTTCCATCCGGTAAGCAAAATCCTTTAACCATTTATCCATAGCATACCAGGCAATAGGCGTGGCAATAATGATCCCTATGAAGACCAGCTTGACAAAATCCTTTGCCAAAAGCTGAACAATCCCGGCCAGACTTGATCCTAAGACTTTGCGTACGCCGATCTCCTTCCTGCGGACTTGTGCCGTGTAAGTAGCCAGCCCAAATAATCCCAGGCAGGAAATAAGAATCGCGATGGAAGCAAAAATGTTGAATAAAAGGCCAGTCTGCTCTTCGGATTTGTAGAGACTGTTGAATGCTTCGTCCAGAAAGGCGTATTGGAACGGGGAATCTGCATTGAATTTTTCCCAAACCTTCTCTGCGGCTGCAATCGCCTCCTGGGCATCATTACCAGTCGTTTTTATATAAATACGACTCATATTACCCGGGTCATAGAGAAAAACGGCGGGCTCAATTTTTTGCTTCATCGAAGCAAAGTGAAAGTCTTTTACCACACCGATAATCGTCCCTTCGTTGTCCCAGAGCTTGAAACGTTTCCCGATGGGGTCCTTGATCCGTGCTGTTTTTACGGCCGTTTCGTTCAGGATATAATGTTTGGTGTCGGATGGCTTGTCTGTAAAATTAGCGCCTTCTTTCAGCTGCATTTTAAAGAATGGAATGAACGATTTATCCGCGCTCATAAACCGGATCATCATGGTTTCTCCCGGCTCTTTTCCATCCCAGTTGCTGCTTCCCGTTTGCCCGCCGATCTGGACCACATTGAAATTAGACCTGCTGACGTCCGTTATCCCCGGCTGGCTGAGTAATTCATTTTTGACTACGTCATAGTGCCTGGGCAGGTCCCGCATGTAGAACGAGAGCACGTGTGTTTTGTCGTAACCCAAGCTCTTGGAACGGATATATTTAAGCTGCTTGCTGATGATTAATGTGCCTGCAATGAGCACAACTGAAACGGTAAACTGTATCACCACCAGCGTTTTGCGGAACATTGATTCGCTAAGCCCGGCAGAGACATTGCCTTTCAGTGATTTAAGCGGCTCGAAAGAAGATAACAGCAATGCTGGATAAATGCTGGAAGCGATCAGCGTGCCTGTGATGGTTACGCCTAAAACCTGCCAGATATGCGGTCTGGCGAAATCTAGCACCAGTTTTTTGCCGGAGATCTGGTTGAAAAACGGCATCAGGACATACATTAACATAATGGCCACCAATGTCGATAGCGAAAACAGCAGAATTGTCTCTATCAGGAACTGCACAAAAAGCTGCGTGCGCGCCGCGCCGATAATCTTTCGCATGCTCACCTCGCGTGAACGCAGCAGCGAGCGGGCCGTGGAAAGATTGACGTAATTGATGCAGGCAATGATCAGAATAAGTGATGCCACGATCAGGAACATCCTGACCGTTTCAATGCCTTGCTCGCTGCCGTCGGACTTATATAAATGAACATTGGGCAATGCCTGTAAAAGATAGGTAAGGTCTGTATCGTCGGGCTTGTTGCGCAAGTGAATGTTGCGGAGGGTGTTCGCGATATTTTTGACATCTTTTCCTGGTTGAATCAAAAAGTAGGTGGTGTAATCAAATTCATGAAAATCGTTGTCCTGCGTTTTGCCATCTGTGACCGCCGAATAACGGTCTTTGAACCTGAGCGAAATGGGAAAGATCATGTCCCCCTTTATACTTGAATTTTCGGGAAAATCCGCCACCACGCCCGTTACTGTAAATTGGGTCTTGTCGGAAGCTATTGATTTGCCTACAACATTTGTATTCCCAAAATAGCGTCTGGCAGTGGTTTCAGTCAGGATTACTGAATGGTTATCAAGAAAAGGCTTGCGTTGGTTTCCCTGAATGAGGCGGAAATCGAATATGGTGAATAAGGTCGGGTCAGCGAAGAAGGTGTTTTCTTCATTGAAAACTTTATCCTGGTATCTGAACAATGTATACGCGCCATTATAAGTCATCCTTACGGCATCCCTGATCCCGGGAACTTCTCTTTTGGCAAATTCAGAGATAGGTGCAACCGTCCCGGTCCAGATTTGCTGGCTGGCGCCGGTACCCACGCGGTTTTCAAGCTTATAAATGCTTTCCGACTGTGTATTAAAACTGTCATAAGTAAGCTCATCCTGCACCCAAAGCAAAATCAAAATCCCGACTGCAAGCCCTACCGACAAACCAATGCAGTTAATAAGCGAATAAAAGCTGTTCTTCAACAGGTTCCGCCAGGCGATTTTTACGTAGGTTACAATCATGGTTTTTTGCTTTAAGGTTCTGATACTGGGCGGAGAAAAACGGGGGAATTAGTCTTTCTAGGACCAATGTTACCGGTAAAAAACACTGCCAGCTAGCGCCACTCGCAATAAGCAACTGTAAGTTAAATAGTTATACATAAAACTTTTGCAAACGATGTCCGATAGTGAACAGCATTTGTACGGTTATGCCAACCTAAGATCACTATTCAGCGAAGCTTTGGTGGTATACAGGAAGGTTAAATTCGGAAGCGTTGAATGGAGATATCAGTTGGTGGCGGCCAGCTTCAAGGTAACTTTCTGGAAGTAGGAAGCGGCCTGAGCACCGCTTTTCTTTTGGGATTTAAGCGTTGACTCGTTGATGAAAAGCTGTGTTTGTTTAAAAATACTATCATCATCTCGCCAGTCTGCAACATTAACCAGCAACGGTTTTAATGGCCGGAAGAAATATTCAAACAGCACCCAATTCACATAAAAATCGTGGTTGTAGCGCATGTAATACATGGGTTCGAACTTCTCTAATTTTTCCAAAACGATCTGCATCGGCGTTTTTCCGGACTTAGGGCTCTTTCGGAGCTGCGGCATGGCGGGGTGCAATACCTTCGCTTCCAGGAGAAGGTTGATGTAATCATTCAGATTATACAGAACTGTTTCATTGTGAACAGTGTAACGGATCATTTGCATAGTGAGCGCAAGGGTGTTTTTGAATCGTTCAAAAATCAAAAATATCAGAACCAATTCACTTCAACCAGCGCTGATGCTAATTTAGAGCGGTTAAAAACACGGCGTAAAAAAAGGGAATGAGTCAAAACCCATTCCCTGTCAAATTCTTTTCAGAAGGTAAGATGCCTTATTTCACCAACGGAATAGCCCAGAAGATGCTGGCCTGGATTACGCTGTTCTTAAAGTCAGGATCAATGTTCTGGCCGGAGAAATTACCAACCTTGGAAAGTCCTGCAATATAACGAACGCCTACACCAAGTCCGATCGGTGAATGATAGCCAATGCCACCCGCTGCTGCCAGATCAAGGTTTTTAGCGAAATTATTGATCGTCTGATCCGGAATGTCGGTAGATGTCCTGAAACCCGCTTGTGGGCCAAATTCCACATAAAACCCGCCATTTGTCTTAAATTTAAACATTACAGGCACGGTAACATAGCTAATTTTAAAGTCAGATTTATTTCCCGCGTTGTCAACTTTTGCTCCTTGTGTAGAGAATAAAACCTCTGGCTGCAATGAAAATACTTTGCCGAAACCATAGTTAATAATCCCACCGAGGTGATATCCTACCAATGCATCCGATTCAATGTCACCGCCAGTATAGTTGCTGATGTTCAGACCGGCTTTTGGTCCAATGCTAAATTTTTGGGCAAATGCTGACTGTACTGAGATAAGCAGTGCGGCAGCCAATAATAATTTTTTCATAATTTAAAAATGTTTAATGATTTACAAATCCGTTGACGATTTGTCTTTGCAGTCCCGGCACCAACCGGGCCTCATTAAACATCAGTCCAAATCTCATGCCATCCGAATCAACCCACCACAAGCATCTATCTGCCCCCCATTTTCCCCACTTCCCTCAGCGATAGCACTTGCTGATCCGCGCGAATTTACGCTCTTACGATTAGGTTAAATGCAATATTTCCGGAACCAGTTGGATGTATCATTTATATTGGTGGGATACCAAATTTTTTCTGCGCCGACGCGCTTGAAATGTCCCACGAGCTTGTAGGGTTCATTATCAATGGAATTGTCGAAGAAAAACGCCTGATAGGCTAGTTCGGAGGCTTGTTTCACCAATTGAAGGGATCTGTAATATCGGCTCTCGATCCGGTCAGAAGGGACATTGTGGCCGTTCTTTCTCACCCGCAGCGCCACCCGGTATTTGTTGATTTCCGGATCTTCAGTTGAAACGAAATATAAGTAGACCTTATAGCCTTGTTCGGCTGCGGCCCGCATTATATCCAAGTTGGATTCGTGCGAAAAGACTGTTTCGAACGAAAACCGTTTTCTTGCCAATAATAGTTTTTCCCTTAACAATCTGGCTATAATCTGCGCCAGACGCTCTGCATACTGAGCCGCGAGCAAGTACAGTCTGTTAGTTTCTATATGAAATGACTTTGCAATCTGGTCTTCGTTGAAGCTGGCTGTCAGCAAACCGGATGTAGAGGCGAAAAGAAGAATCTCTTCCTTTGAACATTCAATTTCGTAAGTGGAAAAATCGAATTGACCGTTTTTTATCGCAACCGCGATATCGTCTGCATTAACATAAATGCCTAAATAGAGCGGTTTGCCGTTGATCAAGGTTGTTCCGATCGACTTAATTACAGTGCTCTTTCCTGAACCGTTAGGACCTGCAAAAACACGAAGCCTTAGCTGCGATTGATTAGATATAGTGTGTTCCAAGTATGTATGATAGTATTCCGTGTTAAAGCTAGCCGTCCAGTTGCTTCATTTTTTGAAAGGAACCATCCGGATATAGTTTCCCGACCCAGCCATCTTTGACGGTCACAACATAACCCATCAGCTCCATCGCTTCCTTTGCCGCCGCCCTGCCCGCACTTTGTGCTCTACTGACCAACAACCGCTTTGTAAGATATGGATCACCAACGCTTATAGCTTGTGCCGCCGAATCTTTTGACTTTGTTTTCATAGCTCTAAAATACACAAAGTTTCATAACCTAGCATTGTCGTGATCGCGCTTGTGTCCTGTGAAATAATGCTTTTAAACCAAAAATCCCCGCAAACTTGCGGTTTGCGGGGATTTCACTAGTCAATAGGATTACTTGATCGTTACAGGCACTTCGGTGTTTTCCCAGCGGAGGAGGAAGCCGGTTGGGGTTACTTCGTAGGCTAATGTTTCAGCCATGGAAGCGCTTTTGGCTGGCTTGGCTTTTACGGTCAGGACGTCTTTGGAAGCGTCTTTGGATGTTTCGCCGCCGCGTTTGATGCCCCACTGGCCGGTTTGTGAGTTGAAAATAAAGGACCATTCACTGTCTCCCGGAAGCGCGTAAAGGCTGTATTTACCGGCAGGGAGTTTCTGGCCTTCAACCATAATGTCTTTGTCGGTTTCAAATATCGTGGCCTCATTTGCACCGGCACGCCATACTTTGTCGAACGGAACGAGTTCTCCAAACACTTTCCGGCCTTTCGCCGAAGGCGCAGAATAGCTGATGGTAATGTTGGCGCCGCCTGCTTTTCCGGTTGCCGTCTTGGCCGGACTCGCTTTCGGTTTGTCCTGCGCATGGCCTGCAAAGGCAATCAGCATGCAGGTAAACATTACAAAACCCTTTAAGATGAATTTGTTTTTCATGTCAATTTGTTTTTTAGATTTCAGATCAATCAATTTTTATTAAATATCGACATTTTGTCCTATAAATTGATACGGATCTTCCAGGTGCCCCACATTCCTAAGCCATTGCCCTCACAGCAGGTGCAGGGTTGGAAGTGGACCTTTGGAAAGTGACTATTCCCATTTCGGTGCGGATCCAGGAGGGATTCGGCAAGTATGAAACCAAGGTCCTTTTTTATGAATCCCCGGGTTATGATAACTTGAAGACGAGGACAATACAGGTCACTGCAGGAATGAATTTCTAATACGTTTGGCATAAATATGACAGATATGCCCAATTTCCCATTTTACGCAGGCACCAGCGGCTTAATGCTGCCGGTGCCTAACAAGCAGTTTTATCCGGAAGAATTCAAAGACAAGAGCCGCCTTACTTACTATGCCTCCATGTTTAACAGCATTGAAATCAATAGTTCATTCTATAAGGTTCCGCTGGCTTCAACAGTCAGGAATTGGGCGTTACAAGTGCCGGATGACTTCAAATTTACCTTCAAACTCTGGCGTGAGATTTCGCACAACAAGGGGCTTGTTTTTAACCCGGATGATGTAAGAAGATTTGTTGAGGTGATCGATAACATTGGTGACAAAAAAGGTGCGCTGCTGGTGCAGTTCCCTCCCAGCCTGAAAGCGATCATGCTGCCGCAATTAGAAAGTCTGCTGATTGCGATTGCTGCCGCCGATCCTGACAAACATTGGAATCTTGCCTTGGAGTTTCGGCATGAGTCATGGTATGACGATGCGCTTTTTGAGCTGATAGAACAATTTGGTTGTGAAATCGTCAGGCATGACAAACCCGGCTCAGCACCAGGCATTCCAGAATCGGACTCGACTTTTAAGTATCTGCGCTTTCACGGCCCGCAGGGCAACTACCGGGGCACTTATGAAGATGATTTTTTATACGAATCGGGCGAGCAGGTTCAGGATTGGATAGCGGAAGGGAAGACGGTTTATGCCTATTTCAACAACACCATGGGAGAAGCGATCAAGAATTTGAACTTGCTTAATGCCGCGGCTAACCCTGTGTAATGTTGCGGCTAACGATTTATTATAAGCGATTCCTATGTCAGCGGGCATCCAGTCCTGCTATTTCCATTTTATATTTTGCGGGCAGGATCAAATCTTTGACAAACTGGTGCAGGCGAAAACTGCGGGCAATTTTGTAGGCCGGAAGGACCATTTTCAGGACTGACCAGCTTCCCAGGGAAAGCAGTTGGTTTATGTGCTGCGGTACAAGCCGGACCTGCACTTCTTTGAGCATGACATAACGCGGCAGACCAAGATGTTTTTTGTATTGTTTATATAAATCAATGGAAAATGCGCTTTTAACAAAGTTTTCATCCAGCTGCTGATTTCTCATGACGAGCCATGCTTCATAATCGGTCGGCAAGCCGCCGATACCCATTCTCGAACCGACCTGGTAGAAGACTTCAAAAACCTCAGCCTTTTCAACCTTTGTCAGCTTTCTTTCCAAAAGTTCGAATGAGCGTATTGAATAGTCGATGAGCATGAAGAGCACATCGCGGTAGGCCCAATCCGGGATCTGTGCGCCCCGCTCCTTTTCAACTTTTTGGTGAATGGCCGTGATTTGGTCAATCGCTTGCAATGCTGCGTGATATTCGGAAAACACAATCCGGCGGGAGTAAGTAACCGTCGAAAACAGCCGCGCCAGCGGATCGGCCGGAAGTTTTCCTGTGAAATAAAGCCAGTCCACGGATTTGTTAACTGCGAACTCAGCCGAAGCCCCGGCGAAAATAAAAAGGATCGTATCTGCATTTCCCCAAATCTCACGTACAACAGAATCTTCTTTCACAAACCATTTCATCCCACTAGTCATTTGGATTAAAAATAAAAAGTACTTTGCATAACAAAGTTAAATAGAAGAGTGAAGAGTTCCAAGGTGAAATCGAATAAGTTGCGCTAAGTATAAGTTATTTTTTCCCCAGAAATCGGGACAGGATGCTTTTTGCCACATCCAGCAATGCTTTGAATGTGTTGGGCTTTACGATAAAATCATTTGCTCCTGCGGCCAGCGCTTTCTTTTTGAGCTCGGGATTGCTGGAAGTGGACATCATTACGGCGGGCAGCTCGCTCAATCCCGGCTCTGCCCTTATTTCCTGAATTGCCTCAATGCCATTCATTTTGGGCATATTCATATCCAGGAGCACAACGGTTTCAGAGAGGTCGCCGGACTCCTTAACATTCTCAATCAATTCCTTGCCGTTTTCCGCTTCGATCACCGTCAGATTGGGATTGGCTTCTTGTAAAGCGTCCTTAATCAGCATTCTATCATCCTCGTCATCATCGGCGAGGTGAACTGTCTGTCCTTCTCCCATATTCTTTCAATACTTGAAGAACAAATATATTAATCATTACCGTCTAAGACAATACGTTACCTGCTATCTGGAATTCGTCCACAAAAGCATCGACCTGGTCTGGGGTAATAATGATATTTTTTCCTTTCACTGTCTTGATCAGAACAGCATTGTTTCTTCTGGTTGCATACCAGGTCATGTTTCCGATTTTATGATGATAATATTTGCCGAAGTAGCCAAAAAGCCCGCCCACGCCGAACGTACGAAGGCTCCATCGCAACCTGTCGCTATCCAGCGCTTCCACTTTCGCAATATTGCTGCGCTCTATCACCACTTTATCGAATGATCTCCGGATGATTAGCTCGTTGGGTGTGACCTTGTAATCCACCGGCCGGAATGCAAAGGCCAGGCCGTAACTAAGTATGAGTATGACGCCGATCACGTAGGTCGAGCCTTGCGAAATCTCGCCATCGCCCAGGAAGACCTGCAAGAAAATTCCAATATACAATGCAGTCACAGCGGCGGTCACGATTTTGGCGAGCGTATCCCAGGAGGTTTTATAAGTCATAGCTAAAAGGCTTGGTTACCCTAATATAAGCTTTCTTCCACAATTGTCCCAACCTCCCCCTGCGATTGTCCTTATTACGGACGATGCAGTTTCTGGCAACGCACTAATTTTGTTTTGTTAATACGAATTTCTATCAACCTTCAATTTTTTCGTCATGCCAAAACTAAACACCTATCTTAACTTCGACGGCAAAGCCGAGGAGGCATTCAACTTTTACAAATCGGTTTTCGGAGGTGAATTTCTGATGGTTCAACGGATGTCGGACATGCCCGGAGCCGAGCAGCTTCCTGAAAATGAAAGAAGCCATATCATGCACATTTCGCTTCCTATTGGCAAAGACGATGTGCTGATGGCCTCCGACATCGTTCCTTCCATGGGACATAAATTAGAGTTAGGCAACTATGCCTATATTTCCGTGTTTACCGATGGCCGTGAGGAAGCAAACCGTCTTTTTGCGGGACTTTCTGAGGGCGGTGAAATTGAAATGGCTCTGGAAGATACTTTCTGGGGTGATTACTTCGGCAGTTTCCGGGACAAATTCGGGATCAACTGGATGATCAATTACCCGCAACAGGGTCATTGACATAAATGCAGCATATACGAAGGTCGCTGATTTCCTCAGCGACCTTGCCGCCATTAGTAAGCCTATTGTTTTTGTGCAAACAACCAGGTCATCAACCCAGGTTCGGCCTGTACGTAACGCCAGATATCATGCCCTGAATTTCCGAATTCCGTGTATTTGGGTTTGCCCCCTGCTTTTTCAATCGCATGGATCATATCCCGTGTGGCATCAACCGAAACAAGGGGGTCTTTGGCGCCATGAAACGCCCAGATCGGCTTTTTCGTCAGGCGGTTTGCTAATTCCGGGTGACCGGCCCCGCAGATGGGAATGGCCGCTGCAAACATGTCGGGACGCGTGCTGATGAAATGCCACGAGCCATAACCGCCTCCCGAAATACCCATTACATAGCGCCGGGTTGTATCAATGGAGTATTCTTTTTCTAACGTTGTGATGGTCTCAAAAACAAGTGTATCAATGTCAGGAAATTCTGAAATGCCGCCAAAACCTGCGCCTTTGGGACAATGTGGTATGAGAATAAAAGCCGGGTATTTCCATCTGATCGAGTCGCTTAGCAGAAATGGTGCGGGATCAGCGGAGAGCTGGCGTACATTGTCTTTGCCATGCGCTCCTCCGTGGTGCAGACACACAACAAGTGGATATTTTTTTGTTGAGTCATAGGCAACCGGCGGGACCAGTCGATAGCGCAATGTATCACCCTTATGGTCAACATAATGTCTCGGCCCGAATTCTGCCGTTTGTTTCAACACTTGCATTGACGGGACATAAGCCCGGTGCGTCCCGGAACGATAACTTTCACCGACGAAACTCATTCCAAAGAACAAAATGCTAATGATCGCCGCCACTTTCAGAGCTTCCCTTAAAATTACCGGCTTTCTTTCGCGCTCGTTGTTCAAGCTTTTGCTCTCCATTAATAAATCCAGCAAAAATGTAACCGGAACCAAGATGCCGAAAAAAGCGATAACCCTGTAAGTCTTGTCCAGCAACAATCGCAATTCAATATCCTGGGATTTTATGGACCACAAAGCAATCACACACAAAGGGATCCCCGTCAGAATTGCCAGCCAGCCACCCCGTTTTAACCATGGTCGTTGCCCTGCATTGGAAAATACCAAACTTGTTCCGTAGAGCACGTTCAGAGCCAGTCCTGCAACGGTCAAATTCATGTAAAACGATTTCAGATCGCGGTGCATCAGCAAAAAATAAATCATGGTCATCTGCACAAATAAGACCAAAGCGCTTACCAACGCCGTGGCAAAAACAACTTTGTAACCCTTAGACCAGTAATATTTAAGCAGCGCAAAAGATGAGATAGCAAAAACCGACTGCGACACGGCAAGCCACGAATGAAACGATTGAAAAGTTATAAACCTGCTGCCGAGTAATAAGCTTATAACGGCCTGGATCAGGCTGACAACAATATAACTTGCTACGAAAAATATAGCGAAGGAATAAAAGTCACGGGATAGAGGGCGGTTTTGCATAGTCTGGAAAGTGTTTTAGCTGGTGCTGTTCCTTTTGTTTCTGCATCTATAAAACAAAACAAACAACCCCTCAAACTACTTTCCCAGCTAACTTACTTTACATAAGCGGTTCACAATCAGCACCAACGGTTCAGCATTGCAAGCCGGATACTGATCCCTAAAATCAGAATTGTATCTCTGCATTTGACTCTTTTCCTGATAGAATATCCTGGATAGTAAGGGCAATAGCGGCCGGATCTGTCCATTCGGAAAAATCCGCGTTGGGCATGGCTTCGCGGTTTGTTACTGTGTCAATGGTTCCAGGGAGAAGTATGTGCGAAGTGATCCCGGCATTTGCTTCACTTTGATTGATGAGATCCGAGAAGTTGTAGAGCAGCTGTTTCGACAATGAGTAGGCGAAATTGCTGCCTGCATTTTTGAAATCCATGGCCGCTTTCGACCCGACAAAAATAAGCTTGCCGCCGCCGACTGTTTTGTAATGGGCAATGAGCTGATGGGCAACATTAAATGCTGTCGCGAAATTAAGGTTCACCATCTTCGTAATGTCATCCATGGAAGTTTCAGCAAGATTACCGGGCTGGAAACCGCCAGCAAGGAAAACCCCTGCTTTTATCTTTGCATTTGTATCTAAAATGTTCTGCACAAATGCATCAGCCTGCTTACTATCAGCTAAATCTGTTGGATAAAACGACACATTTTCAGCGCTATCCCCGACATCTTTTCTGACTGCGAGATGCAAGTGATAGCCACTTTCTGCTAATGTTTCTACAACTGTTTTACCAAGATTTCCTGTGCCGCCTGTAATCAGAATGTTTTCCATACCCCAAATCTACAATTCGAATCTCCATCATCAAAAGCTATTCTGCGACTAACTTAAATGCCTGGCTCAGTTTTTTTATATCAGCTTAAAAAACCGATATAATCATGGCTGATATAAATAAAAACGGGTCTGACGAAAATGACCAGATAAAAGGATCCAATACTGTAAAAGATCCTAACGAGTGGACAACCGGCGACGAACCGATGACGGGTGCGCAACAATCCTATCTCAAAACGCTTTCCGACGAAGCTGGCGAAGAATTTGATGAAACATTAAGCAAAGCAGAAGCGTCCAAGAGAATCGATAAGTTGCAGCACAAAACGGGCCGTGGCCTGAAATGATTGACATTCAATGCATTAATGAACAAAGGCCGCTTGCAAACTTGCAAGCGGCCTTTGTTCATTAAATTACAAAGCGAGTTTGCTGTGGAATTGACGGAAATGTGCTTTCAGGCCTTCCCAGTCTTGTTCCTGAATCAGTTTTTTATCAAACAACTGCCCTCCTACCCCCAGACCATTGGCACCGGATTTCAGGAAGGCGCTCATATTTTCGAGACTTACGCCACCGGTCGGCAGCAGTTTCAGCTGGTTCATCGGCGCTTTGAGATCCTTGATATATTCAGGGCCAAGTGAAGTTGCAGGATAGATTTTCACCATCGTCGCGCCTAAGGTCCAGGCGTTGTAAATCTCTGTCGGCGTGAATGCACCCGGGAAAATAGGCACCTTCTTTTTTACGCACGATTTGATTACTTTTTTATTGATGATCGGCGTTACAATAAACTGCGCGCCAGCTTCCAACGCCATTTCCAGATCATCCTTTGTACACACGGTCCCTGCACCAATATTCAGCCCTTCACCTTCCGTTTCCAGAGCCAACCTGATCATCTCGGCGGCACCGGCTGTGTTCATGGTAATTTCAATGGTCGTCAGTCCGGCCTCCTTATAAATAGGAAGGATCTTCTGGACATCATCGGGTGAAATATTGCGGATAATGCCCACCAAAGGCGCTTTGTTAAACAATTCCCAGGAAAATGTACGATCGTTCATAACTTGTGTTTTATTATTTATTCAGCCATCCATGTGGATTTGGCCATGGAGGAATCTCTTGCAATCAGCTTGGCTTCCATCAAAGTTTGCTTCATTCCTTCTTCGGGATTCTTCATTTTTTTCAGGAGATATTCTACGGATGTTTTGCCCAATAATTCCAATGGCTGACGCAGGTAAGTAATTGGGCAATAATAAAGATCAAAAACCTCTGCCTGGCCAAAACTAACGATTGCCAGATCCGATGGCACTTTCAGGCGCAGCTCATTGATATATTTTAATCCGTTGATCGCCAGGCCATAAGTGGCAAAAATCAGTGCTTCTATTTTATAATCCGCCGCCAGATACGCATCAATAGCAGTTTTAACTTCCTGCTCCATGTTTTCGAATGTAACCTCCTTTAACCAGTTAGCATCGAAAGCAATATTGTTATCATTCAGCGCATGTTTGTATCCCCTGATCCTTTCGACCATATGATACATCTCTGATTGATAAGCAATTAAGCCAATGCGTTCGTAACCCGACTCTATCAAATGGATTCCCGCATCATAGGAAGCTTTGTAATTGTTGGTCGCGACAAAATCTGTCTCAATGTCAGGAAAGTGCCTGTCCAGCAGCACAAATGGAAGGTTGCGTTCTTTAAGATACCGGATCTGGTTTTCCGAACCTTCACAGGAAACGATGATAAAACCGTCGACCTGCCTGTTAATGAGGACATTGAGCAAGTCCCAGGACTTCTCTGCATTTTCATCACAGCTGCCAATGATCACGGTATAACCATTCCGCTTGGCTTCGTCTTCTACGACCCTGGCAATGTTGGCAAAAAATGGATTGGAAATATCGGCGATAATAAGCCCTATGGTGTGCGTTTTGCCACTTCTGAGGCTTTTAGCGAGATGATTAGGCTGGTAATTGAGCTCTTTGGCAATCTCTCTCACTTTTTTAGCAATCGCTTCACCGACTCTGGTTTCCTTCTCTTTGCCGTTAAGGACATAGGAAACCAGGGCAGTAGATACGCCTGCTTTTTGAGCTATGTCTTTAAGGGATATTTTCTTCATTTGTGGCAGGTTAATGCCGTCAAATGTATGTTTAAACGATTAAACAGCAAAATGTTGTCCTGTAATTTTTATATAAAATAATAAAAAAGGCACATCAACCTGAAAATGCGGGTTAATGTGCCTTTTGAAATACGTTATTACATCACCTTGATGTCATTCGCCTTAAAGCGGATCAAGATCTGCTCTAAAACATAGCTTTTGTAAGTGGTTTCTGAGTAAACGCTATTCAGCCAAACCAGGATTTTCAGCTCAATGCTGTCACCTGTAATGGCATTGAACAACACTTGCCGGGGCGCTTTTTTAACGACGCCCTCTGCCTTGTCGACAATGTCGTTGATTATCTTTTTGACTTGTTCCAGATCTGCATCCGTGCTGATTTTAAAAGTAATTTCCGCTTTCAAACGCGCATTGCTGGTCGTATAATTGACCAGCCTGCCCGAGAGCAGATCGCCATTTGGAATAATCACTTTTGAACCCTGAGGCGTAAGCATCCGGCTCGACCGGATCCCGATATCAAGCACTTTCCCTTTTTTGTCGGCCAGTTCAATGTAGTCACCGATCGTAAAGGGTTTTTCAAAAATTAGGATAATACCGGACACGAAGTTGTTGACAATGTTCTGCATACCCAGTCCGATACCCACACCCAATGCTCCTAACAACACGGTAATTTTGCTGAGCGGAACCCCGGAAACGGTAATGGCAACCAGGAAACCAACCACAATGATAACCAGCCGGACGAGCGCCAGTTTGGAGCCCTTATGGACAGAATCTGCCGTAAAATTAACATCCGGCCCCGAAAACAGCAGATCGATGTGTTTTTGTAACTTATTAGCCAGCCAGATGATTACCGAAAAGAACACCACATTTTCAAGGGTAAATGTCACCGAACCAAATGTGCGCTCTTTCTCAAGGATATCCAGCAGAAAACCAAATATGGGTTCAATGATACTGAGGTTGATGCAGAAAACCAGGATCCATAGAAGCACGGAAACGAACGACATCAGCTTAGTGAAAGTAACGCGGCTCTTCTCAATATTAACACGCGAAAAAAGCCTCTTTGAAGCAACACTTACCTTCATATGCAAGTCTAGGGCTTCCAATACAATGTGTACAAAAATGCCGAGGCTTAATACCTGAATAAGCCCGCTGATGGCTGTAATGTTGAACGTTTTCGCGAGTGATATGCGTCCCAGCGCATTGAGGATTACTGCCAGAATGTTTAAAACAATGTAGATGATCAAGACCGGCTTGATGAATTTTTCCTCCATTTTCACCTCCCGCAACTTCCTGAAAAACCAGACTCCGAAGGCAATAGAGCCAACATTCAGTAACATTAGTGCCAGGCGTGATAAGAGGGATTCGCCTACAATGATGTTGCTGATGATGGTTAGCACATAAATAACAAGCACCGAAAACCACCATACCAACTGTTTGCCGGAAAGCCTCTTCATAAAGAAGATGCTCATCGTTATCAGCAGCAAAAACTGGTTCAGCTCAATATAAATTGATGGCGACCGCGGTTCAAACAGGGGCGTAATATTGAAAAGGACGATAAACGTGGCAAGAACTGGCTTTGGATTGATGTATTTAAAATCGAGCTGCCCGATTTCCCTGCTGATCGCAGCAGAGGCAGCCAGCCGGAAATTGACGAAAATCCAGACAAAGAATCCTATACAAAACAGAAATAGAAGCACGCGATTATCCCAGGTCGACTGCAAAAAATAGCGCAGGATCTTGTTTTGGCCTGTATATGAAACTTTAATGATGTCATTCGCGCTCCGGTTCATATTGCCCGGCGGCGCTTTCCAAATGTAACTCGACTCCTTCCCCAGCAGGTTTCGACCGGACTCTTTGATATAATCATTAATAGTAGTCTCCAGATCGTTTGCGCGAAAGAAAACCTCAGAGACCTCGGCCAGAAGGCTGCTCACTGTGTCCAGATTTGCAGTCGTAGTTTTGCCTGCATCCTGCAATTTCAGCTTCAAATCGGCGATTTGCCCGGAGTAAAGCTTCTTTTGGGTGCTGTCACCCGCCTTGATATCCAGCAGTGAATCGCGGCTAAATTCAATAACTTGTTCGGAAAGCAGTTGTAAGTCATTATTATGCTTGCTCAGCGTCTTGCGCCACTGCCCTGTGCGCTGCTGCACATCGGTGAGCATCAGCTTGTAATTCTGCAAATCTTTACTGCTTGGAATGGCATTTTCGGCGCTTACTGCTGCCTGAATCTGGTCGACATTGCGCTTAACGCCTACCAGTTCTTCTTTGATTAAACCGCTGTCGTAACCCTTTTTATTAGCGCCATTAATTTGGGTAATGACCGCCTGTGCTTTTTCAATTCTAAATAAAAGCGTATCGGGAATAGCAACTGTGCGTGTAGTCTTTTTTGTGGTGTCTTGCGCTGCAATCCGGAGTGAAAGCAGCAATATTATAATGAGTGTTGAAAAGAATTTACTTTTGGTCATATGAATTCTAGCTGTGCAGGAACATTAAAACCCTTTTTTCAAACTAAAAATCATACCAGCGGCCCGCCTTAATAGCAACCGTGCCAAGTTATACGCAAAGCAAGGACCTATCCCGATTGGCCTCAGTCCTTGTCAACCAGCACAATGCAGTCGGGACAATCGTCTTTCCCCGCCGGAACTGCGGAGGCTTGCAACTGCAATTTTTTGCCAGTCGCATCGGCTTCTTCCAGGAGTTCGAAAACGCGACGCTCTCCTACCATCAGAAGCGCCTGGAACAACACGCCTGCATAAGTGCTCTCTTCGCTTTGCGGACCTTTCGTCTTGGCCAAATCGTTATAATATCCAAAAAGATCTTTGCCTTTTCCCATTGCTATTTGTTGGTTTTGGTTAAAAGTAAAGGTGCATGTCGACTTACTCAATAAGTGTGCCTGCAAACAGCATTGCGATTGGCATTAATTTTTGAGAAGGCCAAGCCAGTTATTCATCAACCAACTATACCATGCCCGAGGGACCGTCCATTGTTATTTTACGAGAAGCAATCGATGCGCTGCATCTGGAAAGTCAGGTTATCAGACTTGCAGAAGGCAATTCCAAGATTGACAAGGACCGGCTAACCGACCAGAAAGTGCTCGCTTTCCGATCCTGGGGAAAGCATTTCCTGGTGTGCTTCGAGGACTTTACCTTACGAATCCATTTCATGCTGTTTGGTTCCTATCTCATCAACGAGCGCAAGAAAACACCACCACGTCTCACGCTTGTTTTCGACGACGCCGAGATGAATTTCTACGCCTGCTCCGTGGCAATCCTGGAACAGCCTGCCGATGCGATCTATGATTGGAGCAGCGATATCATGTCGGATCAATGGAGCCCCGAGAAAGCAATCAACAAATTGCAAGACAAGCCGAAAATGCTGGCTTGCGACGCACTTTTAGACCAGAACATTTTCTCCGGAAGCGGCAACATTATCAAAAACGAGGTGCTGTTCCGCATTCAAGTGCACCCGCTCAGCAACATTGGCGCGCTGCCAAAAGCAAAACTCAAAGAATTGGTCAGGGAAACCAGCCATTACAGTTTCCATTTTCTGCATTGGAAAAAAGAATTTACCCTAAAAAAACACTGGCTTGCACACACCAAGAAAACATGTCCACGCTGTCTCATTCCATTTCACAAAGAATATCTTGGCAAAACGAAACGACGAAGCTACTTCTGCGAAAATTGTCAGGTGTTTTATGAGAACTGACCTTAGGCGATAATGTAAGCGAAAAATGCTATCTTCACCAGACCCGGAAATCACCGGATCGGTTATCAACATCGTTTGCAAACCATCTTTAATGAACTGATCGACAGCTACATCGACAACAAAGTAGGCATAGCCACGGACTTTCTGAGCACTTCACTCGCGTCCAATCTCAAATCCAACCTCACGTCGCTGCTGGAAACCAACCAGCTTCTCTCCGCCGGAACCGGTAACGACACCGAAGTCGTTCACAACACATTATACCGCAGCGATAGCATTTACTGGCTGGACCGCAAACATAATGATCCTTATGAAAATGATTTTTTTGATTTGATAGACCGCTTTGTGGAACATTTGAACCGCACATGTTACACAGGCATCACTGGATACGAATTTCATTATGCGTTTTATCCATCAGGAAGTTTTTACAAAAAGCATCTTGACCAGTTCCGGAATAATCCCAGCCGCCAGTATTCAATGATCATGTACCTGAACACCAACTGGACCTCGGCCGACGGCGGCCAGCTCCGCATTCACAACACCGATCATAAACAAGATATTATCCCAACAAACGGCAAAAGTGTCTTCTTCAAAAGCAGCGAACTGGAACACGAAGTACTCTTAACAAACAGGCCCCGGATGAGCATTACGGGCTGGCTGAAGGTGGGTTAACAGAACAATCTTACGGTATGGTTATTAATTCTTTTTCCTTGCCCTTGCTTGCTGCACACGCTTGAAAATGAAGCTGTTAATGTAAACAAACAGCACCAAGCCGATCAGGATAAAAATGGCATTGAGCTTGTAGGAGAAGCCTATAAATTTTTCTTCACCTTTCATGGAGAGTTCGAAGCGCAGCCAAAGGCGTTCCACTACGGTTGTTTCTTTATCAAATGGAAGTGCTTCGTCGTAAATGGGCTCGATAATGTAGCGATCATTGATATCGATATAACCGTATTTATCATTGATGCGGACCATGGAAATACCGCGGTTAAAGTAGGATGCGAAATCGTATTTGAGCGGCGTCCGGATTTTTCCCTTCTTGTCAATATGACCAAATTTTCCGTTTATCGCTACGGCCGAGCGGTCTTCGCTGGTGAAGCCTGTTGCCTCGTCGTATCGGAATGGAATGCGCGTTTTGCCCGTTTTGTCGATACAACCCCATTTGTTATTTTTCTTAACCCAAAATAGCCCGGAAGTCGGCTTACGTGTGTCCGTGTATAAAAAATCGGTGATAAGTTCACCGGTGAAGACATTGATATAACCAAACTTATCCCCATACTTTACCCGCTCCATCCCCTGCCCCGAAAACTTATATTCCGGATCAATGTCGTCCAGCGAAACGGGCACGCGCAAGATCATTTTGTTATCAATAATCCCGTATTTCCCTTCATATAGAAAATGATAGATGTACTTCGAGCTCTTCACCTCCTTCTCAATGAATGGACTGAAATTCCAGTTCAGGATGAAATAGTTGCGGCCTTTCCACCAGAGAATGTCCTCCCGCGTGTCCTGGTTGCAAATCATATCCACCTTAGCGGCGGAGATTAAAAAGTCTTTTCTGAAATACTGGATGGGGACTTTGTAAATTTCCTTTCCCGTGGAATCGATGTAGGAAAGACCGTTTTGCTTTCCGGCGCGATAAATTACCCAGGTTTTCCCTTCGTAAAATTTATCTGTTGAAACATAAACCGGCTGGATCACTACCTCGCCTCTCCTATTGATAAAACCGTGGCGGCCAAGCTTTTCCTCATCCAATTCCATCGGCACAAACTCCGCCAGATCACCTGAAAACTCACCGATATCCCGGTAAGCGGGCGTCAGCTTTTTGCCATTGTTATCAACCAGAAAAGTCTCGTAAGCCCGGCAGGGAATGGTTATCTTCTTGACAACATATACACCTTTGTACTCTTTATATACATTGTATTCTGAAAGCCATGGCTTCCCGGGAACCGGAACCGACTGGCCAAATGCACCCTGAAAAAATGCGGCAAAACATATAATAAGCACCCAGCTAACAGCCTTCTGAAACATCCCAGCAAAAGAATTTATCCAACATCCATAATGTCACCAGCGACTAATATACCCATTATGCACATTGATTGGATAATTACCGGCATTGTTATGTTGTAAATCAAGGTTGAAAAAGATCCAGCTGCGCAAGTGGTTCAGGAGATCCCATTAACGGAAGCACATCCACCACATCATACTGGCGACGTTTTTCATTGTATTTCCGAATAACAAGCGAGTCGCACCAGAAAGTTGCTTCATACGTCGGCAACGTGGCATATGCCAGCTCAACCCACTCCCTCGTAAGCCTCCGACCAACCGACATATGCGGATTTTTCGACTCATCGGCCCATTTCCGGGTGTATTGCTTTTTAAGCTTTTTATCAAATGCTTTCATCACAGCCTCGCTACGCTGCCTGATCGCATTGGAAGAATCAATGGTTGGCTTAATGTAAAACGCAGAATAATTACCCTTATCAAAATCATCGAATCCTGAAAAGTGGATTTCGAAAGGGTCCAGCTCAGCAACGATACGGCGATATTCGGCCAGGATATACGGATAATCATTTTCATCGGCCTCAAATCCATCCAAAGAAATATGCGCCTCCGCATTGACACTGCCATAACTTTTACCAAAAGCACTTTTCAACTGCTGCTTCATCTCAGCAACATCAACCGAAATCGCCGCGCCGGGCATGATGGCTAGGGAGTATTGCTCCATGTAGTCTGTATTGATTGTAAATTTTTATGTCAAAACAACCGCATCTGCTGCCCTACCATATATTCGTGGCCGAGCAGGGGGATGGTGTCCATAAATTCGTATTGGCGTTTTTCTTCGTTGTATTTGCGCATTACGAACGAGTTACATGTAAACTGCTCGGTAAATGTCCCGGAGAAGAATTCGTAAGAGGCTTTTATTTCTCCGAGGGTGAGTTCACATGCAATGGTCATATGCGGCTTTTTCCGGCCTATCGTATCCCAACGATCTGTACATCTTTGCCTCAAAAGCTTGTTAAAGTTCGCTCCCATGCTTTTACAGTACCGGGCGATTTGCTGTACGGATTCATCGCCTGGCTTTATGTAGAAGGTGCATTCAGGTTGTTCAGAAAAATCACCGAAGCCGGAGAGTTCGATTTCCAATGGCGCCAGTCCGGCCAGCACTCTCTTGAATTCAGCAAGAATCATTTGATAATCATCTTCACTGGCCACAAACACTATCAATGTGATATGCGCCAGGGAATTTACGCTCCCGTAACTACGGCCTAAGTGCGTTTTCAGGCGCCTTTTGAGCGTCTTAACCAGCCGGATGATACGTTCATCGGGATTTATAGCGAGGGTGTAAACAGAGAATGTCTTTTGTTTCATCATTGGTAGGCCACATCGTAAATATCGGCAGGAATACATTCTAATCAATGTTGATAAGATGCAAATTCCGTTTTATATCACCGAGACGAAAAGGCTGCGATGCTGAATTAGTTCTGGTCAAAGAGACTATTTAATAAGCTAGCAACCGGCCGCAGGCAATGGTGGCAATCCACACTGCGATAGAAACACAGGCAGTAATTTTGGTTTGAAATGAAAAGTAGGTGTCGGGATTTGTTGATCCGGATCTGAAAACAAAACGGTGAAAAACGAACACATTAATCGCCCCGATGACAATAAAGCTCATTTTCGTCCAGAAAGTAGGATCAACACCCAGCGCATTGGCGTTCGTGATGAACAGCAATGCGCCGGATGGGATTATCAACAGCAGCGACCTGCGCGACCACGGTAGTAAATGTTCAGCCAAACTGGCCAAGGGAATGTTTTTTGAGAAGCCTAACAGCCTCAGATCAAACATAAAGGCGGGCCCTACCAACATCACTATGCCCAATATATGAACGATTTCCAATATCGGATACAGCCACAATGATTGACGGATGCCTACTGCCCAAGAAGTTTTTTCCAGCCAGTCGAGAAAATCCAGCACTATCAGCGAAGTTCGAATTTCTTACCATCCACGAAGATCCTCTCAGCGCGCATTTCACCTTTTTCGGTCTTATGCGGATAAGCGACAAGCCTCACAGATGTGCCTTTTTTGATCATATCGCCAGTAAGTCCCCGATCCGTCATGCGGCTTGTGGGCGCCAGAAATACGGTATACATTTCCTTGTTGTACTTGACCTTCGCGAGCACATGCGGGTTTTCGTAAATCGATTCTTCAATTTTTGTTTCAAAATCCTGTGGCTTGGTTTGGTCGTAATCCGCCCAGCCGTGATGCAACATGGTGAAGGAGCCGCAAAGCAAGATCACCAGCACCATCGTCAAGTTTTTTAAGCCTTTCATAAAATGTTGAGTTTAGTGTATTTAAAGTTAAAGAAATAATCCATTAACTTGAAAGCCAAATCCAACTCTAATTTCTGTAACCTTAATGAAATCAAAATTTTACACCCTTGCTTTTCTGACAATTTGTGCTGCCTGCGGCGAAAAAAAGAACGATCCTGACACAACTTCTCCCTCCATTGTTGGCACATGGGCACTTTCTTCCAGCAAAGTGATCACCAAGAACGACACGCTTGTCACATTTCCGATCAAGAACCAGGAAATGATCAAAATGTTTACGGCATCGCATTTCACTTTCATGAAACACGATATCAATCAGGGCAAAGGCGATACGGCCGTTTTTGACGCTGGCGGCGGCACCTACACATTAAAAGGTGAAGAATACTCAGAACATCTTCAATACTGCAACTACCGCGACTGGGAAAACCGCGATTTCCACTTCAAACTTCGTTTGAAAGGCGACACGCTCATCCAAACTGGCATCGAGAAGATTGACAGCTTGGGCATTGATCAGGAGATATTGGAGGTTTATGTGAGGAAGTGATGGAGGCTGAACCCGAAAATTAGTAAGATTAGATCAATCCTTTAAAGACATATTGCTCATCGTAGTCAATTCCGTATCTCGTTAGCATTTCAATATACTCGTTTCGGAAAGTCGCCTTGCTATGGTGTTGTTCTTGATTTTGAATGTATTTGGTAACACTGTCGATATGTGACTGACTGTATGAGAACGTCCCGAAACCTCTCTGCCACTCAAATCTTCCAGCGAGCAATCGATTATCATTAATCCATTTTGAGGATTTTGCCTTGACATTCTTCATCACTTCTGAAACAGAAATGGAAGGCTTCAAGACAAAGAAACAATGTACGTGATCTTCAACGCCGTTAACTATTATTGTTTTGCAACCAGTTTCATTGATCAAATTGCCAATGACGGCCATTAACTCCGCCCTCCATTCCTTATCAAGAACTGCCCGGCGGTATTTGACCGCAAATACAGCTTGAATGTACATCTGAGAGTAGGTGTTTGCCATGTGTGTCGAACTAGATATCTGGCAGGCAAACTAAGCATCAATTACCACAGAGAACATTATCACTTTTCCTAAGGAGGCTTTGGTATATCGAAAGGTTTAGGGAAAGCCTTGAGATTGCGCAAAGGCCGGGATAAATCCTGACCCATAACTATGAACCGTGCCTGATGGCACTAACATCTGACAAGAAAGTGCTACCAAAGGCCAGGATAAATCCTGACCCGAAATATGAACCGTGCCTGACGGCACTAACATCCGACAAGAGAGTGCTACCAAAGGCCGGGATAAATCCTGACCCATAACTATGAACCGTGCCTGATGGCACTAACATCTGACAAGAAAGTGCTACCACAGGCCAGGATAAATCCTGACCCGAAATATGAAATGTGCCTGACGGCACTTACATCCAACAGGAAAAGTGCTACCACAGGCCAGGATAAATCCTGAACCGAAATATGAAATGTGCCTGAGGGCACTAACATCCGACAAGAAAGTGCTACCACAGGCCAGGATAAATCCTGAACTGAAATATGAATCGTGCCTGACGGCACTAACATCCAACAAGAAAAGTGCTACCACATGCCAGGATAAATCCTGAACCGAAATATGAATCGTGCCTGACGGCACTAACATCCACCAAGAAAAAGTGCCGTCAGGCACAACAAATCCATAACCCGGGATTTCAATCCCGGAGAAAAAACAAAGGCCAGGATAAATCCTGACCCGAAATATGAAATGTGCCTGACGGCACTTACATCCAACAGGAAAAGTGCTACCACAGGCCAGGATAAATCCTGAACCGAAATATGAAATGTGCCTGAGGGCACTAACATCCGACAAGAAAGTGCTACCACAGGCCAGGATAAATCCTGAACCGAAATATGAATCGTGCCTGACGGCACTAACATCCACCAAGAAAAAGTGCCGTCAGGCACAACAAATCCATAACCCGGGATTTCAATCCCGGAGAAAAAACAAAGGCCAGGATAAATCCTGACCCGAAATATGAAATGTGCCTGACGGCACTTACATCCAACAGGAAAAGTGCCGTCAGGCACTACAATCCATAACCCGGGATTTCAATCCCGGAGAAAAAACAAAGGCCAGGATAAATCCTGACCCATAAACATGAACCGTGCCTGACGGCACTAACATCCACCAAAAAAAAGTGCCGTCAGGCACAACAATACATAACCCGGGATTTCAATCCCGGAGAAAAAACACAGGCCAGGATAAATCCTGACCCGAAATATGAACCGTGCCTGACAGCACTAACATCCACCAAAAAAAAGTGCCGTCAGGCACAACAAATCCATAACCCGGGATTTCAATCCCGGAGAACCCCCTCAACCCACTTCCGGGCGTTCACAAATGCCTCCAACCAAGGACTCACCTCATCTTTCCTTCCTTCCGGATAGTTTGCCCAGTGCCATTGGAAAAGTGACCTTTCGATATGCGGCATCATTACCAAGTGGCGGCCTGTTTCGTCGCAAAGCATCGCAGTGTTGAAACCCGAGCCGTTTGGATTGGCTGGATAAGTTTCATAGGCATATTTGGCAACGATCTTGTATTGATCTTCCAAATACGGGAAGTCAAACCGGCCTTCTCCGTGGGAAACCCAAACGCCTAATGTGCTGCCTGCCAGTGTGGAAAGCATGACCGATTTGTTAGGCTGAATCGTCAGCGAGGTAAAAATACTTTCGTGCTTACCGCTCGCATTGTGTAGCATTTTGGGTTTCTTCTCATGGTTTCCATTGATCAAACCAAGCTCAACAAAAAGCTGGCAGCCGTTGCAAACCCCGACAGACAATGTATCCTCACGTGCAAAGAATTTTTCCAGAGCAATCTTCGCTTTTTCATTGTAAAGAAATGCCCCGGCCCAGCCTTTCGCAGAACCCAGAACATCGGAATTGGAAAACCCTCCTACTGCACCTATGAACTGGATGTCTTCCAAAGTTTCCCGACCCGAGATAAGATCCGTCATATGCACATCTTTCACGTCAAAGCCAGCCAGATACATGGCATTGGCCAATTCTCTTTCCGAATTACTTCCTTTTTCACGAAGCACCGCTGCCTTCGGTCTCGGCTTGGACTCATCGATAGCAGGCTTTTTACCATCAAAATGAGCAGGGAATGTGTAGCGCAGCAAATGATTTTTATAATGATCAAAACGCTCCTTAGCAAGCTCCGGCTTGGTTTGTTTCCTGTCTAATAAATAGGAAGTTTTGAACCAAACATCACGCAAAGTTTCAATATCAAAATCCCACTTGCCAGCAGCATCTTTCACTGTCAGTGTAGAAGCCATATTTACGGCCCCGATCTTATGGAAATCAACGCCCTGCGCTTCCAGTAACGATTCGGCGGACTCGTCGGCCTGGAAAACGATGCCAATATTTTCAGCAAACAGCTTTTCAATAATATCCTGATCACCAAGTGCTGAAAGATCAATGCAAGCGCCCAGATCACGGTCTGCAAAGCACATTTCAAGCAATGTTGTGATCAAGCCGCCGCTGCCGATGTCATGACCAGCCTGAATTTTACCTTCTTTGATCAATTGCTGAATGGCATTAAATGCAGTTTTGAATTTGTTTGCATCCTGAATGTCAGGCGTTTGATCACCAATTTTATTCAATATCTGAGCAAATGACGACCCGCCCAGCTTGTATGTATCTCCCGAAAGATTGATATAATAAATCGACCCGCCTGTCTTTTTCAAAACCGGCTCAACCACAGCAGTAATGTCATCACAATGTCCGGCCGCTGAGATAATGACCGTTCCCGGCGCAATCACTTCGTCATTTTTGTATTTCTGCTTCATAGAAAGCGAATCCTTGCCCGTTGGAATGTTGATTCCCAGACTGATCGCAAATTCCGAGCAAGCTTTCACAGCCTTATACAAACGCGCATCCTCTCCTTCGTTTTTGCAAGCCCACATCCAGTTTGCAGACAGCGAAACGCTCGTCAGATTATCTTTCAATGGTGCCCAAACAATGTTGGAGAGCGCTTCCGCAATGGCATTACGACTTCCCGCAGCAGGATCAATCAGTGCCGAAAGCGGTGCATGACCGATTGATGTTGCGATTCCATCTTTTCCCTGAAAATCAAGCGCCATAACGCCGACATTGTTCAACGGCAACTGCAAAGGTCCCGCGCACTGCTGCTTGGCCACATGCCCGCCCACGCAACGGTCCACCTTGTTCGTCAGCCAGTCTTTGCTTGCTACTGCTTCCAGTTGCAGCATTTGTTCCAAATATTCATGCAGCTTGCCAATTTCGTAAGTGACAGGCCCGTAATTTCTTTCAATGGTTTTGTCAGCCATCACCGTTTTAGGCGAACTGCCAAACATATCATCCATTTCCAGGTCCATCGGCTTCGCACCGGTTTTCTCAGACTCGAATGTAAAACGATGCGTACCGGTCACTTCACCCACCTGATAAAGTGGTGCGCGTTCACGGTCGGCAATGCGTTTCAATGTTTCAAGATTTTCCTTACCGATTACCAGCCCCATACGCTCCTGAGACTCATTACCAATGATCTCTTTGGCAGAAAGCGTCGGATCGCCCACAGGCAATTTATCCAGGTTAATGTGCCCGCCTGTTTCTTCAACAAGCTCGGAAAGGCAGTTCAAATGTCCGCCGGCGCCGTGATCGTGGATAGAAACAATTGAATTGTTACCGCTTTCCACCATCCCGCGAACAGCATTGGCAACGCGCTTCTGCATTTCAGGATTGGAGCGTTGGATCGCATTAAGCTCGATGCCGGAACCAAACGCGCCCGTGTCGGCAGAAGAAACCGCCGCACCGCCCATGCCGATCCGGTAATTCTCACCACCCATCACCACGATCTGATCGCCGGTTTCAGGTTTGGATTTTTTGGCCTGATCTGCAATGCCATAACCAACGCCACCTGCCTGCATGATCACTTTATCATAACCCAACTTCCGGCCCAGTTCCTCATGCTCAAATGTCAGCACGGATCCTACGATCAGCGGCTGCCCGAATTTATTCCCAAAATCAGTTGCCCCATTAGAAGCCTTGATCAGGATATCCATAGGCGTCTGGTAAAGCCATTCGCGCTCCTCAACGCCTTTTTCCCAAGGCCGGTTTTCCTCCAATCGAGACAATGCCGTCATATAAACCGCCGTGCCTGCCAGAGGCAAAGAGCCTTGTCCGCCTGCAAGTCGATCACGGATTTCTCCACCAGAACCGGTTGCGGCACCATTGAATGGTTCAACGGTTGTAGGGAAATTATGCGTTTCCGCTTTCAGTGAAAGAACGGATTCAAAATCTTTAATCTCATAATATTCAGGAACATCTGGTCTTTTTGGCGCAAATTGCTGCACAACCGGCCCCTTCACAAACGCAACATTATCCTTATATGCAGAAACGATCGAATTCGGATTTGCTTCCGAAGTCTTACGGATCAGCTTGAACAATGAAACCGGCTGCTCCTCACCGTCAATCACAAACGTTCCGTTAAATATCTTGTGACGGCAATGCTCCGAGTTGACCTGAGAAAAACCAAAAACTTCTGAATCCGTTAATTTGCGGTTCAGCTTTTCAGCTAATTTATTTAAATAATCAACCTCCTCATCACTCAACGAAAGGCCTTCCTGCTTGTTATAAGCAGCAATATCAGCCACTTCCAGGATAGATTCCGGTTGAATGCTGATTGTATAAATGTCCTGGTTCAGCTCGCTGTATTTCTGCGAAAGCATCGGATCGAAATCCGTAAAATCGACTGACACTTTTTTAAATTCCTCAATGCGTATGATGCCCTGGATGTCCATATTCTGGGTAATCTCAACGGCATTGGTGCTCCACGGCGTAATCATCGCCGCACGGGGACCAACAAAAAACTCCGTGATGACGGTTTCATCCCGGAGTTCCGCGCCGCCAAAAAGCCAGCTTAATTTGGAAGTATCTGATTCTGTTAGCGTTCGCTCTATCTGGACCGCAAAAACAGTGTTCTGTTCGTCTGCAAAAAAGTAGATCATGGTATCGAATTATGGCGCAAAGGTAACTGATTTTTTTCCCAATGCCCATTTGAAGTGGAAAAATTGCGCTCTTGTAAGGTAACAGTCAAAATCAGTACAGTTGTTCCGTTTCCTCCAATTTTTCAACCCTACCAAAGAATTTCCACCAGATTCTGATAGTAAGCAAAATGCTGATCGACACTCACAATCGCTGCTTTTTCCGAGATTGCAGTTGCAATGATCAGACGATCAAAGGGATCACGGTGTTCTGGATTAAGTTCGAGGCTATGATACTCCAGAAGATGCCTATTTTCAATTGAGATAGTTACAATTCCGGCATTTTTAATGTCTTGAAATATATCCGTCAGCGATTTACGCAGGGTCAGTTTGCTCAGTTTGAGCTTAATCGAAATCTCGAAAAGACTTATCGCACTTATCAGAACCTCATTATTCGTATCTTCTATAATTTGTCTGGCTTTGTGTGAGATTGGCGATCACCTTCGATAAACCATAACATAGCATGTGTATCCAGCAAAACTTTCATTTACATATAATCTTTTAAGTCGTCCAGAGGATCATTAAAGTCCGGGCTTAGTGTGATGTTCCCTTTTGAAATACCAAAAGGGCGTCTTATTAAAGTTTGAGCAGGCATTTCAGTTTCCTCGAATATGACTACGACTTTGGTTTTATTCTCAATTTTTGGCTTATGATCAAGGATAACCTGTCCATTTTCATAGGTGCCTTCTATAACAGTAAGCATAATCCTGCGTGTTTTCTTAACTCAAATATACCCAATTGTCGGCAATTTGCCTTCTCATTATTCACCGCAAACCCTTCCACTTCTTTTCAACCATCTCCGCAATGATCTTGTAGCCTTTGTCGGATGGGTGCAAGCCATCATAGGTCATGTTTATAGATTCCGGAGGATAGGGATATTCATCTTTTTCGGGATCAAAGGGGATGGTGGTGTAGTCTGGGTAGGTGAAGTTCGTGTAGTTGCCGGTGGCTGGGTCTTTGAGTTTTTTAAAATTAACCAAATTTTCAACCGTCATACCGCTATCATGATAAAGATCCACAACAGGGATTTTTTCGAGTTTGCCAATGGCCGAAATGGCGTTTGCAAATTCTTCCAGGTTCTGCCCGTTTTTAGGTTTATAGGAGCCGAATGCGTTGTTTTTCTGGTTGTTGATATAGACAAAATCACCTCTTTGCATGGGCGTTATCAGAATGATCTTCGCCTTTTTATTCAACTGCTTTAATTTGTCGGTAATCACGCGAAATGCGCCATATACGGTCTTAGTCCCCGTTTTTTGTTCATAATCAGAAATAGTGCCAAGATCCTTGCCCTGCCACCAATCATTTGTCCCTAAAAAAACACTGTAAACTTCCGCCTCAGGCAATTCCAGCGTTTCAATTTTATCCGCAATGTTGATCGACGTCCAGCCGTTGTAACCCTTATTAATGTAGCTGACACGCGGAAATTTTTCGCTAATTAACGTCATATATCCTTTGGTAATTCGGTTGCCGGTTTCGTCCTGGTGATCATTCAGATAAGTGATCGAATCGCCGATGGCGACCCAGGAAATCCGGCGGGGAGCCGAGGCAAGGCAAGTCAAAAATATAACCAGGAACAATAAATACTCTCTCATATGGGTTCAGGATAAGTGGCAGCCCGAATATATTAATTCCGGGGGAACCGGCAGCCGATCACGCTGCCAAAACTTTTGTTATTACCTTTATCACCCAAAACATCCGCAATCATTTTGAAAAAATTACTTCTGATCCTGCTTCTTTTTATTGGCCAAAAAGGCTTTCCCCAATCCGGCTTACTCCCGCTCGACGCGCAGAAAAATGTGTTCTATTCCGATTCCGGACAGCCCAAGAAAGCGAAATCGGAAATATTTAAAGAAGCCCAGAACTGGATCAGCAAGACATTTGGCAATTATGAAAACGCCGTCACATTTGAAGACCCACAGCTGGGTAAGCTCATTCTAACGAGCTATGCGCCAGTGTCCAGCATTACTTATGAATATGTCCGTTTTGACCTCACCATTGAATGCAAAGACCAGCAGTACAATGTCCGGATTGACAAGCTGGACGGTATTTCTACCACGCACAGCCCCGTCAGGCTGGGGGTAAAGGACAATGATGCCGTGATGGAAAAGGAAGTGGCCGTCAAAACCGAGCAAAGCAAGAAAAAACGCACGGAAGCGGAAAATAACCTGAAAAATGCAAAAGCCGACCTTGACGGGGTCAATAATGCCATGTTCAAACTTATGTCCGATCTCAAATTGTCGCTGACAGCGTCGGCAGAATAGTTGACTGATAAAATAAAGATTTTTTGCAAAAGCAACATGGCTATCTGTTCCAGCCAGTTAGCTGCCTGTATGCCTTATCCTGAGAATAAAAATGCTTTTGTGTGCAACGTTTGATACGCTTCCTTACTCCTTGTGTCAGACTATCGCCCTTAAAAAGCATCACTACTCAATGGACTTCGAACGTGAAATTACCTTGAAAACCGGGAGGTGTGTAAAGGTTTTTGCCAATGCTGTACAAAATCATTCACGGGTGGCTTTCGAGCTCATCGTACTAGTGAAGGATCCTGATGAAAACACATTTTACCCTCCTATTGGGCCCAATCATTCCAAATACTGGCAATTAAAAAGGCTTAATGCACAGCTGGCTGGCATCTTACAGCTTCGCCATAGCGGCGTTTCGGATCGGGAGATGAAACAAATCCTTGACGAATTAAACGAAATGGTTGCCGACAACAAGGCCAGTCATGCTGCCGACCTAAAATACAGCTGATATAATGATCCTTTTAAACCGTAATCTCACTTCCTCCGTTTTCAAACAAAATCCGCGCATAGTCCTCGATATTCAGAACAGGTGAAAGTCTTTGAAACCCGGTCAGCTCATCTTTAAATTTATTATACGTCTCCGGATTCCATGCCATTGTGTTATTTGTTTGTTGTGATTATCGCTCAGGTTGCTGAAGCTGGCAGTTCTTTATATAATCTTTTAGCCAATCGTGAGATTGTAACGGACACTCCTGCCGCCGCCCTCGGCTTGTAACACGTTCATTTCGAGCAGTGTTTGCAAATCGCGGGTGGCTGTGGCTTTTGAGGTTTTGGCAATGCTCATGTATTTTTTTGCTGACATTCCTCCATCAAAACCGGCTCGACCTGCTTCGAGCATGCGTTGAACCACTCTCAGCTGGCGTTCATTGAGACGCTCTTTATGCTGGTCAAAAAACTGTGTTTTCTTTAATGTAAAATCAATCAGTTCACGGCTTTCGCGCTGCGCTTGCAATGTAATGTTTACAAAATAGTTGATCCATTCTGTAATGTGATTGCTCCGTTGCGCCTTTTTCAGAGCGGCATAATAACCCTTTCTGTCGGCTTCTATGGTCCGCGACAAGCTCATCATAATGGGGCGCCCTAACGTTTGGGATAATGTTTTTTCGGCAATTGCACGGCCGATCCGACCATTCCCATCTTCAAAAGGGTGAATGGTTTCAAAATACAAATGCGCAATGGCAGCCCGAACCGGTGCGCTGCTAATGACACGGTTTCCGGCCGGCGCTGTTTCGTTAAACCAAACAAGAAAACGCTCCATTTCTGCCGGAACAATAGTTGATGGCGGCGCTTCAAAATGCACTTCTTCTTTTCCTATGCTCCCAGAAATCACTTGCATAGGCTCAGCGCCCGTTCGCCAACGCCCCACCTGAATGCGGGTTTCTGATGTAAAGAGGAGCTTATGCCAGTGGAATAATGCTTTATCAGTAAGCGGTTCGGAGAATGTTTTACGCACATCCACCATGAGTGCGCCTATGCCACGAGCCTTTGGATCGCGGACTTGCTCATGCGTTTCGTTAAGGCCAAGATTATTCCTTATCGACGACATTACGTCGAGCCGACTCAAAAACTCTCCTTCGATCTCCGATGTTTTGATAGCCTCGGAAAGCATCAGTTCTAAGAGCGATTCCTGCTGAATATCCGCTGGCAGAGATCTGAGAATACCAGTGATCTCACCAGTTTCCATAGCAAAATCATAGAGTATTGCCTCTACATCGTTGCTTGAAAACACAAACTCGGGCCAGTCCGAAAGTTCCCAATTATAAGCCATGAGTCGATTAGATTTTCTATTCGGCTCAAATATATACAAAATTTGAGCCGAATAAGCGTTTTATTCGGCTCAAAGCTGTAACTCAATAACTATACTGCCTGTTAAGTAGAACCATTATGCAGGCTTTGTAAGTTATTTCCATTTTTCAGCTAATTATGATAAAAAAAATTGGATTGCTCATTGAAAGTGCAAGCGAATTGCCAACTTAGTTACTTCAAAACGAAAATAAGAAAATCTGCCTTCAACCTCTTGAAATGAATAGGAAAACGCTGTTCCTCTGCCTTTTTATACTTGTAAAATTTATCCTGCATTATGTGATCATTGCGCCGGAATATGATCTGCACCGGGATGAATATTTACATCTCGATCAGGGTAAACATATGGCCTGGGGATATTTGTCGGTGCCACCGTTCACTTCCTGGATCTCTTATATTATCCTGCTGCTGGGAAATGGTGAATTTTGGGTGAGATTTTTCCCGGCGCTTTTTGGTGTGTTAACATTGGTTACGGTTTGGAAGGCCATCGAGGCGCTGGGCGGTGGTTTGTATGCATTGCTGTTAGGTGCAACAGCCATCACTTTTTCGGTGCTATTGCGCATGAATATGCTTTATCAGCCCAATTCCGCCGACATTCTGGGCTGGACACTGCTCTATTTTTGCATTCTGCATTATCTCAAAACAGAAAAAAATAAATGGCTTTACATAGCCGGCATTGTGCTTGGTTTTAGTTTTCTGAATAAATATAACATTGTGTTCCTGGTGACTGGCCTGGCTCCTGCGCTGTTGGTTACAGGAAACTTTAAAATACTTAGAAACAAGTCATTATACATTGCAGCACTCATTACGCTGATTATCATCTTGCCGAATTTGCTTTGGCAGTATCAAAACAATTTTCCGGTTATTCATCACATGAAACTGCTCGCCAAATCGCAGCTGGTGAATGTGAACAGGATTGATTTTCTCAAAGAGCAACTCCTTTATTTTATAGGCTCGATCTTCGTTATCCTGGCTGCATTTGCTTCTTTTTTTACCTATCCTGCATTCAGAAAATACCAGGCATTTTTCTGGTCGCTTGTGTTTACGCTCGCATTGTTTACCTATCTGAGGGCCAAGGGATATTATGCCATCGGGCTCTATCCGATCTTCATCGCGTTCGGAGCGGTTTATCTTGAATATTTATTTCAAAATCGCCTGATATGGCTCCGGCCAGTGTCTATTGTGATCAGTTTGGCGTTGTTCATTCCTATTTTTCAGGTGGCATTTCCGACTAAAAGTCCGTCTGAAATTGCGAAAAATTCAAAACCGTATCAAAAACTCGGCTTGCTTCGCTGGGAAGATGGAAAAGACCATGAGCTGCCCCAGGACTTTGCGGATATGCTTGGCTGGAAGGAACTTGCACAAAAAGTGGATGCGGAATACGCGAAAATCAGTGACAAAAAACACACCGTTGTGCTTTGCGATAATTACGGACAGGCAGGTGCGATTAACTATTATTCCAAATTCAAAAATATCCAGGCAGTGACCATGAATGCGGATTACATCAACTGGGTGCCTCTGGATGAAGAAATTAAACATTTGATCCTGGTTCAGAATGCAGATGATGACGATCCGGAACGTAACAAGGAAAAACCGCTTTTCGGGACAATCCGCCGCATTGGAAAAGTAGAAAACCCCTACGCACGGGAGCACGGAACGAGCATTTATGTGCTCCTTGATGCAAAAGTTTCCATCAATAACATTCTGAAAAGCGACATTGAGGAAAACAAATGGGATTAATGCTTGACAAACTCAAACAACACCCCTACCTTTGCTAACACCGTTAGGTATATTTTGAAGAATGGGAATAGTTGAACGAAGAATAAGGCAGAAAGAAAACATGCGGACCAATATCTTGTCCGTTGCCTTGCAGCTGGTAAAGGATGAAGGTTGGCAGTCCCTGTCGATCCGGAAAATCGCCGATGCCATTGAGTACAGCGTTCCTGTCATTTACGATCACTTCGAAAATAAAGAAGCCATCCTTTTTGAACTTTCTATGGATGGTTTTCGGTTGCTGGAAAGAACGCTCGAAAAGAACAAGAAAAAATACCAGGACCCAAAGCAACTACTCAAAGCACACGCCGAGGCCTATTGGAGCTTCGCATTCAAGAATCCTGAATATTACCAACTGATGTACGGACTGGGTATGCCCTGCTCCGGGATCGGAAAAGTGAAGCCTCAGTTAAACTGTTTCCGCGATTATATCGGACAGGCCATTGAGGGAATTGTAAAGGAAAAAAAATCGAGCGATGATGAAACCTGCTTTAAAATTTATGCGTTCTGGTCGGTACTTCATGGTTTGATTTCAATCGTAATGATGCGCTGCTCCGATATCGACGATTCTACAATGAACAAAAAAGTAATGGATGACACAGTGGAAGCATTCATAAAAAATTTATAATTTTTTTGAAAATAAGCTAACACTGTTAGTTATAATAACCACACTATCTCTGAAAAAAGTCTATTTCCACCACAAAAAACAACCTTCATAGCCGTGAAAAAGGACCAACTAACCAAAACAAGAAAGCTTGCCTCAATTCTATTCTTAACTACAATGGCCGGCGCATTTTACAGCTGCGGCTCTTCCACAGCCAACGCACCGGCCGAAATGCCAGCCCAGTCGCTGCCCGTACTCACCGTAAGTGACCAGCAGGTTACAGCTTACAGGGAATTCACCGCATCCATAGAAGGAAGCCGCGATATCGAGATCCGCCCGCAAGTCGACGGTTACCTTGATAAAATCTCGGTCGACGAAGGTGCGTATGTACGAAAGGGTCAGACGCTCTTTCACATTGATGCACGCCCGTATACCGAGCAGCTGAACACCGCCAACGCAAGTCTGCAGTCTGCAAAAGCTGCTTTGGAAAGTGCAGCCATTAACGTGGATAAACTTACGCCGCTCGTAGCCAACAATGTGATTTCTGATGTGCAGTTAAAATCCGCAAAAGCAGCTTACGAAGCTGCCAGGGGCAATGTTGCCCAGGCGCAAGCCGCCGTGGATGCTGCCAAAATCAACATTGGGTATACGTCTATCAAAGCACCTGCCGATGGTTATATCGGCACGATTCCTTTTAAAACCGGAAGCCTTGTGGGCAAAGGGACCATGGAAGCACTTACGGTGCTGTCCGAAACGAAGGACATTCACGTTTACTTCTCGATGAGCGAGCTGGATTTCCTTGAATTCAAAAACCAGTTTCCAGGCAACACCGTGGAGCAGAAAATCAAGCAAATCCCTGCTGTTGAGCTGCTTCTGGCCGATAACAGCGTGTATCCGCAAAAAGGAAAAGTTGAAGTTGTAGAGGGCCAGTTTGACAAAACCATGGGCGCTATCAATTTCAGGGCAACATTCCCGAACGTTAACGGGCTCTTGCGTTCAGGTAACACCGGACGTGTGCGGATTCCCAGAGAACTTACCAGATCTGTCCTGATTCCACAGGAAGCCACATTTGAACTGCAAGACAAGGTGTTTGTCTACACACTTCTGGACAGCAATAAAGTGGAAGGCCGACCAGTAACAGTTTCTGACCGAAGCGGCCGTTACTATCTGATTTCCAAAGGCTTGAAACCTGGCGAAAAGATCGTGTACAACGGTTTGGACAGACTCAGGGACGGAATGGCCATTGCTCCTCAGAATATGTCAATGGACAGCCTGCTACTAGCCAATCCTATATAAGCTCATTTAACAAAAAAGTGGTCCCACCCCACGAATAGCGCCATAGCGACCTTGTGCTATGGACCGCTATCCGTGTGCAACACAAAATTCACTCAACCATGCTCTGACACTCCGGAGCACAACAGCATACTTATGTTTCAGAAATTTATAGAAAGGCCTGTCCTTTCGACGGTTATCTCCATCCTTATATTACTATTAGGAGGTATCGCGCTGACGACATTGCCTATTACCAAATTCCCCGACATTGCCCCGCCGACTGTACAAGTCACAGCGGTTTACCCCGGCGCCAACGCCGAAGTGGTTGCCCGTGCGGTGGCGACGCCGATTGAAGAAGCCGTAAACGGTGTTGAAAACATGACCTATATGACGTCGTCGTCCAATAATGATGGCACGATGGCGCTGAATGTTTATTTCAAACAAGGCACAGATCCTGATATTGCCGCGGTTAACGTGCAGAACCGCGTATCCAAAGCAGTAAGCCAGATTCCTCAGGAAGTAGTCCAGGCCGGGATTTCGACGCAGAAGCAGCAGAACAGCATCATTATGTTTGTGGCTTTGTCCAGTGAAGACAGCACTTATGACGAGACGTTCTTATTAAATTATATCAAGATAAATTTGGTGCCTCAGCTGCAACGTATACCCGGTGTCGGACAGGCCCAGCCATTCGGAACCAGGGATTATTCCATGCGGATTTGGCTGAAACCCGACCGCCTTGCGGCCTACAAATTAT
The DNA here is from genome assembly GCF_021502625.1 of Dyadobacter sp. CY351. Taxonomy (NCBI): domain Bacteria; kingdom Pseudomonadati; phylum Bacteroidota; class Cytophagia; order Cytophagales; family Spirosomataceae; genus Dyadobacter; species Dyadobacter sp. CY351. Next base: position 228,432 of record NZ_JAKFFU010000006.1, on the reverse strand, counting down.
CGCCGCAGGAAGTTACGAATGCCATTCGTGAGCAAAGCCTTGAAGCGGCACCGGGCCGTTTGGGTGAGAGTAGCAAGGAGGTTTTCGAATATGTATTGAAATACAAAGGAAAGCTAACGCAGAACACTGAATACGAGAACATTATCATCAAAGCCAATAGTGATGGTTCGGTAATCCGGTTGAAGGATCTGGCCCGGGTTGAGTTTGGTTCTTACACCTATTCATCCAATGGCAAGTTAAATGGCGATCCTTCATCCGGCGTAGCCGTTTTCCAGACTGCGGGAACAAACGCAAACGAGATCCTGATTCAGGCCGAAGCATTGCTGGCTGATTTCGAAAAAACGCTTCCTAAGGGTATGAAGACGACCATTATGTACAACTCCAAAGACTTTTTGGATGAGTCCATCGGTCAGGTGCGGACGACATTGATCGAGGCATTTATCCTGGTTTTCATCGTCGTGTATATATTCCTGCAAGATTTCCGTTCGACACTGATCCCGGCCATTGCGGTGCCTGTGGCCATTGTAGGGACGTTTTTCTTCATGCAGATTTTTGGTTTTACCATTAACTTCCTGACGCTGTTTGCATTGGTTCTTGCCATCGGGATTGTAGTCGATGATGCCATCGTCGTCGTCGAGGCCGTCCATTCAAAGATGGAGCTCACGCATATGGATGCCCGCCCTGCCACAAAAGAATCGATGAACGAGATCTCGGGCGCTATCATTTCCATCACATTGGTTATGGCGGCGGTTTTTGTTCCGGTTGGTTTTATGCAAGGTCCGGCCGGGGTCTTTTACCGGCAATTTGCCTTCACGCTGGCCATAGCCATCCTAATATCAGCACTTAACGCCTTGACATTAAGCCCTGCATTATGTGCGTTGTTCTTAAAAAACCCGCATGCGAATCAGTCACAAAATGGACATTTAGTCCAAAAAGGCTTTTCTGCCAGGTTTTTCTCTGCTTTCAATACAGGTTTCCAGACGATGACGGACAAATATATCCGCAGCCTGCAATTCCTGGTAAAACGTAAATGGATCACCATTGTAGGCTTGCTGGTTATCACAGGCTCAACACTTTGGTTAACACAAACAACCCCGACGGGTTTTATTCCGACAGAGGACCAGGGTTTTCTCTTATATGCGCTTAACACGCCTCCGGGAAGCTCGCTGGACCGTACGCAACGTGCAATGGCACAGGTTGATAGCATTGTAAAAGGCTCACCGATTGCCGAGAACCGTTACATTGTGGAAGGGATGAACATTATCTCCAATTCCAATGCATCGCCCTATGGTGTTGGTTTTATCAAGATGAAGCCTCAGGCGGAACGCGGCGACGTGAAGAATTTTGATCAGATCGTGGCTATGATGTCGCAGAAAGTAAGGGCTGTGAATGATGCCAACGTGTTTTTCTTTACATTCCCGACCGTGGATGGTTTTGGTAATGTGAGTGGTTTTGAATTTATGCTGCAAGACCGCGGCAATGGTTCGCTGGAAAAGCTAAGCGCTACAACCAATAAGTTCCTGGCGGCCCTGATGCAGAAAAAAGAGATTGCTTATGCCTTCACCACATTTGCGACTGCAAATCCGCAGTATATGCTGGAAATCGACAATGCCAAAGCGAAGCAACTAAATGTGCCTGTGAATGAGCTTTTGCAAACATTGCAAATCTATTATGGCAGCAGCTTTGTCTCGGATTTCAACCGTTTCGGTAAATATTACCGGGTAATGGCGCAGGCGGATGCTTCTTATCGTGCCAATCCTGCCTCTTTGAACAATATTCATGTTAAGAATACGGAGGGTGAAATGGTGCCTGCCAATCAGCTCGTGACATTAAAACGCGTTTTCGGACCGGAAACAGTTACGCGCAACAACCTGTACAATGCCGTGGCGATCAACGGAACACCAAAACCCGGGTATAGCACGGGGGATGCCATACGCGCCGTGCAGGAAACTGCAGCGGAGGTTTTACCAAACAATTACCGAACGGAATGGACGGGTATGACAAGGGAAGAAATCAATGCAGGTTCGCAGATCCTTTTGATCTTTGTTTTGAGCCTTGTGTTCGTTTATTTCTTGCTGGCGGCTCAGTATGAGAGCTATATCCTGCCTTTTGCGGTGATTTTCACGATCCCTCTGGGTGTTTTCGGAGTAATGCTTTTCATTAATTTATCGGGCATTGAAAACAACATTTATGTACAGGTCGGCTTGATCATGCTCATCGGTTTGCTCGCCAAAAATGCCATCCTGATCATTGAATATGCTGTGCAGCGCCGTAAAGCAGGCATGACGATCGTTGAGTCGGCGATGGAAGCTTCGCGGTTGCGGTTAAGGCCCATTTTGATGACATCATTTGCCTTTATCGTGGGACTGATCCCCTTGATGAGAGCAACCGGCGGTTCAGCTCTGGGTAACCGTTCTATCGGAACAGGTGCGGTTGGCGGGATGTTGACGGGCGTGATATTCGGGATTTTTGTGATCCCGGTTCTGTATGTCATTTTTCAATATTTACAGGAGAAATTTGTCGGTAAGCCCAAAGAACTGGGCAGTGAAAGTGCAGCACATTGATCTGCCTTTTTGAAATACAAAACCGACTACCACAACAAAGAACCACAATGATGAAACCGAAATTTAGACAATTCTATATCCCGCTTTCCCTGCTGGCAACGGTGCTGATCGCCTCCTGCAAAGTGAGCAAAGACTATCAGCGGCCGGAAGTCGCCCTGCCTACCCAGTATCGCAATGTCACTTTTGCCGACACGGCGACCACTGCGGACATGGAATGGAGAAAATTCTTCCCGGACACCACGCTGCAAGGGCTTATCCAGCGCGGATTGTCCTATAATTATGACCTGCAACTGGCTTTGAAACGTATTGACGTGGCCGAGCAGCAGGTTAAACAGGCGAAATTTTTACAGATCCCAACACTGGATTTACAGATTACAGGCACCTACAACCGTCCTTCCAGCAACAGTTTGAACGGACTTAGTGCAAGTAATTTTCTAAAATCGAAGCACATTGAAAACTATCTCGGCGCAGTGAACCTGAGCTGGGAAGCAGACATCTGGGGCAAGATCCGCAGGCAGCAGCAGGCTACATTAGGCCAGTATCTGCAAACTTATGAAGCAACAAAAGCGGTTCAAACCAAGCTTGTTGCGGACATTGCCAAGGGTTTTTTCAATCTTTTAATGCTGGACAAACAACTGGCAATTGCCAAAAGCAACCTGGAATTGAGCGATAATACTTTGCGCCTGACCCGTCTTTTGAAAGATGCAGGAGAGGTTACCTCGCTTTCTATCCAACAATCCGAAGCCCAGCGCGAGTCCATCGCCTTGCTTATTCCGCAGCTGGAACAGGACATTGCGATTCAGGAAAATGCCTTGCAAATATTGACCGGACAAATGCCTGACAGCATTGCGCGCAACGTGCAGCTCTCCGATTTCAATGCCAGCGACAGCCTGGCAACCGGTGTGCCGGCGGGTGTTTTGAGCCGCCGTCCTGATGTCAGGGCTGCTGAAATGTCCGTTTTGGTGGCCAATGCGCAATTGGGTGTTGCACAGGCAAGTATGTATCCGTCACTGATCATTACCGCAGCCGGCGGGATCGAATCGTTCAAATCCAGCAACTGGTTCAACATTCCGGGGTCATTGTTTGGCTTGGCAGCCGGGACCATTGCGCGTCCTATTCTGGCAAGACGGGAGTTGAAAACCAATCTGGAAGTTGCCAAAATACAGCGCGAACAGTCGGTGATCCAGTTCCGTCAGTCGGTGCTGAATGCGGTGGGCGAGGTTTCCAATTCTTTGGTTCAAACCCAAAAATTGAAAGAGCAGGAAGCGATCGCCAATAATCAGGTAACTATTTTACAGGCAGCCATTACCAATGCACAATTACTTTACAAAAGTGATATGGCCAATTATCTGGAAGTGATCACTGCACAGGGCAATGCTTTACAAGCTGAACTGAACCTCGCATTCATCCGCAGCCAGTCTCTCATTGCCCGGGTAGATCTTTACCGGAGCCTAGGCGGCGGTTGGAAATGAGTTTTTTATGATACTTTATTAGCCATGATTTAGTTGAATGCAGAAGCAAAAAGCCGGGGATCTTGATTGGTCTCCGGTTTTTTGCTTTATAAGAGAACTTAAACTTGCAACAACGTTGCATATAAGACAGCATTTCCTATCTTTACGTTATCATCGCACGGTCGATAAAAGCGGCTGAGCATTAAATCTTTACAGCATTTAGCATCATGGAAAATACTGATTTTGAAGTAATTATTATTGGCGGAAGCTACGCCGGACTGTCGGCGGCAATGAGCCTGGGCAGGTCATTAAGAAAGACATTGGTTATCGACAGCGGCAAACCCTGCAATGCCCAAACGCCACATTCACACAACTTCCTCACACAAGACGGGCGGACGCCAGAAGAAATCGCACTATTGGGCAAAGAACAAGTTGCAAATTACCCGACCGTGCAATTTCACGATGGGCTGGCCGAAACCGGCCGCAAAACAGAAAATGGATTTGAGATAGCAACTGCAACCGGCGACACATTCACTGCCAAAAAACTGATTTTCGCCACAGGACTAAAAGATCAGATGCCAGACATTGCAGGTTATGCCGAATGCTGGGGAATATCTGTCATACATTGCCCCTACTGCCATGGATATGAGGTAAAAAACGAAAAAACCGGCATCCTGGCCAATGGCGGTGCAGGTTTTGAATACGCCAAACTGATCTCGAACTGGACCAAAGATCTCACCATTTTCACAAATGGCGCTTCCGAACTTACGCCTGAGCAAACTGAAAAACTGTCTGGCCGCAACATCCGCATCGTCGACAAACCCATCGCGTTGCTGATCCATAAAAATGGGCTCCTCGAAAAAATCGTTTTCAAAGACCAATCCGAGGAGCCCATCACAGCAATTTATTCCCGTCCCGCATTCAAACAACATTCAACCATCCCCGAACAACTGGGCTGCGCACTTACAGAAACCGGGCTCATAAAGCTGGAAACGTTTCAGCAAACCACCGTCCCGGGCATCTACGCAGCAGGAGACAACTCCCACATGGCCCGGTCCGTAGCCCTGGCAGTCTCAGCCGGCAGCATGGCCGGCGCACTGATCAATCGGGAGCTGATTGAAGAGGCGTTTTAAAGCTATATCAGACCATCCCTGTCATGCTGAGCTACTAACCTTGTCATGCTGAGCGGAGGCGAAGCACGTTACCAAGGAGCAGCGTGCTTCGACTCCGCTCAGCATGACAGGGTTAGTACGCTCAGCATGACAGGGATGGTACGCTCAGCATGACAGAGCTGGCAACAACCTACTTCAACAGCACCTTCTGCGGCATGCCGAACAGCATCTCTCCTACTCCGGACGTCTTCACGCCTACTCTTGCATATACATAATCCCTTCCGGCTAGCGCGGGCGAGAGAGTTGCGGTTAGTGTTATGGGCTTAGAGATATCTTTGATGTTGGCGGCGACTTCCTGGGCGTTTCCGGCGTTGTTGTTTGGATCTACGATGCTGGTGGTGCCGATATACAAATTCACCCTTTCCAATGTCCGGGAGGTGTTGATTTGTTTCAGATTGAATGTTACGGAAACCTTTCCCTCGCCTTTTGCATAGTTTTCATTTTGAAAAACAAAGTAAGGCTGCACCGGAACATCCAGCTCTGCACTCCCGTTCAGGGCAACGTCAATGGTATCCGTGTTGTCCACCCACGGGCCGTTGCCGCGCAGCCGGACGAGTTTGTAATTACCATCAAATAATGAGGCAGAGAATGTACCGTCCTGCCTCACATGCACAGGGATTTTGGTAAATAATTGATATCCCCGTTGCCAGAGTTCCAGCTGCACACCATTGGAGCGCAGCCCTATCGGCTGACCTTCGTACACAACCCGGCCCGTAAGCACGGATTTTGGCTCCACGCGGTTGTCTTTTTCGCAGGCATTAAGCAGCGCCGAGAGCGCCAGCATGGCCAGGAATTTAAAATGAATGTGATTCGCTTTCATATAATGGATCAATGAAATGGGTTCCTGACAATTTTGGGGTTATTATCGATCACGATCTGTTCAATGGACGAATAGTAATTGCCCATCTGGAAGAATCGTGGCGCGCGGAAACGGGGCGCAACAAGTTTGTCGAACACGTATTTTCCGTGCGTTGCATGCCCTGGGCGCACAATGCGGTATGGATATAAGGCATACATCACAGCATCGGGATTGGAAGCGTTCCCGTTCCAAAGCTCATGCGCAATGCGCCATCTTTTCAAGTCCCATACGCGATGGTCTTCGAAAGCCAGCTCGACGCGCCTTTCATTTTGCAAACGGGCTATGGTAAGGGCTTTAAGACTGTTTGCACCAAATCCCGCACGTTCACGGACAAGGTTTACATATTTCAATGCATTTGCTGTTTTGCCTGTTTCCAGAGCTCCTTCCGCGGCGTTCAGGTAAATTTCACCCAGACGATAACGTACCCACCACATGTCGCTGCGGATGCCGCGTGTGCTGGACATGGCGGTTTGATCCACATATTTTCTCAGATAAAAACCAGAGTTGGTAACCTCCGTTTGAGAGCGTTGCGGGCCCGATGAACCGGTTAGCAAGCCACCATCTTCATAAGTCGATCCCAATGTGTTCGATTCTACATTTTGAAAGCTGTTCGTCGTAGCGCTCCAAACTTTTACCCCGGCCTGGATCTGCACAGGCGTGCCGCGGAAAGATGTTCCGGGATAAACCACCGTGCCGTACAAGCGGGCATCTTTGTTGGCAAACACATCTGCTACATTATTGTAGTAAATGTAATCTGTATTCCCTGCGTTACGTGTTTTCAGCTCGCCGGACGTGCCGTCCAGATATTCAAAGTCTTCAACCAGGTTCAGCGAAGGCGTTATCGACGAAGAAGACAAATTGTCCTCGCGCACATTGCGGGCAATGTTGTCATATGTGAAGCCATGTCGCTTGTCTTTGCTTACCAAAAAATCCTGTGCAAGAATGATTTCGGGATTGGCGGATTTCTTGGTTACCGCATCGTAAAAGTTCTCCCCCAGGTTTGGGTTTGTTTTGTAAAGCGAATACACGCCGCTGTTGATGATCTCCTCCGAAGCAGCCAGTGATTTAGCATAATAATCGGCCGCACGTGACGCCGGGATCCCTACTTCCCCGCCCGGCGTGGAAATCGGTGAAGCCATCAGGTTATTGTATTTTGCAATCGAACCGGCGTAGAGCATGGCGCGGCTTTTCAATGCCATAGCCGTGTATTTATTGGCACGCGTGTTGCTGCCGCCATTGCCCAGCTGGTCCTTGATCGCATCGAGCTCGGAAGCAATAAAGTCGTACACTTCCTCTTCTTTGGCGCGCGGCTGTTGCAGATATGAAGGATCACCATTGTAGTCGTATATCAACTGCTTGGTAACCAGCGGCACACCGCCCATTCTTTTCACCAGGTCAAAATAAACCTGTGCTCTCAGGAAACGAAGTTCGGCTGAAAACTGGATTTTCTGCTCATCCGTGAGCGAAGTGCCAAATTTTTCAATGTTTTCAAGCGCAAGATTAATGTCCCTTACCAACACATAATCCCAAAGCCTCCATCGCTCGAATGCGTAAGTGACAATGTTGTTCCGTGCGTCATCATTGTTGGACCACATGGCCTCATCATATGCTGCAAAATCCTGCCAGCCTTCCTTATTGGGAATAGTAGCATCCGTTGTGGAACCGTGGTTAAGATCCGTGTGGTAAGGCAAACGGTCGTAATAGTTGGCCAGCAGGCCGGTTATCAGCTTGGGATCGTTCCATATCTGGTCTTCCAGGATAATGTTTTGCGGCTTTCTGTCCAGCCATTCCTCTGCACATCCCGACATGATCAGGACGAAGAAAGCGAGGATATATTTTGAAAATCGTTGCATAGCGGATTTGAATTAAAAATTGATACTAAAACCGGCATTAAACAATCGCTGCTGCGGATACACGAGCGCATTACCGGACGAAATCTCAGGATCGATCTCGTATTTCTTGACATTATCGATTGAGAACAGATTGCTGGCATTCACATAAATGCGAAGGCCGCTGCTTCCCAGTTTTTTGAAAACTTTTTGATCAAAACTATAACCCAACTCAATGTTCCTGAGGCGGATATAGCGCACATTGGTAATCCAGAAATCACTTTTGCGGAAATTCACATGGCTGGAATTGTCCTTTCTGATCGCAGGGTAAGTTCCGGGGATCCATTTGCTGTTGGGATCGAAAGGATCTTCGCGGTGCCAGCGGTCTTCGAGCATAAAATGCGGCGATGTCCCGTTGTTTTGGTAAGGGATTTTTAATTCAAAAGCACGCTGAAAACTTTGTAACGAGGCTCCGGCAAAATCAGCAAACAACGAAAAACCCTTGTAGGAAACGCTGCCATTAAGCGCAAAGCTCAGGTAAGGATTGGCGCCTTCTGCATAACCGATCGGGCGCTCGTCCAGCGTGTTAATGATCCCGTCACCATTGACGTCTTTGTAAATAAAATCCCCTGGAAGATGTGTGCGGTTGCCTTGTCCGTCATTGTCAATCAGGTGACTCTCAATTTGTTCCTGCGACTGAAACTGCCCTTCAACCTGGTAACCCCAGTTAATGTTGCCCCAGCGGTCTACGTATGAGTCGCGGTATTCATTGTAAGAGTTCCCGAAACGCGGTTTATAGAAATCCAGGTCACGGCGGCGGGATAATGTTGCGTTGGCACTAACTGTGTAATCAATTTGACCTACTGCGCTTTTGTAGGTAAGCACCCCTTCAATTCCCCGGTGCGTATCGCTGTTCAGGTTTTCGTTGGGCAATGTATAACCTACTTCTGATGGCAGCAGCACGTCATAACGGGCAGCAGGAAGTCCGTCTCTTTTTCTCTGGAAAATATCAACCTGACCATTCAATTTCCCGCCCAGCAAACCGAAGTCAATTCCGAGGTTGGTAGAAATGTTGGTGATCCAGGAAAGCGTCGTAATGGGCAACCCGCGCGGCCTTACGCCAATATTGTATTGTCCATTAAAAATGGCGCTTCCCTGCAGGAAGTTATAGCCGGGCAAATAACTGAATGGCGATACGATGAATGGCTCATTCACAACAGTGGCGTTCCTGTCACTCCCCGTGCGACCATAAGAAGCGCGGATTTTCAGGCTGCTGAACACGTTTTCAAGCTTTCCCTTGAAGAAATTCTCCTCTGAGATCCGCCATCCCGCCGAAACGCCGGGAAAGAAACCGAACCTTTTTCCCGGTGCATATAGGAAAGAGCCATCGTAACGACCCACCGCTTCTAGCAGATATTTTTGTTTGAAATTGTAATTCACACGGCCAATGTATCCTGCACGGGCTTCGGTACTCCACTCATCGATCAGCAAATCCTGATTCGCAAAAGACATCAATGGAATGTAATTATTTGGCGGAACGGTGTGCACAACCAGGTAAGTGTTCACATTGTCCGACTGCTCGTAAGCCGCAACGGCGGAAAGCTCGTGATCGCCGAAGGTTTTGCTATAATTCAGCTGCAACTGTGCGAAGCGGTCCACAATGTTGCGTTTGCGACGCTCGCGCCATGGATTCTGGTTTCCCCCACCTGCTACAACATTGTATTTGTCGGTTGCCTCGTCATATTTATAAGCATCGTAAGTGTATTCAAAACCATCAAAATCGAAATTGTGGTATTGATATGAATACGTTCCCTTCACTTTCAGGCCGAATGCAAAATCGTATTCCGCATAAAAGTTGCCCTTCACCACGCGTGTGATCTCGTCAATATAACCCGTAATATCCCGCTTGTAGGTAGCAGGGTTCACATTTACATTATGAGTCTGGTTGATGTATTTCGGATTATCATTGGCATAAGGGCGTTCGGTTGGCCACATGGTAAATATGCTCAGGAAAGGGTTGAAATAATCGTCCAGCCCAGGCACACCCACCTGAAAACGGTCTTCGATACGGGCACTAATCTGCGCGCCGACTTTCAGCCTCTTGGTAATGCTCGACTCCACATTCGCCTGCACGTTGGTACGCTTGAAACTGTAATCTTTGATAAGGGCATCCTGGCTCAAATGACCCACAGAAAGGAAGTAGCTGATCTTTTCCGTGCCGCCGGATACATTGGCGTTCAATGAATATTGCGGCACATTGGGACGCATCACCATTTTGTAATAATCGAAACTCTGATAACCCTTTTCAGCCCCTGCTTTCCATTTGGCAAGTTCCTCGGGCGTAATAGAAGGCGTACGACCCTGGTTCACGTCCGATTCCACAAGCCCCCGCATGTGCTGGTAAGCGCTCGCCGGCTTGGGATAGCGCGTAAAATTCTGCAAACCATAGTAACCCGAAATGTTTATCCGGGCGGGACCATCCCCTGCTTTTCCTCTTTTTGTCGTAACCAAAACAACCCCGTTCGCTGCACGGAGTCCATATACTGCGGCAGAAGCATCTTTAAGGATCGAAACACTTTCAATATCGTTCTGGCCCAGGTTATTGAAGTTGGTCGCATCGGAGGGAATTCCGTCGATGACAAAAAGCGGGGTTCCCAGGTTCCGGATCTGGATAGTGGTCGCAGCACCCGGGCGTGCATCTGCTTTTCGGGCAGTAATCCCCTGAACGCGGCCCACCAGCGCATCAGAAGTACCAACCGATGGCGTACGGATCAGGTCCTTGGCCTGAATGTTGCTCACCGCGCCCGTTACCGCCGCCGAAGATTGCGTGCCATATCCTACCACCACAACTTCTGTAAGCTCCTCGCTGCTAGGCAGTAATGTAATGTTAAATGCAGACTGATTGCCAATGGCTACATCTTGCGATGTGTATCCTATGAAAGAAAAAGTCAGCGTCTGAGCCGCATCTTCAACCACCAGTGTAAAGCTTCCGTCGGTGCCAGTGGTCGTTCCCCGGCTGGTCCCTTTGATAATGACGCTTACGCCAGGCAATGGCGTATTTTTTTCATCAATAACCTTTCCGGTCAGGGTTTTATCAATGCGCCTGTGCGGACTGTTTGCTGGCGCTCCGAGTGCGGGTGCAGCCTGTAAAATACCCGGAGAATGCATTATCCCTGCCACCGTCACGGCACAAAGAAGCCTGCAAAGTCCCGGGAGGGGATTTTGTCTAAATGGGTTCATAAAATTGAGTTTAGCTTAAAGGTGAGTAATGAAAACCAGGATTAATGTTTCATAGGGGAATATTAGTTCGTGATGATACTACAAGTTTCAATCGGTTTCTACAATACAATTTTAACACAATATAATACCAAATACATTTCAGGATTTGATTAGTATTGACTGTATTTTGATGTGTTTTATAAATAAACCGGCATTTTATTGAAAAATAATGCCATATGTACCTGATGTTGTTTGGGTCCGGCAAACCAGGGTATTCCTTCGTGCACGGTCGCAATATCACACAACTGACTCCTTTATAATATGGTCGTCAGTCTATACGTAGAATTCATTGTATAAATTAAATTTCATTTCGTCGGATGTTGATTTATTATGGTTACTTTTCTTGCCTGGTCGTGAGAACGCTGGCGACCATCAACAAAACATAGATCGCAATTTGAATGAAACTCTACATTAAGTATATGGTCAGCTTGCGGTGCAAAATGATGGTTGAGGAGGAACTGCGCAAGTTGGAGATAGCCTACTCGCTCATTGACTTGGGCATGGTGGAAATTGCAGGTGAAATATATCCGCAGCAGCGTGAAATGCTAAAAAACAACCTGCTCAAATCCGGGCTGGAATTGATGGATGATAAAAAAAGTATTCTGATTGAGAAAATTAAAAACCTCATTATTCAGATGATCCACCATTCTGATGAATTTCCCAAAATCAATCATTCAGACTACATCAGCCAGCAATTGGGTTATGATTACACCTATCTGGCCAATGTATTTTCCGAGGTAAAGGGCATTACGATCCAGCAATTTATCATCATACACAAAATTGAAAGGGTAAAAGAACTGATCCTTTACGACGAGCTGAACCTGACGCAGATATCTTACAAAATGAATTACAGCAGCGTAGCCTATTTGTCCAATCAGTTTAAGCAGATTACGGGTCTTACGCCGTCTTTTTATAAACAATTAAAAGGAAAAAGAAGCGGGAATTTGGAAAACGTGTGAATGTTATAACTAATACTACACATGCTATAACATTACTTGAAGGGGTTAAGGTCATATTTGTGCGGTGAAAATACTTTCACAATTTATTCAAGCATATATGAAAACATCTTTCTTCTTCAACATTCTGACCGTTTCGCTTTCTGCACTTTGCCATTTAAGCATGGCTCAAACCGTGCCTACTTTCGGCGGGGCTGAGACATTTGCACTTTATACATCCGCTGGGGAGTTTGCTAATACAGGAACAACATTGGTTACCGGCGACATCGGAAACGGGACAGGCGCTGTGACCGGCAATGCAGTTACGCTGGTCGGGCAGAGCCACTTTGGCGATACCCAGGGTGTTGCGGCTGCCGCAGATGTTGCTACGGCTTATAGCGTGCTGACCAGTGGAACACTTAATCCATGCGGGTTTCCGCTAGCCGCCACACTGGACGGCGTGACGCTGCTTGCCCCAGGCGTACATTGCAGCACAGAGGCCACTTCTTTTTCAGGCAGCCTTATTTTAAACGGAAACAATGATCCAGATGCTGTTTTTATCATCAAGATAGGAGGAGCACTTTCGGTGGACGCACCTGCAAATATCGTTTTAACCGGCGGGACATTGCCTAAGAACGTATACTGGGTAGTCAACGGTGCTTTCAACCTGGCAGCCGACATTGATTTTATCGGCACCGTTGTTAATGAAGGCGCCATCTCACTGGGAGCAGGTGCAACTATTTCGGGAAGAGCGCTTTCGACCGCTGGAAAAATATCGCTGAACGGTAATGTTGTCTCGAATGTAGAAGTTTCCCTTCCTGTGACGCTTTTAAGCTTCGATGTAAAAAAAGGCGAGCAGTCCTCGGTTACGTTAAACTGGGCAACAACAGCGGAGACAAACAGTGATCGTTTTGAAATACAACGCAGCCAAAACGGCAAACAGTGGATTGCAGTAGGAAGTGTAATTTCCAATGGTGAAAGCACCAAGCTACTCTCCTACTCTTTCTCGGATATTGCGCCAAAGACAGGCAACAACTTGTACAGACTGAAAATGATCGATAAGGACGGGACCTTTGCATTCAGCCGGATCAGGAGTATTAATTTCCAGTCTGCCAACAGAACAGCCCTTTATCCGAACCCAACCATTGACCGCCTTTCCGTTCTTTCGAAAGATCTGGATAAGATCGCACGCGTGCAATTCATGGATGTTTCCGGGAAATTGATAATGGACCAGAAAAACAATGATTCGTCGAATGCGGTATCAGAATTCAATATCAACCATTTTCCGGCCGGGCTGTACATAGTTAAAGTAATTTTCGCCGACGGATCCGTTGACCGCGCGAAAGTCTTGAAGAAATAATCACAGGCATTTTTAGATAGATGTAAGCAGCTATATGCACACTACTTTTACTATTAAACTCCATCCGTGATAACTATCATTTAATTTCTATTTTTTTCGATTACTTTCTTTTTACCTTTGTAATAGTAAAATGAAGTGTGCCGGATGTTCGGTGCTGACTGATCGGAATAACGATGAAATTACTGTTTTTAAGAAGGGAAAAGATCCATATTTATATTCCATCGCTCATGACCATTTGTTTGGTTATGAGCTTTTTTTCGGCACATGCGCAGCAAAAACCCCGCATTTTCATCAGCACCGATATTGGCGGGACCGATCCGGATGATTTCCAATCGATGATCCATCTGCTGATGTACGCAGACCGTTTTCAAATTGAAGGATTGGTTTCCACTTCGTTCCAGACCGGTCGCAAAAAGGACATCCTGGACATGATTGATTTGTATGAAAAGGATCTTGACAAACTAAAAAAGCATCAAAAGGCCTTTCCCGAGCCGGCTACATTGCGCAATGTGTGCAAACAGGGAGCAACCGTTTGGGCGCCTTATAAGGGTTTCGCCGAAAAAACGGAGGGTTCGGAATGGCTCATTTCTTGTGCTAAAAAGTCTTCCGACCAGCCGCTTTGGGTGCTGGTATGGGGTGGTATCGAAGATGTTGCACAGGCATTGCATGATGCACCGGAGATCACGAAAAACATACGGGTGTACTGGATCGGCGGCCCAAATAAAAAATGGGGCGTGAATGCCTATGACTACATCGCCGCCAACCACCCCGACGTTTGGATGATCGAATGCAACGCCACCTATCGCGGCTGGTTTATGGATGCCGGATCGCCCGCAGACATAACGGCAGAAGCCTATTATCCGAATTACATCAAAGGCCGCGGAGCAATGGGAAAGGATTTTATTAAGTATTACAAAGGCAACATTAAAATGGGCGACACACCTTCGCTGGCCTATGTCATGCACGGCAATCCGGATCAGCCGACAGGCGAAAGCTGGGGCGGCTCTTTCGCGCCGATCACAAGGAGTTCGAGAACCATTTTCGATCGCAACACCACAACTGCCGACAGCGTAGCCACTTACGGCGTCATTGAATGGCGGTTTCAAGGACCAAACATTAATGTTCCCGCCGACTCGGCTGTGTTCACGCTCAGCATCAGCGGTCAGCAATGGCCTGGTTATTACATTGGTGACGGGAAATACGCCGTTCGCTACTCTCCCAAGCAAGTCGAGGTGGGCGAATATACCACCATCAGCAGCATTGCAGAGCTCAATGGTCATGCAGGAAAATACGTCAGCATCGCACCCTGGCCAGGAAAACCCGAACCGCACGACTACAAGCTGGGCAAAAACTGGTACGGCGATCTCCCGGATCCCAATCTTTTCATAGACCAGCAGCAAGGCGCAAAAACCATCTCAAAACACCGAAAAGCATTCCTGACAGACTGGGCAAAAAGATGGGCCTGGCTGGAATGATACCGCATGAGCGTTTCTGATTTATATTGTATATTTGTGTACCAATTTCGTACATTCATCTACTCAATCATGCTGGTAATTAGTTCAAGAGAATTCAGGGACAATCAAAAAAAATACATGGATCTTGCTGATAAAAACGAACAGATCATTATTCAGCGTGGTAAGGAGAAGGCTTATGCACTGACCCCGGTTGGCGAGAAGGACAAATATTTCATGGATCCGCAAACAATGGCTGATATTCAGGAAGGAATCGATCAGTACAGGAAAGGCAACACTACGAAAGTGGACAAAGCCGATTTTGACAAGTTGCTTGGTTTATGAGTTATTCCATCGAATTCACCCCAAAAGCGCTTGAAGGAATCGAAAAACTCAGGAAGTCTGGGAATAAGCCGCTGCTTAGAAAAGTCAGGAAACTGCTCGACGAACTGACTGAGCATCCATACATTGGAACAGGCCAGCCAGAACAATTAAAGCACAACCTGGCTGGATTTTGGTCGAGAAGAATAAATCAGGAGCACAGGATCATTTATGCTGTTGACGAGTCGAGGGTAACCGTTACAGTCGTTTCGGCCAAAGGACATTATACTCCTTCCTGATTCAACCGCTCATAACACTTTCAAAATACTTCTTTTCTAAAATGATAAATTGATCCTGGGTTCGGTTGGCTTTGGGGCTGGCTGCTTTTTGCCCTTATAATTTATCTTATAGAAATGTCTTCGAAAACCTCATCGGATAAGGACCGTATTGCCCAAATAAAAAAGGGATTTTTCAATTTTGGTCAGATCGAAAAGTATTTTGTTAATGACAAGCGGGATGGGGTTTTCCAGGTAATTTCCGACAGAACATTTCAGGATCTGGACCTTGAAGACGTTTTTAAGTTTATCGACAGGACTGTTTCCTGCGTCGGTCAGCAGTATTTGTATTACTTCATGCGCGTAATTCCCCTGGGTGACGCCCGCAAGGAGCGCTTGGAAAACGTTATCTCTATTTTTCAAGCCGATCCTGCATTAAGGGCGGCAACCACCACAGAGATTTCAAAACTTAATAAAACCGACGCTTATTATATCACGTCGCTTTTCCACGGCAAGTACACACCCAGGCCAGGCTGGTACTGGCTTATACAACTACTTTCTGCGGTCAGCGTGCTTGCTGTTATAATGGCTTTCTTCTTACCGCAGATCCTTATTTTCCTGATCGTCCTGCTGCCCGTGAATCTGGGTATCCACTATTGGAATAAGAACAATCTATACCAATACGGAAGCTCCATTCCACAGCTTTTGATATTGACCCAAACAGCCCGCAGCATCTTGAAAAACCCGGAATTCACAGCGCAAAACAATGCATTGCAAGCGCAGGTCAGTATGCTGGATCAATTGGGGTTGCCCATGTCCATTTTCAAGATCGAGGCCAAGCTGCAAGGTGAGATCGGCATGTTTATTGATTATGTTTTTGAATTGTTCAAAGCACTGTTTCTGATTGAGCCTGTGCTGCTCTTTACAATCTTGAAGATTCTGGATTCCAAAAGGCAGCACATCGAGGATGTTTTTCGGTTCGTTGCAGAAACTGACATTGCCCTGTCAACCCTCGCACTCAGAGAAAGTGTCCCCTACGCTTGTCAGCCCGACTTTCATTTGGAGATAAAGCACCTGCAAATCAGGGATGTATACCACCCGCTGATATTTGACGGCGTGGCCAATGACTTAACATTACAAGTTAAATCTGCATTGCTGACAGGTTCCAACATGTCGGGAAAGACCACTTTCATCCGGACCGTGGGCATTAATGCGCTGCTTGGACAAACCATTAATACATGCTTTGCCCATGCATTTGCTATGACTGCCATGAAAATACATTCGTCTATCCGCATCTCGGATGATTTGCTGGGGGACAAAAGTTATTATTTTGAAGAGGTGCTTACCATTAAAAATCTGCTGGAAGAAAGCAGGTCGGGCCATTCCAACCTGTTTCTGCTGGACGAACTTTTTAAGGGCACCAATTCGGTTGAGCGCATTGCTATCGGCAAATCGGTGCTCAGTTACCTCACACAAGGCAACAATCTGGCGCTCGCCTCAACGCACGACCGGGAGCTTTCCAACTTTCTGGCGGACACTTTTGACCTTTATCACTTTACGGAAGTCATTCACCAGGATGCCGTCATCTTCGACTACAAGCTGAAACCGGGCAAACTGGTAACAACCAATGCCATCCGGATTCTGGAACTGAACAATTATCCCAGCGAAGTTGTGCAAGAGGCGCTCACCTTAGCGGGAAATCGCTGAACGGTCCGGCTCAGACTTCCCTGCCCGCCGCCACCAAAGCAGGAAACCCGTCACGGCCAGCAACCCGGGCGTCAGCCCGATGATCACATAAAATATCCTGACGGGCAGCCCGCCAAAGTTGCCAACATGCAAAGGATGAAACGTTGCTTCAATGCGTTCGCCGACAGATTTATCTGCTAATGTATTGATCTTAAAAACCTTACCTGTGTATTGATCAATCCTCACTGAATTCAAAGCACCCCAGAGTTTCCATTGTCCCTGCTCATAGCCTCTGACTTCAAATTTTCGTTCAGGTTGCGTAGGCAGATACACATAGGTTGGGTCCAGTTCCGGCAGCGCCTTCCTGGCAGCACGGAGCATTTCATCGGCGGAAACCGTCATTGCATTGTTCCGTTTGCCTGGCAGGAGTTCTTTCTCCCAGGTTTTGGGTTCAAAAGCGAAGAGGTTCATCCAAAAGCCGGTGAAGAAAATAATAGCATTGAACAACATTGACCATACCCCCACAATCCGGTGCAAATCGGAGCTGATCGTGCGCCAGTTTTTCCGGTTGATGGAAATTTGAAAAGACAGAACGCGCCAGATATTTTTCCTATAAACAATAGCGCCGGTCAGCACGGACAACAACATTGTTATACCAAAAATAGCCGTGAGCGCCGCGCCTGGGATGCCCAGCTGGAAGCTGAAATGAAATTGGAACAACCATTCAATGAAACTCGGCACAAACTGGCTAGCAGGCCCTTCCCTGAGAATAGCGCCAGTGTAAGGATTGAACGAGATCAATGCCAGGTCATAAGTTAAAAGGCGCGCATCATTGAAATAAATCCTGAAATCATAAGCATCACCCGGCCCGGCGTCGGGATTAAGCCAGGCAATGCCGTCCAGGTTTGGATAACGGGCGGTAATCGTTTTATAGCATTGCATTAGCGCGTCTTCCGGCATGTGAGTCGCCGCCGGAGATACGCGGAGCAGGTTATGGTTGGCCAGATGGTCGAGCTCAGTTTTGAAAACAAGAACGGAACCACTTAACCCCAACAAAACCAGGAATATGCCGGTTACCAGCCCAAGCCAGCTATGTAGCTTGAACAGGCCCCGTGTGAATTTTGTCTTTTTCATAAACCCTTCGACTTACCAGAGCTGATAACTAATGCCGACCCGTACATTAAAGGGATCGCCCAGGCCTGCTAATGTTACGCCCGACCTGCTTCCTCTGAAGTAATGCTTGTTAGTCAGATTATAAGCATTAACCTGAACCTGATATCGGTTGCGTGAATACGAAATGGCGGCATCCAGCACCGTGTAGGACGGAAAAACGAAGTTCTGATTGCTTAGCAAGCCCACCTGATCACTCACATAACGCACGCCCGCAGCAATTCCCAGCCCTTTGAGCGCCTGAGATGGAAGCGCATATTTGCCCCAGAAGTTGATCTGATGCTTAGGCGCATTGGCAAAACGGTCCCCTTTTTTACCATAGCTCGTCGTGCTTATCAGCTCGTGCTCATTGAAAGCATATCCGGCGATCAGGCTCAACCGGTTCAGGTTTCCGACAACTGAAAATTCGCCTCCCCGGCTGCGCGTGCCGTCAATGGCAGCTTGCCGGTGCGAGTTTTCTTCCGTGGGCGCCGCCGTCAGGATATTGGCATAATTGATCTGGTAAAGGGATAATGTAGCCGACAACCGGTTGCCTATCAGGTCCGCTTTGGAACCTACTTCATATTGCGTCGCCTGCCGGGTCGGGAATGGTCCGCCTGAGAGCACATTGTTGGAGGTTTGCGGATTGAACGATTTGAGATAGGTTCCGTAAATAGATACGTTCTTTACCGGCAGATATACCAGGCCCACCCGCGGGATCCAGCCTGAGGTTTTCAGCTCGTCGCCCTGCTTGTTGTCACGATCCGACAATGGCGTTTCCTTGCCATTGTAATTGTCGTAACGAAGCGAGAGCAACACTTTCAATTTGTCGCCTACACTGATCTGATCCTGAATGTAAGCTCCTATCAGGTTGGTAATGCGCTTGTTATCATCCGATTCGTCGGCCAGAACGGAGGCATCGGGAATACTGCCCGCATAATCCGGGTGCAGGATAGAAATGCGGGTCGAAGGCTTGTACTGATAGTCGTTTTGCGTCCAGCCGTAGCGATTGTAATCCGAGCCTGCGATAATCTGGTGCCCCAGCGCTCCTGTGTTGGTGGTATAGGTTGCAAAAGCAGTGGTTTGCAGGCTGAACCTGTCCGTTTCCCAATCCTGAAATCCCCGGCTGATGGAATCATTACGGATCCTTCCTACCGGAATATGGTCTGTATAATCCAGTACATTCCGTACTGCGCGTTCCACAACGGTGAGTTTCAGATTCTGGCTGATCTGATGGTTAAAACTCAGCGTAGCCGATGCATTGTGCGTTTTCCCATAATCGGTCGGGCTCTGGATTGTCAGGTTGTTGGGATAATGGTTGAAATCAAATGTTCCATCCGGGCGGGAGTAAACATAACTTCCATTGTCATACTGCTGAACGGCTTTGGAGTAAGTATAATTGAGTTCAAGATTAAGCGAGGTCCGCTCACTGGCAAGGTAGGTCAGCGAAGGGGCGATGAGCAGATTTTGCTTCTTTTGATAATCCCTGAAACTTTCGGAGCGATCATAACCGATTATGGCGCGGTACAGCAGTTTTTTATTACCCGAAACCGGCCCCGTAAAGTCAGCGGAAGCTCTTCCGAATCCCCAACTGCCCAGCGAAAGATCCACACTTGCGCGCTTTTCCGACAATGGTTTTTTTGTAATAAAATTAACAACACCACCCGGAGAACCCTCACTGAACAAAGCCCCGGAAGGCCCGCGCAGCAACTCTACGGATTCAATGTTGTAAAGCAGCGGCTGCTGGCTCCACAAATACAGGTTGCCCCGGATGCCGTTAAAAAGCAAAAAACTGGCATCATTCGGAGAGTAAGCTGTGAAGCCGCGTATTTGAAATGAACCATTGCCATTATTGGCTTTCATGCCCGTGAATGTGCCCGCGATCTCGTTGAGGGTAAATGCCTGCCGGTCGCGCAGAACGGCGGAAGAAACGACCTGCACCGATTGAGGCGTTTCCAGCAAAGGCACGTCCAGGCGTGTCGAACTATTGGACGATGAAACCTGGTAACTGTTTTTGGCGGCACTAACAATGACCTCTTTTAGCTCCTGGTTGCTTTCGGACAGTTGAAGATTAAGAAACGCGTTTCTCCCTTTCGAAATGCGCATACTTTGGGTGTATGCAATATAACCAACATTGGAAACAGTCAGAATGTAAGAGCCTGGTGTAATGCCGGTGAGGCTGAATTGGCCTTTTTCATCTGTAATCGTGCCTAATGTTGTGTTTTGAAATGCGATGGACGCGCCTGAGACAGGCTTGTCTTCGGCGTTGACGATACGCCCGTGAAGTGTTCCTTGCTCGCTTTGAGCGTAGGAACAGGTAACATTGCTGAATATGGCCAGCAATAGAAACAGATATTGAAATTTCATTCGGATATACAAGGATAAACTCATCCACTTTTAAAAAGCAGAATGGATGCTGTTAGGTTAGCTGTTGAATTTGAATAAAGGAGCAGGGCAACGCAGTCGCGCGCCGGGGATAAACAATGTTACCCTTTCATTTTAGCCCAAAAATTGACAAAAACGACAACTAAGCGCAGGGTGGTGGAGAAACGATGGTAAGCGGAGCCAGATAAGCTGCCAGCTGATACTGGAAAGCGGCTTGGGAATGAATCAGAAATGGAGATGCCAGAAATTCGAACGCGACCAGCGGAGATGAAAATAGATGCAGCGTAGGCAGATTACGCACCTGCTCGCTGGTTTGCTGGTCTTTTTTCTCCTCCTGGGCTTTTAGTTTTTTGGCCAGATAGCATTGTCCGTCGCAATGCAGCTGTGGCCTATCGCGGTTTTCGCAAAGGACGCGCGCTATGTAATCCTTGTTGATATGGTAATAAGCGATCGTTCCCCACTGACTGAAAGTCGGTAGGATCGTTACAAAGAGCCATATGTAAAGCAGCGCAACTCGCATCGTATGATGGGGCAAATATAACCACGGAGTTACTTTTCCAAAGACATTACCATGAAATTTGATGATTACCGGCTTCGATTTATTCGTCTCTTCGTGCGTCATCGGAGCCTACACGATTGATTTTAAGCATATTATTCAAGGAAGAATGCCAGTTGATCAGCACGTCAATCACAAAATAATCCCGCAGGTTACTTTTCAGGCTCGTACGCATGATCCTTTTCACCACGCTCTTATGCACCTCCCCTGCCTCACGCACACGCGGCAGGAATTGCAGTGCCACCACGGTCAGCGCGGCGCCGATCAGGAAAAGGAAATTCCATTCATGCAGCAACAGCAACCGAAACGATTTTTGCAACGTTGGCCCGCTCCACTCGGCGATGACGCGCAGTTGTCTTAATGTATAATAATCAGCCAGATAACCGCCTATCAACGGTGCCAGGGATGAGAAAACGGACGTTACGATATTTTTGACGGATAAATAAACAATCGCTTCACGGGACGGGGCGAGCTTCAAGCCTATGTTCGTCAACGCAAGGTTGGTGCCAGCATTGCTCGATCCGCTGACGATATGGATCACGGCCAGCAGGGCAAGGTTGGATATCAAATTGGTATAAATCCCTACAAAACACCACGCAATCACGCATGCCACATACAGCGGCGCGCATATGGAGATGATCGTTTTGTTACTGTACCGGTCTGCGAATTTGCCCCAGTATCCAATCGTCAAAATACTCGACAACTGGCTTAAAATGGTGAGTGGAATAATGTACGCCAGGGTAAGCCCGAGCGTTTTCAACATATAAACTGTAAAAAACGGCGTCGCAATGTTAACGGCAAAAAGCCAGAGTGAGTTGAAGACAAGTAATCGCTGAAAGTTATTGTCCCGCAGCGGCTTAATGAACATTTTCAGGATATTCTCGTTGGGTAAATACGACCTTGGCTCGGGCACCCTGGCCAGCAATGCCACTGCCGCCAGACCGGCAATCCCCGCCATCATAAACATGGTTGCATACACATACAGCTCGTACTGCGGCGCATGCCGACGCAGGTAATCGATTGAAATGGCCAGAATGATGCTGAGTACAACATTGAGCGTCTGCGCATAGCGGCTTCGCTTCGAGAAAAAAGTGCCCAGCATATCACCCGGCACCAGGTCTTTCATCCATGCATTCCAGCTTGGACCGGCAATGGAGCCAAACAGATAATAGAAGAACAAGAAAAAGAGCAACAGGCTGACCGGTGCATCTGCTCCCAGAAAAAATGGCATCGCACCCAATAAAACCATCGGAATACGGGCCAGAATGCAGCAAATAACCGAAACGGCCCTCCGGTTGTTATATCTGCGGATCAGAAACACGGACACCAGCTGGAAAATATTGGTGAATGTAGGCAAGGACGCAAGTAACCCGATCTGAAAATTGCTGGCGCCAAGCAAAATGGCGAAGGCTACCATAAATGTCCCCCCGGCAAGGGTTACCATGGCTTCGGTGGTCATCCCTTCTTTGAGAACGGTGTTCAATCCGTTCTTCACTTCTTCCTCGGTCAGTGTTTCTTTTGGTGTAAAGATCACAATGCTTCAAGTTTGATAACGCTGGTGCAGTCCTTAAATCCATACCAGCCGCAAAAGCAATGTCTCCTGCACCGGCACGGTTTTCTATGACGGTACAACGCAGCCTCCGCTGTACTAGTATCAAAAATGCACTTTATCAAAAATCTTCATCAACAAACTTTACCATAACAGACATGAAAATAGGGATCATTGCACACCTCAAATATCCGATCACTAAACCCTTCATGGGAGGGCTGGAAGCGTTTACCTATGATATTTGCCAGAGATTGCTCGCGCGCGGTCACGACGTATTATTGTACGCATGCGCCGGCTCGGATCCTATTCTGAATGTCAGGCCGATCCTTTGCGAGGAGGATTACCGTCCCATTACATCCTCGCAGTTTACCTCCCGCCAGCTCAGCACTGAATATATTTCTACACATCACGCCTATGTTGAAATGATGCAGGAGATAGACAAAGATGAGCTGGACGTAATTTTTAATAACAGCTTGAACTATGTTCCCATTATGATGTCGGTGCTGGTTAAAGCGCCGATGGTAACTGTGCTGCATACGCCTCCGATCTTTGAGCTGAAAAACGCGATCCGCCGCGAACAGAATTACGGCCGGGTCAAATATGTGTCTGTCTCTGAGACCAATGCTGAGAATTGGAAAGCGTACGCACCTGAATGTGACGTTATTCACAATGGCATAGATTTGACAACCTGGGCATTTTATCCTGAAAATGACCGCGGGTATATCATGTGGTTTGGGCGGATACATCCGGATAAGGGCTTGCACCTGGCCATAGATGCGGCCAAGCTTGCCGGCAGGAAAATGAAAGTTGCCGGGGCCATCAGCGATCAGCATTATTACGAAACTGAGATCATGCCGCGTCTGGACGATTCGATAGAATTACTCGGGTCTTGCAATCATCAACAGCTCAATGAGCTGATAGGAAACGCAACCGTATCATTGATCACGCCGTGCTGGGATGAACCGTTCGGACTGGTGGTTGCTGAGTCGCTTGCTTGCGGAACACCGGTTGCAGGCATTGCAAAAGGGGCCTTACCAAAATTACTTGACGAGCAAACGGGCAGATTATGCAGCGGGGATAATGTTCAGGAACTGGCGGATTGCATCCTGGCAACAGAGCAGCTGGACCGCCCGGCTTGCAGGCAGCGCGCCGAAGATCTGTTTGATGTAGAAAGAATGGTGGATGCCTACGAAACATTGTTCGAATCGATAGCGCTTGAAACTGCAGTCACGAAGATGAAGACCAATGTCCGCTAATTTCGCCTTCTATATTCACCACCACGGCTCGGGACATTTGATGCGCGCGTTGTCGATTGCATCACAACTTAGAGATGCACAGGTGACATTTCTTGGAAGTGATCTCACGCGTTTTGCAGCCATTATTCCGGCTACAATTCAATGTATACACCTGCCGCATGATGTTCCAGGTCCGGAAGACCCTTTTGCTTCGCGCATGCATTTGGGTTTTCTGCATTATGCACCTGTTAATGTTGAAAAAGTTGCCAAACGCGCCGCCGTAATCTCGGCGGCACTGCATGCATTGTTTCCGGTAATACTGATTGTCGATGTGTCTGTGGAGGTTACATTACTGGCAACTCTATGCGGGACACCAACGGTAGTGATCCGTCAAAACGGGGACCGCGATGATCTGGCGCATTTACATGCATATGAAAGTGCCCAGCTGCTGATCGCACCATCACCGGAAGAGTTGATGAATCCGTCACCGCAGGATTGGGTAAATCAAAAAACCTTTTTTTCGGGGGGATTTTCAAAATATTCAGGAAAAGAAAAATATGTGCAGAAAACTGAAAATCCGGCAATTGGCGTCCTTGTAGGTTCCGGAGGGACTTCTATTAATGGAAAGGTGATCAATGCTTTGGCAGCGCAATGTTCGGAAAGATCTATCCTGGTGATTGGCAATATTGCTGATCATGAACACATTGCTGCACACAATGTAATTTTTCACGGGCAAATGAATGATCCCGCATCTGTACTGGCCCAATGCCGCGTTGTAATAGGCAATGCCGGGCATAACACGGTGATGGAAATGGCCGACCTGGGGAAAAAGTTCGTCTGCATACCTGAGGACCGTCCATTTCAGGAACAATTGCGCAAAGCCGGATTACTGGAACAACATGGAATGGCTGTGCTTGTCCAGCCAGAAGAGCTGGATCAAACCGACTGGAAAATAATCATTCAGAAGGCGGAGAACCTGCCTGATGACTGCTGGAAAGGCGTGATCAAGGACTCAGCGCTGGCTGATGTTGCGCTGCGGCTGCATGAACTTTGGGACGCTAATTTTCCTGATAGATTGGCTTGATTCAACGCCGGATTATCCTGCCTTCAACGCTTGATTAACCTCGGTTTCTGTCGGTCTGCGCAAAATCGTGATCTCATCATTTTCCCATTTGATCAACCCTGCATTTTCAAATTTTCGCAGCCAGCCTTCCATGGGCCAGATCTGCCATTTGTTAAAAAATGTCCTGGCATTGATAAGAATGTCTTCAAAATGATTGAGCGGCGGGTTGTAGCTGGGATGATATTGATGAAATGCCACGGCATCCGCAACACTCAGCTCAACGCCCTGCTTACGGGCTGCAAAACCGAAATCGGTATCTTCTGCACCGTAACCAGTAAATCGGGTATCAAAACCACCAATGCGTTCATAGGTCTCCTGACTGCAAGCGAAGTTAAGCGACCAGAAAAGCGCATGATTCACCTCCCGCAAATCAGCCCTAACAGGATCCGGCGTGCTTAATTCCCACATTTTTGAAAGAAAACCATTTTCCGCTGTGGCTCCCTGACGAAGATACCGGACCGGCCCTATCCACAAATGTGCACCGGCTTGGCACGCATTGAAATATTTTTCTACCAAATCCGGTGAAGGAATGCAGTCCACATCCAGAAAAATCATGAAAGGATGCGCCGCTTGTTTCGCCGCAAAGTTCCGCGCCGCAGCAAGGGGCAGCCTTTCGGCATCATCAAACCGAACGGAGCGGATCGGGAAATTTTCAGAAACCAGCTCACTTGCCGGCTCATTCATATTGACTATGATCAGCTCGGCCGGATAAGATTCAGCATTGTCAAGGCCCAGAACGAGGTTGCGAAGCGCCTCCTGCCTGGATTTCACTATGGTAAGGACGGAAATGGGTATAATGCTCATCGACTAAATTTGCTTAAACTTATGGCTCGTGCTATTCGCGGCCGGTTGTATCGTTGAAGTAACACAGGATATAGATTCAGCAGGATATTGAGAATTAATAACCACAACGATTTGACAATGCCATACTGAAATGCCACAAAAATATTGAAACTAAAAACGACGAATAAAATAACTATATGACCCAGTTCAGACTGTTTTGTCTTATAGTATAAATGCGTTAAAGCGCTGATATTCTTGGCTATTGGATTGGCTTTCTTATTCAATTTCTCCCAGCCTGTGAGTACCAGTAATTTTCTATAAATGTGGATCCCGAAAGACTCGTAGATTTCCCCTTTCCGTTCCCAGGGTTTTGTATCAAAATAGGGAGAAGTCAATGGGCTTTTAAGCGTTTCCGTAAATGTTAGCACACTCGCCATCAGTAAGAAATTAAGGATCCACGCAAATGAAAAACTTTGCATTCCAATGTAATGGATCAGTGCGTAAATGGAACCGATGGTCATTCCCGTAGTAAGGATCAGGATCAGCGCTTTTTTCATCAATTGTTTTGATTAACTCATCATTCGCTTGAAGATGCAAAAGTATCATCAAATTTGGACGCAGAGTAATACATTTACCGGATGAAAATATTTCAGCAAAGTCTAACATTCCGTGAAAAGCGCCGGGGCTTTCACCTCATCACCGGCGACATTATCAATGCGATGCCGCAAATTTCGCAGCTCACCACAGGCATGTGCCAGGTTTTCATCCAGCACACCTCCGCCTCGCTCACGATCAACGAAAACGCCGACCCCACCGTGCGAAAGGATTTCGAAATGTATTTCAATAAAACCGTCAAAGAAAACGACCCCGACTACGAACACGACTACGAAGGTTCCGACGACATGCCAGCCCACCTGAAAGCCTCCATACTAGGCAGCTCCGTCATGATCCCCATCAAAAACGGTCGCCTAGCCCTCGGAACCTGGCAAGGCATCTATCTCTGCGAACACAGAGACCACGGCGGCCCACGCGGGGTCGTGGTGACGGTTTGGGGGGAGTAGAGGCGACCATTGCCCTAGTATGAAATGCTTTCGATAAATGCCGCCTACCGTTCGTTGGATCTTGCGTTTCTCATAGTCCGATTTTTCTAATCTTTGGAATAAATGAAGTCGGAATGGAAAATCAGATAGAGATATACGTAGGTGCGGACCGCAACAGCCAGATAGAAGTGACACTCCAGGCGGAAAATATCTGGTTAAGTCAGAAGCAGATTGCTGCATTGTTTGGCACCGAGGTTCCAGCCATCAATAAGCATATCCGGAATATTTTGCATGAAGGAGAGCTAACAAGGGAGGCAACTATTTCCAAAATGGAAATAGTTCAAAAGGAAGGCAAACGCCATGTAGTCAGACAAGTAGACGTTTTCAACCTGGACATGATCTTGTCTGTCGGTTACAGGGTAAATTCCGGCAAGGCTACGCAATTCAGGATTTGGGCTACCCAGCGTCTAAAAAATTACCTAATTGAGGGATTCGCGATTAACGAGAAACGGCTTGCACAGAAAAACCAGCAGGTGCAAACATTAAAGGACGGCATCCGGATCCTAAGCAGGGCTATTGAAAGTAAAATCGGAGATGCACAAAATAGCTGGCTGGAACAATTTGCAACCGGTTTAGAATTGCTGGATGATTACGACCACGATCAGTTGGACCAAAGAGGCATTAATGTCCGCCGCGCAACATATCCTGAACTATCAGACTATCAAAAGATTATAAATATCATGAAAGGCGATTTCCAATCCGCCATCTTCGGAAAGGAAAAAGATGAAACTTTCCAAAGTTCTATTGCACAGATCGGCAAGGGCTTCGGTGACTTTGATTTTTATCCCTCTATTGAGGAAAAAGCCGCGGTCCTCCTTTATTTAATCATCAAGAATCATTCATTTATTGACGGCAACAAACGAATTGCCGCCGCTTGTTTCTTGCTTTTTTTAGAAGTGAACGAATTGCTGACAACAAGCGACGGGAAATTATTGATTAGTAATGAGGCACTTGCGAGCCTTACACTTTTTGCTGCCGCCAGTAAGCCGGAAGAGATGGAGACGGTTAAAAAGCTTATCATCAGCGTACTGAACAGAAATCAATAACAACTTTCAATCCTTCACAAACCGCATCCGCTGCTTATTTCCATTAAGTCAGCGCGTTGATGTTATTTCTTTTTTCTCTCCGTTGACCTTCACCATCACCTTCTGGGGCGATTGGGAAACAATCCGGTAATCCGTCACTTTACCATCCTTCCATTTGAAATCGACTGTAAAATTGCCTCTCGCTTTCAAACCCTTCACTTCACCCGAAGCTTTCCAGGCATCGGGAATGGCGGGCAAAATGTCGATATAACCGTCGTGGCTCTGAATCAGCATTTCAGCGATCCCGGCCGTGCCGCCGAAGTTGCCATCAATCTGGAACGGCGGCCCTGCAACGAGCAAATTAGGGTAGACGCCTCCGCCAGCACCGTAGTTCATATTGGTGTCCAATGTGGGCACGAGCAGTTCTTGTAATAATTTATTAGCCCGGTTACCATCGTGCAATCTGGCCCAGAAAAGCAGTTTATATGCTTTCGACCAGCCCGGACTATCGTCTCCGCGCGCTTCCAGCGTTTTGGCAGCAGCAGCGGCAAGATCAGGCGTTTTCGATGGCGTGATGAGCGGGGCCGGGAAGAGTCCGTACAAATGCGCAATGTGCCGGTGCTTGGGCTCCACTTCTTTGTATTCTTCCAGCCATTCCATCAGCCTGCCATCGCTTCCTACCACACCGGGAGGAGGCAGGTTTTTCAGTTTATTTTCCAAAGACGTTTTCAATGCCGAATCCACGCCCAGTTCCTCGCAGGCTGTAATTACATTGGTGAAAAGCTCGCGAGTCATTTGGTTATCAATGGTCGGGCCCATGCAAATGGCAGCCGTTTTACCGTTGGGCAGATAAAATGAGTTTTCCGGGGAGATGGACGGCGCAGTCACCAGCCACCCCGTTTTCGGATCTTTTACCAATGCGCTGTTGTAAAACTCCGCGGCGCCTTTCAATATCGGATAGATTTCTTTGAGGTAATTTTTGTCTTTGGTAAAAGCATAATGTTCCCAAAGGTTGTTGCAGATCCAACCCGAACCCGCATTGCTCGCGCCCCACGAAGCCTCCTCACCCGGCTCTGTAAAACCCCACACATTGGTAATCACGTGCGCTACCCACCCGTCTGCATTGTAGTAAGCTTTCGCGGTTTTTTCACCCGGCTTCACCATCCCTTTCACCAGATCGGCCAGCGGCAGGTTCAGCTCCGAAAGATTTACAACCTCCACGGGCCACTGGTTCATCTGAATGTTCACATCCAGGTGATAGTCACCATTCCAGGGTGTCTGGATTTGATTGGCCCAAAGTCCCTGCAAATTTGGCGGCAATAGTCCTACCCGTGTGCTGCTGATACTCAGGTTACGTCCATATTGAAAAAACAGAACGGGCAGTTCATTATCCAAAGCAGGGTTTTTCTGGAAGGCAGAAAGCCGCTGATCCGTTGGTAAATCGTCGCCCTTTAATCCGCCCAGATGCAAAGTTGCTCTGTTATAAAGTTTCTGATAATTTGCAATGTGAGCCCACTTCTGAACAGTGTAAGATTTTTTCACTGCGACATCAATAAGCCTCTGCGTCTCAGATTCGAAGTTTTTGGTTTTGAAATCGGTCCCGGCAGAGAAGTAGATAATAATCTCATCGGCATCCGTAATGACGATTTCCTTACCCGAAACGGTCAGTTTCCCACCCTTTACCTGCGGCTTGATCTTAGTCAGGTATTTCATCCCATTCCCGTCCGTTCCATTGTTCAACTGCCCGGACATTTCCAGCACATTGTTTTTAACCACAGTCTGAAACCGCTCGGGACGATCCAGGCCCAGGCGCAAATTCAGCTGGCCCGGTTTGTCGGCAGAAATCCTGATAAGGCCCACATCGTCACCAAAACTTGTAAAGTATTCCCGGCGGTAAGTCACACCCTTCACCTGGTAAACCAGGCTCGCAACCGCGTCATTCAGCGCCAATTCCCTTCTGTAATTCTGATACCGCATGTTCGAGGAATCGGCGCCCTTATAGGCAAACTGCATCCGCAGGTTACCTAAGACTTGGTAGCAGCCAAATGGCACATTGGCCCCATCGCCATGCCCGGAACCCGCACCTTTCGCCACAAAATTCCGGTTTACCAATTGCTGCGCCTCATCATTTTTACCTTCCAGAAGCAGCCTGCGGATCTCGGGAAGACTTTTGTGCGCCTCGTAATTGTTGGCATCCTGCGGCCCTCCCGACCAGAGCGTAATGTCATTCAGCACAACATTCTCCCGCAACACCCCCCCATCACTCATCATCCCCAACCGCCCGTTCCCCACAGGAATAGTCTCCTCCCACTGAGCCGCCGGCTTATTAAACCAAAGACGAAGCGGTTTAACCTGAGCGATGGAAGATGTTGTTATTGAGATGGTTAGTATGGAAGTTAGTATGTACCTAAGAGTCATTTCTATGTTATTAATGTTAAGTTATAATGTTTATTCCCTGTCACCCTGAGCGGAGCCGAAGGGGCGTTCATCTGGGAGAGTAACGCCCCTTCGGCTACGCTCAGGGTGACAGGGGCAGGCTACGCTTAGGGTGACAGGAGCTAGTCGCCCGCTACCCAGGTCACTTACCCCTCCTACAAGTAATCCCCATTCTGCACCAGCACCCCGCCGCTCTTATCAATCTCCGGCTGTGGGATTGGCCATTTGTAGAATTTCTTTTCAAACTTGTAAGGTACGAAGCTGTCTTTTACATTGTTCAAAACCTGCTCTGCGATGTGCCACCGCTTTAAATCGTAATAGCGGAGACCTTCGAAACCCAGCTCGATGCGGCGTTCATGACGGATTTTTTCGCGCATCTGGGCTTTGGTCAAACCGGCTGGTAAGGCTGGCATTTGGGAACGCAGGCGAATGTCGTTGATGGCTTTGTAAACGGTTGCATCCGGGCCTGCTATTTCATTTTGTGCTTCGGCATACATCAGTAAAACCTCCGCCAGGCGCAGCACTACTGCATTTTGCTGGCTTAATGTCGAAAATCCGAACGGAATGTTCTCAGGCGCCAGGAATTTCATTACGCCATAACCCGACGGCCGGCTGTTGGACGGGATATGAACCCGGCCGCCGCCAAAATCGGGATGGTCAACGAAGACGGTCTTAGCCAGGCGTGAGTCCCGGTTTTTGAACGGCTCCTTTTTATCTGTCAGCGGCGACACGCCGTAAGGCAGTCCATCGGTGCATTCAAATGCATCCACAAAATTCTGTAACGGGCTCGCTACCAACCAGTCACCATAATACATATCCCAGGGACGGGTGTTGTTAGGAGCAAGGAAATTGGTCGAGTAAATGATTTCCGGGTTGTTTTTCTGACCGGCGTCACGGAATATATCTTCGAACTTTGGGCTCAGGCTGTATTTCGGAATCACTGCGCTGGTCAGCGTTTTCACCTGTGCCAATAAGGCCGGATCAGGCGTTCCGTTCTCTCCATATGCAGTAAAAATGAGCACACGCGCTTTGAATGCCTGCGCGGAAGTTACAGCAGCATGGCCACCGTTTTGCGGATAAGCATTTGCATTGAGGTTTGCGATGGCAAAGTCCAGGTCAGCGAGGATCTGCGCCAGGATTTGCGCAGCCGGCACTTTGGGCTGGTTCTGCGTTTCCAATGTAAGCGGTTCCAGAATCAGCGGCACATCGCCATACAAATGATAAAGCTGGAAATAATAAAATGCTCGCAAAAACCGCGATTCGGCCTCGTAGAGCTTCCGGTTGGTGTCGGTTATGTCGGCATTGGTGTACGCTTGTAATTGAGCCAGGAAAATATTTACGCGGGCAATGGCCTTGTAACTTTCACTATAAACTCCTGAAACATAACCACCTGTGGAAGGACTGATGCTGCCAGACGTGATTTCTTTTGCACTTCCTGAATTGTGCTGCGCAAAGCCATCGTCCGTCAGGCAGTTCCAGACGGGCAGCTCAACCGCCCAGGGATCGGCCTGCATGGAAGCGTAATTGGCCGTTAATGCTTTGTCAAAATCACCCTTTGTTTTCCAGAATGTCGATGCCGAAATCTGGTCGAGGGGATTGAGGTCCAGTGAATCGTTGCACGCACTGAACGCCAGAGTCAGCAGTACGAACAGTTTTAGTTTCTGACTTTTCATTATAATCTGATATTTAATCCGAATGAGAAAATCTTGTTTTGAGGATATTGCACAAAGCTTCCGCTGCCGCCGCGCTCAGGGTCAAGGCCCGGATATTTGGTAGCCGTCAGCAGGTTATCACCCGAGAAAAACACCCGCAGGTTGTCAATGCCTATCTTTTTCACCAATGTTTGTGGCAGTGTATAACCGAATGTGAGGTTTTTCAAACGCAGGTAGGAAGCATCCTGAAGGAAGTAGGAAGACGATCTGCGGATTCGGTCGGGTGCACCCCAGCCCCAGTAAATGCGTGGCATTGTGGTAGAAGGATTTTCAGGCGTCCAGCGATTACGCCAGTCCGTTGTAGGCGGTGACCCTTGTACAAAAGGAACCGTTCCCCAATTGTCCACAAAAAATTTAACATTGTTAACCCCCTGAAACAGAACGGACAAATCAAAGCCCTTAAAGTTGACTGATCCGTTGAATGAATAATTTAACCCCGGATAATTACCCGTCATGACCACGCGGTCGTCGTCGTTGATCTTGCCATCACCATTTGCATCGCGGAAGCGGATATCTCCCGGCACAGTTGCATCATTGTATTGTTTGGGCGCGGCAGCAATTTCATCGGCCGACTGGAAAATGCCATCCATCTGAAGCATGTAATAAGTGTTGTATTCCTTTCCTTCTTCACGGATCCGATAGCCGTCAATTTCACGCTGTCCAAACTTCACAAGCTTGTTTTTGTAATGTTCCAGATTCACACCCAAATTGTAATTCAATCCAGAAAACACGCCACTGTTAACCTGGTGATTGTATGAAATCCCAAGTTCAACACCTGTGTTCTCCATAGTCCCGTTGTTTATCGTAGGAGCGCCAAGACCCACTACGCCAGTCACTTGCGAACTTCTCAAAATGTCCGTTGTGGTTTTTCGATACCAGTCTGCACTCAGGTTCAGGCCGCGGAAGACTGTCATGTCAAGGCCGAAGTCGGCGATGGTTGTGGTTTCCCATTTGATGGCCGCATTGGAAAGGTTGGTCTGCGCCACACCCGAAGACAGATTGGAATCATCAAAGGAATAATTTCCGGTAAAGCTCAGGATCGCCTGGTAAGGATAATTTCCAATGTTCTGGTTGCCAAGCTGGCCCCATGATCCGCGAAACTTCATGCTGTTGAGCCAGTTGAGGTTCAGATTTTTGATAAAATCCTCTTCCGTCACCCGCCAACCCGCAGAGAACGAAGGAAAAACGCCCCAGCGCGAATCGGCCGCAAGCCGCGAGGTTCCGTCATAGCGCATGTTGGCTTCCAGCAGGTAACGCTCCTTGAAATTGTAATTCAGTCTTCCGAAAAACGACCGGATCGCCCATTGATTTTGCGAACCATTGGCATACTGGATAGACGGACTACCTGCATTGATCTCGCGCAAAACATCCGTCGGGAAGTTTCTTCTGATCCCTTCAAGATCCTGGAAAGTATTCTTCTCAGTACTGTAACCTACCTGCGCTTTGAATGCATGATTTTGCCCAAAGGTGTGGTCGTAATCGAGGTAAGAGAACAAATTGGTATAAACATTCTGCTCATCCTTCACTTCCAGTCCGCCGCCGAGATCCAATGTGGCCATGAATTCGTTTGTACGGAAATTATAGAGCTGCAAGGGCGGTTTGAAAGATTTCGTTTTATAAAAATCCGCATTAACTGCGCCCTTCGCGTACCACGTTAGGCCTTTTAACAAATTCACCTCAAACCAGCCCTGCGTATTGGCCGAGTAATCCAGTTTGTCCCGGTTAATGTGCCCGTCGAGGAGCGCAATCGGGTTTTTGTTATTGTATTCCAAATCATAAGCCTTGTAAGTAAAGCGCCCGCTGCCGTCCGCCAGTTTTGGTCCGTAAGTAGGAGCCTGTGACATGGCCGACAAAAACATATCTTCCGAGCCGAAAACGGGCGATTGCGTGTTGCCGGATTTCAGGGCGATGTTCGCACCAAATTTGATCTTCTTGTTGATCTGCGAGGCAATGTTCAGGCGCGCATTGTATTTTTCAAAATCAAATCCTTTCATCACGCCTTTTTGGTTTACATAACCGATAGAAGCATTGAAATGCGTTCCGCCGCGCCCGCCGTCGAAGGTCAGGTTGTGCATGTGCGTGGGGGCGGTTTGAAAAATGAGGCCCAGCCAGTCTGTGTTAGGATACAGGTTGCGGTCCGTTGCATTGCGGTAATCGTCGATCTGCTGCTGAGAGTACAATCCCGAGGTTAGCCCGGAATTCACGCGTGCTTCATTATACAACTCCATATATTCCGCTGAGTTTGTAATCAGGTCAAACAGCTTGGTAGGCTTGTTAATGCTGTAATTTCCGCTGTACTGCACGCTCAGTTTGCCTTCACTTCCTTTTTTGGTTGTGACCAGGATCACCCCGTTTGCGGCGCGCGCACCGTAAATGGACGCCGATGCAGCATCTTTCAGAACCGACACACTTTCAATGTTATTGGGATTGAGGTCGGACATATTGCCTTGTACACCGTCGATAAGCACAAGCGGTTCCGAACCGGCAGCGCTGAAAGTTCCCGAGCCCCGGATACGCACCGAAACGCCTTCATTACCAGGTTCTCCCCTGCCCTGCGTCACCTGCACTCCGGGCATTGTGCCTTGCAGCATGGCGGTTGGATTGGTCACGGGCCGTTTGATCATTTCATCGCCGCTCACTGTTGCCACTGCGCCCGTGAGGTTCACTTTCTTCTGTGTTCCGTATCCGACCACAACCACTTCACTGAGCTGTTTCAGATCTTCTTTCATCACCACATCGATGACATTGCGGCTTCCAACCGGCTGCTCCACAGCTTCATAACCTATAAAGGAAAACACAAGCACGGCATTTTGATCCGCAACATTTATCACATACTTGCCATTCAGATCGGTTACCGTGCCCGAGGTTGTCCCTTTTACGGTAATGGATACGCCCGGCAAGCCTGTGTTATCGCCTGCGGAAGTGACTGTTCCGGTAATGTCAACGGTCTGGGCCGATGCTGAAAAAACACTGACGGCACATAGCAAAAACGCCAGAAGCAGCCCAGGAAGCTGCCATCGGTTTGAAGTAGATTTTTCCATATTCTTTCATTAATTTATACTATTTGATGGGGTAAAATTAGACAGGCAAAAATCACATTGAAATGGATTAACCTGATAAAAACATGGATAATACGATTATTAGATTACGCTTTTAATGCTTGAATTTTATCCATAAAGAGGCTTGAAACACATTCGGCTAAAATGTGAACAGCAACAATTATCAAAATCCAATTATTTTAAAATGCAGCTGTTTACCTGAAAAACCAGAAGAGAAAGCACATGATCCCGGCAAGCAGGACGGATAGCACTTTGTAATTGCCCAGGCCTGGCCCGCCGGGTGTCTGGAGCGATTCGAGGGGCGATTTCCAGAAAAGTTGCAGGCTTGCCGCCGTGTGGCGGACCGGGAAGAAAACAGAGAAGACAACCTGGACTAAAACGCAAAAACAAAACAGGTAAAACGCCATCATCATAAACGGCACTTGTCCGACCAGCGTTTCGGGATATAATTTATTGACAGTAAAAACAATGACACCAACCGCAGATCCGATCCACAAGGTAAATTTCGCAGATTCCGCAGAAGCCTTTTTCCAGAAGATCCCTAATAAAAACACGCAAGTGATCGGCGGTGCAATGTGTGCGATGATGTCGTTGAGGCCATTGAATATACTTTCATAACTGTTCAGCAGCGGCAATGTGGCCAGCGAGACGACCAGTGCAATGCCCGCAGCGATTTTGCCAACGCGGATCAGTTGCTGGTCCGACGCTTCCGGTTTGCGCCGTTGGTATAAATCATAGCTTACCAATGAAGATATGGAATTAAGCGCACCGGAAATCTGGCTCATCAGCCCCGAAAGTAATGCAGCGACCAATATTCCAACCAGTCCTTTGGGCAAAAGCTGGGTGATCATTAGTGTGTAAATTCCTTTGCTATTAACTACCGTTTTGCCATCTGAAACAGTTTGCAAAGCTGAAATATCCAGCCCGCCCGACTGCGATAATGTATAGGCGAAAAGTCCGGGGAGCACGAAAATGAAAACGGGCAGGATTTTGATAAAACCACAAAACAGCGGCCCTATGCGCGCCTGGTTCTCATCTTTTGCACCCAATACCCGCTGGACAATTGTCTGGTCGGCACACCAATACCAGATCCCGAGCACGGGATAACCTAGGAACACGGCATACCACGGCATTCCGCTGCTATCGCCGTGGGGACGCATCATGGAGAGCTTTTCAAGCTGGCCGGTCGTTTTGAGAACGTCCATCATCGGCTCCCAACCGCCCATTTTATTATATGCCGCAATGCTGATGATCACCGCGCCGAAAAGCAGCACAATCGTCTGGATCGACTCGGTGATGACAACGGCGGTTAACCCTCCTACAATGGTGTAAATGGCCGTAATGATGGAAATGACGATAATGCTCGTGTACATATCCACGCCAAACAGTGTCTGCAAAACAATGCCGCCGGCCAGTAAGGAAAACGAAATGTGGACTATTACTGCCGACACCACCGAGATCACAGCCAGCCAGTCGCGGCTTGCGCGGTCGTAGCGTTTCTCCAAAAAATCGGGCAAGGTGGAAACGCCGGACCGGATGTAGAACGGAGCGAAAAAGAGTGCGAGCAGGATCAGGATGAAAGCGGCCATCCACTCGAAATTCCCGTTGAGAAGCCCGGTGTCGAAACCGCTTTGCGCGAGGCTTACCAGGTGAACGCAGGAAATGTTGGTAGCAAACAATGCAAGGCCGATCGTGGGCCAGCGCAATGTTTTGCCTGCCAGGAAATACGCCCCGGCTTCACCAGAGCCGTTTTTCGATTTGTTATGTTTTAATCCAGCCCACAGACCAATGACAAATATCGCCGTAATGTACAGCGCGCTGATTGTGATATCGAGGGAGTGGATCATCGGAAATAAATGGACTAGTGACGCAAAGCGATCAGGTCGCAGCTGCTGCCCGGTTCCTGCGGTGTTTCATAAACTCCGTTTTGGATGCGGGCGGGATGCACAAAGTGTTTTTGCAAATGCGGAATATGCTCCAAAAATAATGCTTCATGTCCCATTGCAATGTGATTATACAACACCAAATGCTGGTGCAGCTGCCCCATATCACCCACATGCGGCACGACAGGAATGCCAAATTTTTTACACAACAAACTGATCGTCAGGAACTCGCTGACACCGCCGACGCGCACGGCATCCACCTGGACAAATGCGGCTGCTTGCGCTTGCAGATAGTTTTTAAAAATCACCTTATTAGGAACGTGCTCGCCCAGAGCAAGCTTCACAGGCGCAATTTCCTTCGCCAGCGTCCGGTGCGCCAGAATGTCGTCAGGGTGCGTGGGTTCCTCGATCCAGTAAGGGTTCATTGTTGCCAGGTCCTTGCAAATCGCGATCGCGTCGGGCAGGTTCCATTGCTGGTTGGCGTCCAGCATTACTTTCACATGATCTCCGGCAACTTCACGTACAATGTGGGCGCGCCGGATGTCGCGCGCGGGATCGGCGGATCCTACTTTCAGCTTCATGGCTGTGAAACCATCGGCTAAGGCCTTTTTGCAGTTTTCACGCACCTTTTCATCGGAATAGTTGAACCAGCCAATCGAAGTGTCGTAACCGGGATATCCTGTTTTCAGAATGCTTTCCCGGTCTGCTTTACTTGCCTGCTCCATTGTTAAAAGGCTGATTGCCTGCTCCCTGGTGAGCTCGTCTTCCAGATACGAAAAGTCCAGCGTGTTTACGATGGCTTCGGGCGAAAGACTGGTGAGCAGTTTCCATAGCGGCACACCGCGTCTTTTTGCCCAAAGATCGTAACAAGCATTGGTAACAGAAGCCAGCGCCAGGTGCACGACGCCTTTATGTGGCCCAAGCCATCGAAACTGCTGATCATCAGACAATTGCCTGAATAAAACGCCGAAACCGGCCATTATTTCTTCAATGCCCTTCCCAACCAGCTTCTGGGCATAATACTGCGCGGCCTGGCAAACAAGCTGGTTGCCTTCACCTAATGTGAATGCAAAGCCAGTCCCTGTAACGCCGCTGTCGTCGACAAGCTCGGTAACGGCATAGGAATAAATAGGATCGCGGTGAATGGCGTCGCTTCCTGCGCTGCCGTCGAGCGGGTAACGGGCGTCTTTTACTGCTATTTTATAGATCATGAAAATGGTTCTGTTTGCTGGAAAGCTTCTTATAACCCAGTTCGGCACCGCCGCTTACGGGCAGAATGCAACCTGTGATAAACCTGGCCATATCTGAGATCAGGAACAGGCAGGCGTCTGCAATCACGTCGCCCTCAGGACAATAGCCCAGCGCGTGAATGTTGTTGAGATACTCCTCTGCCAAATCAGGATCGTGCTGCTGCTGGCTCCAACTCCGCAAAAGTGGCGTGATGACACCCGCAGGCGCAACAGCATTAACGCGGATACCGAAAGGTGCATAGTCCAGCGCCATGGACTTTGTAAGCGCATTTACCGCGCCCTTTGTAGCCGTGTATGCCGCATGGATCTCCTGCCCTATCTCTCCCACGAGACTCCCCGTATTCAGGATGCTCCCACCGGATTTTTTCAGGGCTTCGATGCCATGTAATGTGGTATGATGAATGCCGCCTACATTCACCTCAAACAGCTTTTTCCACTCCTGCTCAGTTGTCTCATGCAATGCTTTGGAAGGACTCGAAATGCCTGCATTATTGTGAATAACATCTATTTTACCAAACACTGCAAGGCAGTGCGCGATGGCTTTCTGCACCTGTGCAGCATTGGCAACATCTGCCAGGAAAAACACGGTTGCAATGCTTTCCAACTGCGTTTTTGCACGGTGAATGCTTTCGGAATCGTTGCTGATGATGCATAAGCGGGCGCCTGCCTGCTGGTATGCTTTGGCACATTCAAACCCTATCCCTTCGGTTCCTCCCGTTAAAAAAACGACTTTATCGGCTAATAGCAACATAATTTATAGAATGTAAATGCATAGGATCAAAAATTTGCAGCGCATTTAGGTCGCCGTTTGATGTGCCAAAAGTAGTTGAGCATTCAGGTGTTACATATAGAGCATCCGTTTATTTTCATGGACAATGCTATGATCAAGCAGTTTTGTTATCCATCGTTAATTACAATCCAATCCCGCTTTGTTTTTAATAATGATATAAAATTGTCTATTATCGCACTTTGTCTTCATGTATAATGGAAAATACGATTACAAATCAACAGAAGTTATGAGCAGCAGTTTCAG
This sequence comes from Dyadobacter sp. CY351, assembly GCF_021502625.1. Lineage (NCBI taxonomy): Bacteria > Pseudomonadati > Bacteroidota > Cytophagia > Cytophagales > Spirosomataceae > Dyadobacter > Dyadobacter sp. CY351. Next base: position 188,972 of record NZ_JAKFFU010000006.1, on the reverse strand, counting down.
AAGGCGGGATGGATTTGACGGGGAAAAGCTGATCAGCCTGCCACCGGGAATTCTGCGCGATGTGGTCCACAAGAACCCAGCCCTTTTTCACCTGTACATTACGCATATCGGCTATTTTCCCAAAGCCCTCTTTCATTACCGGGAGCGGCGCAAAGGCTGCGAGGATAATATCCTGATCTACTGCGTTCAGGGAAAGGGACATTATGTGATCGCCGATAAGAAATTTGAGGTCACGGCCAATCAATACATTATGCTGCCGGCGACTGATCAATATATACGTTACTGGGCCGACCACGAGGACCCGTGGACGATTTACTGGATACATTTTACCGGCAGCGCCATTGATCATTTTAACGAAACCTTACAGATCCTGCCTCAAAAAGGACCTGTTAACCTGATCTTCAATGAAAAAGTGCCCGACACCTGGCACCGGATCTATCAGAGTCTGGAAATGGGTTACAGCCTGGAAAACCTGGCCAATGCCACCATGTGCCTGCAATATTTTATGGCCATGTTCCTTTTTCCCGAAAAACACCTCGCTGCCGAGCATACCGAAAAGGCGGACATGATCACGGACACAATTACCCATATGCGCCTGCATCTGGATAAGAAACTGTCGGTAGAAGATATGGCAAACAAGCACCAGCTCTCCTGCTCTCATTTTTCAATGCTCTTTCGTAAGGGCACAGGCATGGCGCCGGTGGATTATTTTATTCATTTGAAAATGCAGAAAGCTTGTCAGCTGATCTATGCCAATGAAGCAAAGATCAAAGAAATTGCTTTGCACCTGGGCTACGACGACCCCTTCTATTTTTCAAGGGTGTTCAAAAAAAACATGGGCCAAAGCCCCGAGCAATACAGGCTGACCGCCCGGAAAGTAGGCTGATGCGCAGCTGCGCCAGCAACCAGACCCACCCAGTTTGCGAGTTGCCAAACAAGATTTACAGCATTATAAACTCAACCCGACGATTGTTGGCCTTCCCGACAGCTGTGTCGTTGGAGTCGACAGGCTGGGCTTTTCCTTTTCCATCGGTTTCCAGTCTTGAAACATCGATACTGAAATTTTTGACGAGCGCCTCTTTAACAGCATCTGCTCGTTTTTTGGAAAGGCTCTCATTGGTGTTTTCATCGCCATCCGAATCCGTGTGGCCTATAATGCGGACACGGAGCGAGGCGTTTTCCTGTAAAACCTGCGCAATTTCTTTCAGACTGCCGTAAGATTGCGGAAGAACTTGGTCGCTATTCACAGCAAAGCGGATGCCGCGGGTGACGAATTTACCTTCACTCAGCAATTTGTTACGCGTATCAGCAGCACCGACAGCCAACTGAATATTTCCCAGGAAAAATGCGCCGCCTTTTTGGTTGAAATCAGGATTATCTGCCGCAAAAACCAATGAATTCAATGGCTCAGCAGCGTTGAGGGCTCGCGGCAGGTCCAACACCTTTGTACTGTCCAGGTAAACGCGGATGCGCTGCTTTTGCCTCCAAATAGAAACCTTAGTTGCATTTTTCGCCGTATTGAATTCGGGCACACCATACTTATGCTGATTGCCGATCAGATTCGTTGAATAGTCAAGGCTGCCTTTTTCAGAGGAATTGGGTTGAAAAATAATCTTAAAACTGGGCGCCGAGACTTGATTTGACTCGCCCCATGCAAACTTTTGATCCGTGTCGCTGGTCTGCATCAGGCTGATCATGAATTCACCGATATTGGCGACGTCCTTGTTTGCGATCAGGTCCAATTGCAGCGTGAAGTTATCGGGCAAATTGCTGGTGAGGTTTTCAGGATAAAAAACCCCGTCCTGGTTCAGTCGAAGCCATTTGCCCTCACGGCCTGCAATGTTGACCAGGTCCGCGCCCGACCGTGTATTCCAGTTCGCAGGAAAGTCCCCTACTGCATCCTGGGTAAAATCTTCATACATAATGATCTTATCGCCGGGCACAAAATCAAAGCGGGAATAGGCTGTGATATCCTGACTTGCTTGTTCGGCAGCGGCAGCAGGCCGGGACGCATCTGCTTTCACAGCCGGTGATGCCGCGTCCGCTGGCTGGCTGGCACTGAGGCAGGTGAAGCTGCAGTGTCCGGAGCAGTGGTATTATCCTTATTTTTCTTTTTTTGCAAAGCCTTATCAATCGACTGGTCAATCTGGTCGACAGCCTTTTGCTCCACTCTGTTTTTGATACGGTCTAAAAGTTGAGCAGGGCAAGTCAGGCAAGAAAAGCAAAGCAGAACGATGATAAGAATTTGTTTCATTTGATAATCAAAAAGGATAAGCATTACAGAGTAGCATCAAAGTTACATCATGCACTTGAAAGGACACATGATGGAGTGAGGCATTTTAAGCGTAGGGAGAGAAAAAAGCGGGTGGGTTTTCAGGTGTTTGCTCCGCTACGGCCGATCCGCCAATTGTACTTGCGGTGGTGACTTCTTCTTTTTCTTTTTGTTCCACCAGATGTAAAAGCCGGTGACGGGCAATGTGGAGCAGGCCAGGGCGGCGAGGAATGAGAGGATTTTACCAAATAAACCCATATATGCGCCGGTGTGCAAGTCGAAATTTAGCTGATAGGCCTTGTCGCCGTTATTCAGATCCTGAAAGGAGGTGTTGGAAAGCATTCTGCCCGAATAACGGTCATATACGATCAGCAGGCGGTCGAAGCGATTCCAGTCTTTTTTATAGACCAGTGTATTAATCGTGGAAGTGGCTTTGGCAGGTAATAATACCAGATAAGCATATGCATCCGGGTAGCCAGCGGCGGTCACTGTGAATGCCTTATCCAACCCGGAAACGGCTTGCGGCTGCAATGTATCTGAAACCAGAAGGGCGGGTTTTTCTATATTTTTTCCGCCATTCGCTACAAAACGCACAGAATCCTGCATCCAGTCAAATGCCCAGACGAGGCCTGTCAGGGACGTTAGTAACAGAATAATGAATGCATAAAGTCCAAGGATCTGGTGCAGGTCGTAATTTAGTCTTTTCCATTTTGCGCTCCATTTAACAGTGAAATGGTTCTTGATGCTTTTGACTGTCCATTTCTTGGGAAACCAGAGAATAAAGCCGGAAATCAATATAATTACAAAGCTCAACACCGAATATCCGACCACGTAATGCCCTACTTTTTCACCAAATAGCATTCGCATGTGCAATGCCAGTACGAGCTGAAAAAATTCGTTTCTTGAGTCTTCCACATAAATGACTTTCCCTGAATAAGGATTGATATATACCCGGTAATAATATTCAAAATAGTCCCAGTGCGTCAATCCTTCGGGGTTATTCTTTTGTGAACGGAATGTTACCGACCGGTCGGGCGCGTTGGCCATTTCGATCCGCGTGATGATTTTGTCCTTCCCGAGCGTATTTTGGGCAATGCTCAGCAGTTGGGTCAAAGGGAGCTTTTCTTTATTTTCCGGGGTAACAAAAAGACGCTCACGGTAAACGATGGGTTTGAGCTCGTCGGCAAAAACATAGAGGCAGCCGCTGACAGCAATCAAAAACACAAAAAGCCCGGACACAAGTCCGAGCCAAAGGTGTAAAAAGCTGACCACTTTCTTAAATTTCATATTCGCTAAAACCGGTATCCTACTGTAAGGTTAAATCTGCGTCCGTTTCCTCGCCGGTAGTCAATGGCTGTCCCGTAAAACTGGGCGATAGCCGGGTAATAAACAGTATTAAGCAAGTTTTCAATACCCAAATCAGCTTTCAGGCTTTCCGTAATTTTATATCCCAAAGACAAATTAAATGTATTATAAGACTCGATAGGCCCCTCGCCTATTGGATAAACGCCTTTTTCGTTGGGAGCAAAGCGGTCCCTCTTACCTACATACAACCAGTTCAGATCTGCATTGAAACGGGCTTTGTTGTACCTGGCGTAAGTCGCAATTTTCACGGGTGTAATGCGGTTCGAGTTCAGATATTTATCAGTCGGGCCGTTGAAATTGCCGTCACCGTCCTTATCCCCTTTGCCCTCCACGAAGGCGTAGTTGCCTCCCAGAACAAAGTTGTTGGTCACCTGATAATCCACCTGGAATTCGTAACCCCAAACACGCTCTGGCAACCGCTCCGCTACGTATTTACCATCTACCAGCAGTAAATTGGAACCCAGTTTCGATGTGCTGTAATAATAGGCAGCCGACACATTCAATGGCCCCAATGCACTGCTGAAACCGACTTCATAATTGTTTACAATGATCGGCTCGGTTTGCAAACCAGCCACCGTATTTTCGTTCGCAGCCCTTAATATTCTGCCCAGATCAAAAATCGAGAACGATTGTGAATAGCTGACGAATGGGTTGAAGCGCTTATACTTTGAATACCGAAGCCCTGCATTGAATACAAACGCATTATAATCCAGCTTTCCACCTGTTACATTAATGCTTCCGGCACCATTGGGACCTGTGGCCAGCGTGGCGTAATCGGCAATGTCCATTTTGATATTTTCAGCACGCAAGCCCGTTTTCAGGTTCAGGTAATCAAACCATTGCGTCGTGAGCTGGGCGTAGGGTGCCAGGTTGTTCATATTAATGCGCGGCACCCAGGAGCGGCCGTCAACCAGATTTTGCTCAGTTTTATCATTCAATATATCCACACCATAAGTGACGTCTCCCGACAGTTTGGACGAAACGGTGAAAGGCGTGTTCAGGTTAAGCCTGAAACCTTTTTTCGTGGAAATGATGGCAGATTGTCCGCTGCCAAAAAATGATTCTGAATTGGAATAAACCGTCCAGAAATCCTGCAAATACACATTGGCAGTCAGAGAAGTCCGGCCAATAATATTTTTGTTAGTATACTGAATATTGGCATTGTGGTTGTAGCGGGTTCCCTCGTCAATTCCTTTCCGCGTTCCCCATACGCCGATCGCGGGAGACTCTCTGTAAACACCGGCTTTGGCAACATAAGCCGAATGCTGATTGGAGCTGTAATAATTGTACATCGCCTCAATGCGCTGGGAAGCATTAAAATTGTAACCAACCTTCGCAAATGCATTGTATATTTTGGTTTCGCCGAGTCCATAATCAGGAGATATCACTAACCCTTTCGGATCCCGGTAAACGCCGGTTTTTTCGTACATTCCGCTTACGACGTAATCGAACTTGGCCACCCGTCCGTACAATTGCTGTGAAGCGCGGAATCCCAGCGTGCTGTCTCCGCGGGTGTTTCCGGTAAGGCTCAACTGGCTGTATCCGCCAATTTTCCGGTCTGTTTTTGGGGTTTTCGTAATGTAGTTCATCAGCCCGCCATCAGCACCGTTTCCGTAAATTGCCGTGGCGCCTTTAATCACTTCTACCCGCTCAATCACCGAAGGGTCAATGGAGCGGATATCCCTTCCTCCGGCCCTGAGAGGAGTTGATTGCGGTATGCCATCGATAAGCACCAGCAGGTTACGACCGCGCAATGTTTGTCCCGAGTTACCAGTCTGATTGGTAGAAGCTCCTAAACCCGGAACCGAAAATGCCAGAATGTTGGCAATGTTGGGGCTTATGGTAGAAAGTGCTCCGATCTCCTTTGCGTTCACAACCGTTACAGATGACGGCGTTTCTGCCAGCGACTCCACCCTGCGTCCTGCGGATACAATGACTTCATCAAGCAGGGAAGAACTTTCTTTTAGCTCAAAATCGAGGCTTTGGTCCGAGCCCGGATCAAGTGTAATATCTTTATCCTGAATCGTATATCCGATAAAAGAGGCTCTGATCGAAACGTTTCCTTTGGGCAAATTTCCAAGCCGGTAACTTCCGTCACCATTTGCAGTGGTGCCTTTGTTAGTCCCTTTCACAACGACAGAAGCGAACGGGATAGGCTGGTTATTATTATCCATCACGGTCCCCCGGATCACTCCCGAATCAGATTGGGCATAAGCGAGCTGGAAGGAACAAACAGAGGCGAAAAAGAATAGTATGGAGTGTAATCTTACTTTCATCAAGCGAACGTTTAATTTCCGCAAAAGTAAAATTATTTATACTAATTAAAAATAAAACTGGCGTTTGTCTTTGAATCACTGAATGGTGAGGAAGTTATCAGGAACTTAAAAAAGCGGCTGATAGCCGCTTTTTTAACTCATAATGAAAGATATAGCCAACTTATTTCAATGCATAGCTATGATAACCGCCATCCACGTTGATTTCCGTTCCGGTAATGAAACTTGCTGCATCAGATGCCAGAAAAAGCACTGTGCGGGCGATCTCATCAGGCGTGCCGAGCCTTTGCAATGCGGTAGCACCAGCCAAAAAGCCCTGTGCTTCTTCCGGCACAACGCTGGTTAGCCCCGGGGTTGCAATAGGTCCAGGACTAACGATATTTACGCGTATTTTCCTCCCTGCCAGTTCATTAGCCGCGGTTTGGGCAATTTTGTTTAGCGCCCCCTTGGTGGCAGCATACACGCTGCTTCCAATGTTTGCAGCAGATGCTGCCGACGAAGATGTGAACAATACCGACGCTCCGTCCGTCAGATGGGGAAGTAATTTTTGTAATGTGAAGAAATGCCCTTTCACATTCGTGTTGAACTGTGCATCAAAATTCGCTTCGCTAACCTCTGCAATCGGCTCGAATGTTCCGATTCCCGCATTCAGGAAGAGGACATCCAGCTTGCCGCCCGTCTCCGCGAATGTTCGTTCCAAAACCGAAATGCCGTCGAGATTCGATGTATCCGCTACAACAGTGGTCAGTTTTGGGCTCTGTATTTCTGCGCTGGCTTTTTGCAGATTACCGGCACTTCTTCCCGTGATCCACACGTTTGCACCTGCGCTGATGAATGCTTTTGCTGTTGCCAGTCCGATTCCTGTTGTTCCGCCAGTGATAATGACGTTTTTACTTGTGAAGTCCATAATTAAATTTTGCTAAATTTGTAGTCTGTTTTACGAACTGCAAATTTAGATAAAAGCAGTTTCAAAAACAAACTACTTTTGATGATAATATTATGAAAAGCACAGAGAGAAGATCAAGCTGCCCCATCAATTATTCGGTGGAAATCTTTGGTGATAAATGGATGCTCTTAATCCTGAGGGACATCATGTTCAACGGCAAAAATTCTTTCCTGGAATTCCGGGCATCGGCTGAGAAAATATCTTCGGCTGTACTTACCGAAAAGTTGAACCTGCTATTGGAAGAAGGAATAGTTTCCAAAGTAACCTCACCCAAAAACGCGTCCAAATTCCTTTACCTGATCACCGACAAAGGAATCGAGCTCGTGCCGATCATGGTAGAATTCCTCGCCTGGGGATCCCGTCACAACCCCGACGGCGGCCCAAAACCATTACTCGACCGGATCAAGCAAAGTAAAAAGCAAGCCATCGCAGAGCTGCAAGAAAAATTAAGAAGCGAGCGGCGATTGTATGAGTTGGATTAGAGGGGCTTGGGGAAAGTGTTCGTTGATGCTGAAAAAGGTGTTGTAATATCGACGAAGCAACAAAAAAGGACTGTCACCAACAGTTCCCGCATTCCTAGGCGCTCTTACCCATTTTTTCAAGCCCTTCCCAAAGTACTTTCATGTCAAAAAGAGCAGACTTTTAGTCTTATCAAACGGAACATCCGAATGATAAAGCGCCAGGTCGTGGATCATTTTGAGAGGGTTTCGCTTGCATAGAATTCCCAAAGATTTCGCGGAGACAAACCCATATCCGGAAACTCGTTTTTTGGTTCCCCTAACCCATTCAGGTTTGGTTTGGGATCCAGCCAATTTAGGTTTTTATTTTGATAGTCAATTTTGGGTGTCGGGAATATTCTTTGCAGTAAATAGCTCATTTTGCTTCTTTAACCGCAGGACTTCCGATTCCAGTTCCTTTATACGTTCCTGCATCGGCGCTACCATCTGATTAATTTCTTCCATAGCATAACGGGGAGTAATATACTTTGGACAGTTCCAATCAAAGGCTATGATATGCAGCAGCACAATCCGCTCGGCAATGTTTTCATAGCCTTCCGAAATGACCAGGTCGGCCAGATCGGGGCGGTCGTTAATATCTACAATTTCGACTTCGGCATATACCTTCAATCGCGCCCGCCGCGCGTAATCCATTAATATCAGGGAAACTTTGGGATTAGTGGCAGCATTGCCTACTGTAATGAACTGCCTGTTGCCACGTAAGTCGGCATACGCAAGTGTTTGCGGATCGATTGTTTGAAGAAATCCTTTCGTGCCTCCACGGTGCTGGATGTAAGGAAACCCATTTTCGCCAATGCTCGCTATGTAGAAACTGTCCCTTTCATGAATAAAGTTGCTCTCGCTGTCGGAAAGCCGGGTCCCTGTCGCCTTTTGTTCCATGTGCGCATAAGCCTGACGGCTTCCGTAGCGTTCCTGCAGTGCCTTCACTTCCGGAGTGAAAGCCACTGATGCATAGTTCCTTGCCATATCTGATGTGTTTTTAATGTAACCCCAATCCTACCATAGTCAGTTAACGGATTTATCCTCAGAGGGATGCTGAATATCCTTGTTTTCTGTTTTTATATTTCCCACAGAAACATCCTTTTTAGCGCCGCTTTTTGGTGGGTTCAAATTTTCTTCATTCCACATCGTATCGCCACATTCTTCATTCACGAACGGGGTATATTCAATGACATCTGTTGTTTCCATTGTAGTAAAAGTTTAAAGTAATTTTATTTCAAAACTGCTGACAATATTACCGATGGAAGGGTTATCAAATGGCAGTCTAACTTGTCGACCCTAACGCTATCTGATAAAATCTCTTCGAATGTCATTAAGTGCTTCCTGGAAATACGCTGGTTGCTGTAAAGTCTGAGCTACAATGAGCGAACCCTGAATTTTAATGAGGGCAGACTTGCCTAGCTTTTCGGCAGCATTGGAGTCATGGCCCAGGTCTGACGCAAGGTGCGCAAATGCATCTATCCACTGCTGCATCATACCAGCCACCCGATCCTTAAAAATATCCACGGCGGTTCCCTGTGACATTGCCCGGAGAATGCACGCCGACTGACCACCATCATAAAGTCGTGAAATAGCATCCAGCACAGCATTCAGGCGTTCTGTGGCTGGTTCGGATGCGTGCAGGACGCTGAATATATGTTCATCCGTCCACTCGGACCCATAGTCAAGCACAGCATTCGCCATACCCACCTTGCCGTCCGGAAACCGATGGTATAAGCTTGCTTTTTTCAGCCCCGTTGCAGAAGCCAACTCGGTCAAACTCGCCCCATCATAGCCTATGGACCGGAATACTTGCATCAGCTTTTCAACAACAATATCAGCCTTAACTTTTGAATGTGCCATTGCCTACTCTTTATTATACCGAACGATCGGTAAAGAAAATAAGTTTCAATGTTGGAGAATTTTCCTGCGTGGCTTAACCTCTCTAACGCTGCTGATTAGCCATGCGATGGAAACCTCTCACGCCTTGAAAATAAAATAGACCGCTCCCACCAGTAATGCGAAGCCGATCAGGTGGTTGTAGGTGAATTGCGTATTTTTAAAAAACGTTACCGAGAATATCATAAAAACAATCAGGGTAATCACCTCCTGGATAATTTTCAGCTGCACCAATGTAAACGGGCCTCCGGTTTCGGAAGAGCCTATGCGATTCGCCGGAACCTGAAAGCAATATTCAAAAAATGCAAGGCCCCAGCTCAGAAGTATGATCGTCCACAATGGTGTGGAGCTATGACCACCGTCCTTATTGAAGAATTTGAGGTGCCCATACCAGGCCAGTGTCATGAAGACATTAGAAAGAACCAAAAGTCCGATTGTTGAAATGTATTTGCTCATTTGTAAAGTGGAAAAGACCAGCAGCGTCCTTGCTGCCGGTTTTGTTAACAAATTATTGAACCAGATATTGTTGATTCGGTAATGCTTATCGTTCTCATAACAAAATACAATCAAGGCACATTGTAAACTGCGCCCTATGCTACAAATTTGCAATGTTCGCCTTACCATATCAATAACGGATAAAAATGCAATTAACAATTCAGGGCAGCTCGATTCAGGGGATTGCGTCCTTTTATACGGAGATCAACCGGCTTTTTATGGCTGACGAAGAATGGCAAATTGCAGAAAGCCTGGATGCCCTGGATGATCTTCTATACGGAGGATTTGGAGCTGCCAAGGGCGCCACAGCATTAGAGCTCATCTGGCTGGATATGGAAATTAGTCGGCTTTCGTTGGGCTATGAAGAAACCAGGCGGTATTACCTGGAAAAACTACGCCCCGGCTCACCTTTCAACAAAGCGCTGTTTTCAGAAAAATTAAAAGCGCTGGAAACCTCGGAAGGAAAGACATATTTTGATCTGGTCATGGATGTGTTTGCGAGCCATCCGGCGGTCATTGTTGTACCGGGCTGATTCACCGAACCAGCGGAATTAAATTCAAGCTCCCTTGACGGTCACATTTTCAAAAAAAACCATCCCCATTCGATCAATGTGACCAACAAGATCCTCATTTTCAATTTGATGGTAAAGTGCCAAATCTATCATGTAAGGAAGCAGTAAATCATCCAGTTCTGTTTCAATTCTGAATTGATCTGACAAAGTGAGTTTGTCTCCTACTAGCACTAAATCAATGTCGGAGCCGTTGCGGAAGTTTCCTTTTACGCGCGATCCGTAGAGGATTGCTTTTTCTACGTTCGGATACTTTCGAAAAACATTTTGAACTGCGATAATTGTTTTTTCTGACAGGCCGTACATTATTCTTTTTTGGCTATTATAGATTCCATTTTTTCTTGAAATGCTAAGAACAGAGGATAAAAATCACGGACAATGTTTTTATAAATCTGTTCGGATATTTCTTCGTTATAAGTATGGCTGGTAAGATTTCTATTCTTGATCATTTCCATCCAGTTATCGCCGTCCATGATCAGATCAACACTAAATGCCTGGCGTGTTGCATCCCTCGAACCTTTTATCTCCGAGTTGCCCTGATAAATAAAAAAATCCTGCATCACCTTCCAGGCCAATTCATGCGTAAATTCAAACGCCTGTATAACGCCTTGCCTTTCAAGTTCACTTAACGCACGTTGCGTATCCAGATGAACAGCTTCACCTAATTTCGCAAGTGCTTTTTTATAATTTTCAAACCGCTGTTTCCAACGAATATCCTGCTCGTCCATATCTTGTTGTTTGATAGAAGATTGCTTACTTTATTTAGCCTACCTACTTGCCGATACAGAAGCGGGAAAAGATGTTTTCTAATAAGTCATCCGTAACAATAGTCCCAGTAATCTCCCCCAAATGAAACAGCGACAACCGAATATCCTGCGCCAGAAAATCCCCGGTAACCCCCGTTTCCAACCCATTCAAAACATCATTCAAAGCATCATGTGTTTTCACCAAATGCTCGTAGTGACGCAAATTCGTTACCACAGTATCGCTGGCTGATTGGCCGTAAACCATTGAAACCAATTTATTGGTTAGCTGAGATAATCCGGTTTGTGATTTTGCAGAAATTGAAATGACATTCTCTTGCAGCGCGCCTAAACTTTCAGCCGCTATTTCTCCAATATCAATCTTGTTCAAAACATACAAAACTTGCTTGCCATCTGGCAGTAATGCCCTGAGTTGCTGGCTTTCCTGCAAGGTTTCCAAACTGTCGAAAAGGAAAATGACGATATCTGCCTTTTCCATCGCCGCTTTCGAGCGTTCAATGCCGATGGATTCCACAAGGTCGGTCGTTTCCCGGATGCCGGCGGTGTCAATAAAACGGAATTTCAGGCCTTCGAGGACGATGGTGTCTTCGATCACGTCGCGGGTGGTGCCGGCAATGCTGGTAACGATGGCTTTTTCTTCGTTTAGCAGCGCATTCAATAAGGTGGATTTGCCGACGTTGGGCGAGCCGATAATGGCCACCGGGACGCCTTCTTTTAACGCATTACCTAAATCGAACGACTCGATCAGCGGGCCGATGGCCGCTAATAATGCATTGATCAATCTGCGTAAATCTTCGCGTTCGGCGAATTCTACATCTTCTTCACCAAAATCCAGTTCGAGTTCGATTAAGGATGCGAAGTGGATGAGTTCGGTTCGTAATGAGGCAAGTTTTTTGGAAAACCCTCCCCTTAGCTGGTTCAGCGCAGTTTTGTGGCTGGCTTGCGAATCGGCGGCGATGAGATCGGCTACGGCTTCTGCTTGGACTAGGTCAAATTGGCCATTTAAAAATGCCCGTTGTGTGAACTCGCCGGGCTTGGCGATCCTTGCTCCTTTTGAAATGAGGAGTTTCAATATTTGCCTGATAATGTAGTCAGAGCCGTGACAGGAAATCTCTATCGAATCTTCTTTGGTAAAAGATCTGGGCGTTTTAAAAACCGTTACGAGGACTTCGTCGATAATTTCCCCGGCTGCCTGGATTGTTCCGAAATGTACGGTGTGGGTTTCGGCTTCTTCCAGGTTTTTTCCCTTAAAAATGGATTTTACCATGGAAATGGACCGAAGCCCGGAGACGCGGATCACGGCAATAGCGCCTACGCCTGAGGGAGTTGCGAGCGCACAAATAACTTCTTGCTGGTGGATTGGCATTGCATTCATAGTGCAAATATGCGACTAATTGATCTGGTTTGATAGACTATTAGCACTTTGAATTTCGTACCTTTGGGCATTTTTCGACCGGATTGGTTGTTACATTTTTTTGAACATCTCCCTTTTTTGAATTGTGCTGACTGAAACATTGCCCATCGTTACCCACCAGCTTCCGGTTATGGAGGCCTTTTACACCTTGCAGGGTGAAGGCCAGCATAGCGGTCGGGCTGCTTACTTTATCCGCTTAGGCGGCTGCGAAGTGGGCTGTCACTGGTGCGACGTGAAAGAATCATGGAATGCGGACCTGCATCCGAAATATAACATTAACAACATTGTCGACGGCGCGCTGCAGTATCCCGGCCGTCTGGCTGTGATAACGGGCGGCGAACCTTTAATGTATAACCTCGACGAGCTGACGGGCCAGCTGCAAGACGCAGGTTTTAAAACCAACATTGAAACATCCGGCGTATATCCGTTCACAGGACATTGGGATTGGGTGTGTTTTTCTCCCAAAAAATTTAAAACACCACACCCGGACATCTATAAAAACGCCAACGAGCTCAAAGCGATCATTTACAACAAAAGTGATTTTGAATTTGCAGAGTCGCATGCTGCACTCGTCTCCGGCGAATGCACGCTGCTCTTACAGCCCGAATGGAGTAAGCATGAGGTGATGCTGCCTTTGATAATTGAATATATCAAAGACAATCCCAAATGGAAAATGTCGTTACAAACCCACAAGTATATGAACATTCCCTAATGCACCGCGCCGCCATATTTTTGCTTTTTTCCTGTCTGTTTATTTCAAATTACACGCATGCACAGGATGCAACATTGTCCCGGAAAGCCCGGGAAACCTATGAAAAAGCGCAGCAAGCCTGGCAGGCAAGAAAGCTGCCCGATGCCATTGCGCTTTTTGAGAAAGTCCTGGAACAGGAACCCAACAGTTACGACACGAACCTGAGGCTTGCGCAGATCTACGAGCTGCAACGCAACCCGGATCTCACCAAAAAATACTACGCAAAAGCCATTCAGCTAAGACCAACGGCGCCGCAGACGGCGGCAGCGCTGCAATGGTTTGGACGCCATCATTTTGAAGCGCAGCATTACGATTCGGCGCAGGTCTACTACGAGAGAGCATTGCCATTGTTTCCCGCAAAATCGAGCCTCGCCCGGCTTGCGGAAAAATCAATAGCATCTTCCAAATTTGCCCGGGAGGCAATCAAAAATCCTTTAAGCATTCAGAAACAGTCCCTGGGCGACACGGTCAACTTCCTGAACACGCAGTACTTCCCTGTTATGACGGCGGATGATGAAACGTTGATTTTCACCGGCCTGACCGAGAACCGTGACGAAAACATTTACACCACGCATCGTATCAATGGTAAGTGGGACGTGCCGGAGGAAATTTCCAAGTCCATTAACACAACCAATAACGAAGGCACTTGCACTGTGTCGGCGGACGGACGAACATTGGTTTTCACGGCCTGCAACCGGCCGGATGGTTATGGAAGCTGCGATCTATACATTTCACGCAAAGAAGGCAAGGATTGGAGTGCGCCGCTAAATCTGGGTCAGGAAATCAATACACGCGACTGGGAATCGCAGCCATCTTTATCGGCCGACGGCCACTTGTTGTACTTTGCTTCGGACCGTAAGGGCGGACAGGGCAAGCGCGATATCTGGGTTACCAAACTTGATGATAAAGGCAAATGGGCGGCGCCAAAAAACCTGGGGTCACACATTAATACGCCCGATGAAGAAAATGCACCATTCATTCACGCCAACGGCAGAACGCTTTTTTATGCCTCAAACGGCTTTCCTGGCATGGGCGGTTTTGACATCTTTATCTCACAGCGCACGGACACTGTATGGTCGCAATCCAGGAACATTGGTTATCCTATTAACACCATAGCCGACCAGGTGGGACTTTTTATCGCTTCGGACGGGCAGAAAGCTTATTATACAGACGACGGTTCGGAAGGAAAAGGCCGCTCGCTGCTTTATACATTCAATTTGCCCCAAGAGGTGAAGGATATGATCGTGCCTACACGCTATGCGAAGGGAAAAGTGTTTGATAAAAAGACAAACACGCCGCTGGCTTCTGCTATCGACCTTTTTGATCTGAAAACACAACAAAAAGTCGGCGAATTCTCGTCGGATGGCAAAACGGGTTCTTTCCTGGCCGTGCTCAACAGCGGAGGTGAATATGCTTTTTATGTATCCAAACAAGGTTATCTTTTTAAAAGCCTGTCATTTACAGTGAATGATTCCACATCCTTTGTTGACCTGGACATTCCTTTGGAGGCCATCGAAAAAGACCGGGCAGAAGTGCTCAATAATATATTTTTCAAAACAGGTGAATACAGCCTCGATGAAAAATCGAAAGTCGAGCTTGGGAAAATGGTTGACTTTTTGAATAAAAACAAAACTGTAAAAATTGAAATTTCCGGTCATACCGATGATGTAGGTTCCGACACGGAAAATATGGAATTATCAAGGCGAAGGGCGCAATCCGTGCAGCAATATCTGCAACAGTCGGGGATTGTTGCCGACCGGATCACATTCAAAGGTTATGGGGAGACGCAGCCTGTTGCTGCAAATGACTCCCAGGAAAACCGCCAGAAGAACCGCAGAATCGAGTGGAGGATCCTCTAATTGAATTTGCATAAAGAATCGAAATTTTGCACTTTTGTCGATCTGCCAATGTTGTAATAGACGAGTACAACTTAGTTCGTAAACATTCGTCGTTAACATTTAGTATCCATATAATATGACACCCGAGAAAGTATCCTGCTTAATCATTGGCTCCGGTCCTGCCGGATATACAGCCGCTATATATGCATCCAGAGCAGGGTTGAATCCTGTACTTTACCAAGGCGCGCAACCAGGCGGCCAGCTGACCATTACCACGGAAGTTGATAACTATCCGGGCTATCCGGATGGGATTACCGGTCCTGAAATGATGGTCAATTTCGAAAAACAAGCCAAACGCTTCGGAACAGATATCCGTTACGGATTGGCTACGGCGGTTGATTTTACAACACATCCGCTCAAAGTGACTATTGACAACAAGCACGAGATCGAAGCCGATTCAGTGATTGTTTCAACCGGTGCTTCTGCCAAATGGCTGGGGCTTCCTGACGAAGAGCGCCTGAACGGCCGCGGCGTTTCTGCCTGTGCGGTTTGTGATGGTTTCTTTTTCCGAGGACAGGATGTGGTAGTCGTGGGCGCTGGTGATACAGCGGCTGAGGAAGCAAGTTACCTTGCCAAATTGGCCCGTAAAGTGTACCTGCTCGTTCGTCGCGATGAAATGCGTGCTTCCAAGATCATGCAGAAACGCGTAGAAATGTTGCCGAACATTGAAATTCTCTGGAATACGGAAACGGTAAAGCTGAACGGAGAAGAAGGACTTGAATCTGTTTTGGTAAAAAATAATAAAACGGGCGAGGAGCAACTATTGCAGGCAACCGGTTTCTTTGTAGCGATCGGACATAAGCCTAATACGGATATTTTCAAAGGATATCTGAACATGGACGAAACCGGCTACATTCAGACTATAAAAGGAAGTGCTTGCACCAACATTAAAGGTGTATTCGCTTGTGGTGATGCGCAGGATAATGTTTACAGACAAGCCATCACTGCTGCCGGAACCGGATGTATGGCCGCGTTGGACGCCGAGAGATTTCTAATGGAACTTGAAGTAGAAACCATCATTGAGGAAACAGCATAAATAATTTGCCCAACCCCTAATTTGAATCAGGCTACATTGTCATGTTTTAGCAAGCAATGTAGTCTGATCTGATTTTTTTATACCTATGAAAGTAAAGCTTATTGTAAGTTTGCTAATGACCGTGTGTTTGATCTCCTGGAACACGCAAGCGCAAGAGCGAGGAAAATTCAAAAGAAATCCCAAAATCAATCAGTCCGGAAACAATGCCAACGAAGGACCTACAAGGATAAGCACACCGCAGCCCGAAGACGAATACCAGGTAGAAACCTCCAATCTCAGATTCCAAAGCCAGTTCGAGCCGGTAAAACCGCTCAACCCCGTCGTAAGCGAGGACACAACCACCCTGGACGAAGGCGAAACCGAAGTCGTAGAAGTTGTTGATTCCCTGCTGGTTGCAGATGAATGGGTAAAATCTGCTGAATATTACGTAATCTGGGATGCACGCACCATTAACCCCTACGGACTCAGCCCGCTGGAATTCGACGAACCCGTTGACATTACATTATACGATCCCGCAGTAAACAGAATGTGGGCCACACCCATGATCGACACCAAGCCTACTTCCAATTTCGGCTACCGCTGGGGAAGATGGCATAATGGGAGCGATCTGGACCTGGAAACGGGCGATACAGTGCGCTCGACCTATGACGGAATGGTCCGCATTGTTGCCTTCGACGGCAGCGGATACGGTCGTTTTGTTGTTGTAAGACATTATAACGGTCTCGAAACACTTTACGGGCATTTATCCAAACAACTTGTTGAATCGGGGCAAATCGTAAAAGCTGGCGAAGTGATCGGCTTGGGAGGAAATACCGGCCGCAGTACGGGATCCCATTTACATTATGAAAACCGCTACGAAGGGAATCCATTCGACCCGAGAAATATTTTTGACTGGGAAAACAAAGCCATCAAGTCTGACCATTTCTTGCTAACCAGCAATGTATGGAGCCATTTAAGGGGTAAATCGAACAAAAGCGAGTTTGCATCGGGCGATGCTCCCGTAGCCTACACCCGCTCTATTTTGCATAAAGTGCGCTCGGGTGAGACATTGTCTTCCATAGCAGGTCGGTATGGTGTCAGCATTTCATCCGTTGCCAGAAAAAACCGCATTTCTACCCGCTCTACTTTGAGAATCGGGCAGAAACTTCGCATCAAATAAAATCCATATTATGAAACTAGATATCCTTGCCATCACAGCTCACCCTGACGATGTCGAACTTTGTTGTGCCGGAACATTGCTGTCGCAGATTGCATTGGGAAAAAAAGTCGGGATTGTAGACCTCACACGCGGCGAGCTCGGCACGCGCGGGACGCCCGAAGGCAGGATTCAGGAAGCTAAAAATGCGGCGGCTATCATGAACATTGCTGTACGTGATAATGTAGGTTTAGCCGATGGATTTTTTGCTAATAACGAAGCACATCAGAAAGCGATCATTCCATACATCCGTAAATATCAGCCCGATATCGTTATTACCAATGCAATTACCGACAGGCATCCGGATCACGGCCGTGCCGGACAGCTCGTGTCGGACAGTTGCTTTTACTCTGGTTTGCGGATGGTGAAGACGTTTGATGAACAAGGCAATGAGCAGGAAGCATGGCGGCCCAGGCAGGTTTTCCACACCGTACAGGACCGCTACATTACGCCCGATTTTATCGTTGACATAACCCATGTCCATGACAAAAAAGTAGAAGCGATCCGTGCATTCGAAAGCCAGTTTTTCGTGCCTTCCTACAACAGCGACGAGCCGCAGAGCTACATTTCCTCCCCTGATTTCCTCGAATTTGTAATCGCCCGCGCCCGGGAAATGGGCCACGCGATCGGTGTGACTTTCGGAGAAGGGTTTACGACTTCCAGAAAGCTTGGCGTGCGGGATCTGTCGGCGTTTATTTAAATCTTTTCTTGCCCGATATTGTTAGTTAAAATAGTCCCGCGTCCAACTATTTGCGCCGGCATATCGTATATTAAGAAAACATCAAAATGATAAACAGCATGAAGAAGCCAATCGCATTCCTGCTTGCAGGCATGTTCGCATTAATGCTGCAAAGCTGTTACGGACAATCTTCCCCGGCACAGAAAGAGCAGAAAAAAACACCCGCATATTCCAGGAAGGATTCCGTTGCGGTTAATAAAAGCAACGAAGAGTGGAAAAAGGTCCTTTCGCCGGAAGTTTACGAAGTAGCGCGCCTGAAAGGAACCGAGCGACCATTTACCAGTGAATACGAACATTCCAAAGAGGTAGGCACATTCTATTGCGCCGTTTGTGGCAATGCACTTTTTAAAAGTAATGCCAAATACGAAAGCGGATGCGGCTGGCCGAGCTTCTTTGAACCGATCAGCAAAACCTCCATTTTGGAAGCGGCAGACAACTCCCACGGCATGCGTCGCACGGAGGTAATGTGCGGCAAATGCAAATCGCATTTGGGACACGTTTTCGAGGATGGCCCGCCTCCTACCGGACTTCGTTATTGTATCAACGGCGTGGTGCTGGATTTTGAAAAAGCCAAAACCGCCGAGAAGAAATTCAACAGCAAAAAGAAAGCAGAAAGCGGAAGTTGAGTTAGCACTGACTCGCTACGGACATTAAAATTTGATTAAGACACTTACCAGGATTTCAGGCTAACGAACTTGAAGTCAGCGGTAAGTGTTTTTTTTTGTTAGTCCATAGCAGACTTAATCTATAATCTCCTTTAAGTAATTTGTTCTGATTCTAAATAATGCATATGTTTGCCCCCGCTTATGATTAGTCTAAATAAGCAACCTCTCACATTTCCTGACAAAACAACTATTTGAAAAGAATGCTACAACATTTCAACTTACGCAATGTATTGTTTGCGTCCATGCTGGTCGCGGGGTTATCCTCCTGTTCAGACGATGAAGAAAGGCCTATCGATCCAAGCCCGGGCCCGGAGCTTCGCACCAAGATCGATTACGCAAAAATCACCCCTACAACACCTTACAAAAGCCTTTTTATTGACACCAAAGGCGATACTACTGTTGATCTGACGTCCGGGAATGCACGTTTCAAGATGTTCCAGGCGCTAAATTATTACCTGGGCTCGGCAGTGCGGGACAGCACACAGGTAACTGCGGCTGTGATGAAAAATATGTATGCGAATACAGGTAACCCGTTCACGGATATCAGCACATCAACCATTAATGTTAAAGGCGCGGACCTGAATGCTTCGGGTGTGCAGTTGCGCGATGTTACAGCTTCTTCAAAAACTGCCGCAGAAGCAGATGCTGCGCGTGCGCACCTGGAAACCAGTTTTGCCGCCCTGGAAGCAGCAAGCAAATCGGTAAAGGTGCCTGCGGCGAAAGGTGTTGCAGGTAAACTTGGAACATATCTTGTTGATTCAAAAGGAATTGAGCACGGACAAATCATTCAAAAAGGCCTGATCGGTGCTTTGCAAATGGATTACATTGGTAATGTGCTGTTGGACAGAGGTTTGGAGGTAGACAATATTTCATTGGTTTCGGGTAAAAAATATACGGCTTTGGAACACAACTGGGACGAGGCATATGGACTGCTTACTTTGAACCCGGTATACCTGGCAGGCGCTACGGATGCTGCGAGGACTTCCAACGAGTCTTTTATCGGTTCATATATTTGGGAATACAATAAAGCAAGTTATGCTAAAATCCATCCTGCGTTTGTGAAAGGACGTGTGGCGATCGTGAACATGGATAACGCCGAGGTGAAAACGCAGGCAACATTTATCAGAACGGAAATGGAAAAAGCGATCGCTTCTGCTGCACTGGGTTACCTGGGTAAATGGAAAAGCGGAACAACGGACGCTGCCCGTGCACATGCCATCGGCGAAGGACTTGGTTTCATTTACTCCCTTCGTTACTGTAAGATCAATGGTGCGGACGCTGCTTTTTCTGACGCGTTGTTGCTAGGCTTGATGGGCTCTCCGAATGGATTCTGGGACCTTACCAACGACAAGATCAATGCTGCTTCGGATGCGATAACGGCAAAGTTCAAGTTATAAAATTCAGGTCTTGACCTGTTTCAGGGTGGATTGACGGCTTTGCTGTCGATCCACCATTTGTTGTTTAAAACCTGACTACTCATGACAATGAAAAAATATCTGCCCATTTTGCTGACCGTGTTCTTCCTGGGCTGTTCCGATTCAAAGGAAAAAACCGAGCCGGAACCAGTTGAGGATGGGAAGGACCGCAAAGCCATGCTTACGCATCTTGCCGACAACATTATCATCCCTTCATACGACAATTTCCAGGGCAAGTTTGATGCCATGGTAACCAAGTCCAATGCATTCATCGCCAAACCGGACGCCGCCACGCTTACAGATTTCCGCGCAGCATGGGCCGACGCCTACACAGAATGGCAAAAGGTCGAGCTCTTTGATTTCGGACCGGGAGAAAAGCATACGATCCGCAATTTCTTCAACATTTACCCTGCCAGCGAACAAGGCATCGGCGCAAACATCGCCAATCCGGCTGCCAGCCTGGAAACACCGGACTCCTACCCCCGCCAGGGATTTCCTGCGCTTGATTATCTGATCAACGGCATAGGTGCAACCGACGCGGCCATTGTTGCCCAATACACAACAGCGCCCGGTGCCGCCGCCAAACTTGCTTACATCAAGCGCGTTACCGATCGCATGGACAGCATTCTCGATAAAGTTACCAGTGAATGGAAAGGTGCGTATAAAGAAACATTCGTTACTAAAACAGGACTCGATATTGGCTCTTCAACTTCCTTGCTGGTTAATGGTTATGTACTTCATTACGAGCGTTATATTCGTTCCGGGAAGTTTGGAATTCCTTCGGGAGCCATGCTCAATGGCATTGCCGCGCCTGAAAAAGTGGAAGCATTCTATAAAAAAGATATTTCTCTGGCACTTGCCAAAACAGCGCACCAGGCTTATGTCGATTTTTTCAATGGAAAAAGTGTAAAAGCGGACGGAACCGGGCCGTCTCTGAAAACTTATCTGGATGCATTGGGTGCCAAAGACAGCGGCACAGGCAAACCCCTTACCGAGCTGCTTAATGCACAATTTGATGCAAGCAAATCCAAGCTTAATGCTTTGAAACCGAACTTATACGAAGAGGTAAAAACCAATAATCAGGTAATGAAGGACACTTATACCGAAATGCAAAAAGCAGTTCGTATGCTGAAAGTGGACATGACCTCGGCAATGAGCATTACCATCACCTACACCGATAACGACGGCGACTAAACGCATCATTCATGCGGGCATATTTCAACCGATATTCTCCGGCTGCAACGCTGGCCTTATTCCGGGTCATTTTCGGCATCATGCTCTTTTTGAGCATTTGCCGTTTTTGGGCAAAAGGCTGGATCAGCGACTTGTATATTTTACCAAAATTTCATTTTCCCTTTTTCGGCTTCGAATTCATCCGGCCGTTGGGAGAATGGACTTATGTTTTATTCGGGGTTTGCGCCGTGGCTTCCCTGCTGGTTGCTGCCGGGTTGTTTTACAGGTTATCGGCCATTATGCTCTTCCTATCTTTCGCTTACATTGAGCTGATGGACAAAAGCACTTACCTGAACCACTACTATTTTGTGAGTATGGTAAGTTTTATGCTGATTTTCCTGCCTGCACACGCATCATTTTCTTTTGACGCTTACCGAAACAAAAAGTTACTGGCCGACCAGCTGCCCAGCTGGTGCATCGACAGCATCCGGTTACTGGTATGCATCATTTATTTTTACGCAGGACTGGCAAAGCTCAACAGCGACTGGCTTTTACACGCATTACCATTGAAAATCTGGCTTCCTTCGCAGAATGATCTGCCCGTGATCGGTGGTCTATTTAATTACAAATGGACACCCTACCTGTTCAGCTGGGCTGGCTGCGTTTACGATCTGAGCATTGGATTTTTGCTTTGGAACAAAAAAACGCGTCCCTATGCATTCATTTCCGTGATCATTTTTCACTTATTAACGGCCATTCTGTTTCCGATCGGCATGTTTCCATACATTATGATCGTGACTGCGTTCGTTTTTTTTCCGGGAGAAATGCACCAGAAAATCATCGACGCTATTAGTTTTGCTTTAAATCTGCCGATCCGATTTATCAGGCCAAAGCGCTCGTACATTGTTTTAGGCATTGCCAAACCCTTACTACTGACCGTTTTTGCACTGTTTTTTATATTCCAAATCACCTTTCCGTTCCGTTATCTGATGTATTCCGATGAGCTTTTCTGGACGGAGGAAGGTTACCGGTTTTCCTGGCGGGTTATGCTGATGGAAAAAGCCGGTTACACGCAATTCACGGTCACCGACGCCTCAGGCAAGAAACAAATCGTCAATAATAACGACTTCCTGACGCGCTTGCAAGAAAAAATGATGTCCACCCAGCCCGATATGATCCTGCAATACGCACACATGCTCCGCGATCATTACGCGGCGGCGGGTTTCGAAACGCCACAGGTCTATGTGGATTCCTATGTGGCGCTCAATGGCAGAATAGGCAAGCCGATGATCGATCCGGCGGTGGACCTGGCCAAACAAACTGATTCTTTCCAACACAAATCCTGGATTATTCCTTTCAATGATGAGATCAAAGGGCTTTAACATTATCATTTTTTTACTGGCCCTTTCATGTGTCGCCCATGCGCAATCGCGCACTTCCGACAAAAAAACGCCAAAACCGGACAGTGCTGCCGCCACTTCCGGCATTTCCAGCGACCAGAATTTAAAGGAACTGACCGTGACCGAAAAAGCAACGGATTTCGGTTTCTCGCGCCTTCGCGGAGTTGAAAATATGGGCATTTACGAAGGCAAAAAATCCGAGGTTATCACGCCCGATCAACTCGTTGCCAACCTTTCTACCAACAATGCGCGGCAAGTTTATTCACGGGTTGCAGGTCTTAATATTTGGGAAAATGACGGCGGCGGATTACAGCTGAGCATTGGTGGCCGCGGCCTGGATCCCAACCGGACCTCCAACTTTAATGTTCGCCAGAATGGCCACGACATCAGTGCGGACGCATTAGGTTATCCTGAAAGTTACTACACCCCTCCTATCGAGGCCGTGGGCCGGATTCAAATTGTCCGCGGGGCGGCATCGCTGCAATATGGCACACAATTCGGCGGGTTGATCAATTTTGTAATGCGCAAGCCTGTGGCAGACAAAAAACTGGAAATCACTGCCCGGCAAAGCGTCGGGTCTTTTGGCTTTTATAACACATTCACCAGCGCCAGCGGCACGGTGGGAAAGCTGAGTTACTACACTTTTTTTCAATACAAAAAAGGCGACGGCTGGCGGGAGAATTCGCATTTTCAGAATAAAACAGCATATGCAGATATCGACTATAAGATTTCGGATAAAACCAGCATTGGCATTGATGTCACACACATGGATTATCTTGCTAAGCAGCCGGGCGGCCTTTCTGATGCGATGTTTCTGCAAGATCCAAGGCAGACCAACCGTGAAAGAAACTGGTTCCAGGTTGGCTGGAACATGCTCGCCCTGCATTTTGACCAGAAATTAAGTGAAACCAGTGATTTCAATGTAAGGCTCTTCGGACTTTCAGCACACCGCTATTCACTGGGTTTCAGGCCCAACCGTGTTGCGACGATCGATGACAATAGCGAGCGCGATTTGATCAAAGGTAATTTTACGAACTGGGGCGCTGAGGGGCGTTATCTGAAAAGGTATTTTGTAGCCAAAAAACTGTCTGTACTGCTCGTGGGCGGGCGTTTCTATCATGGCTATAATCACAGTTTGCAGGGCGTAGGGACCAGTGCCAAGGATGCTGATTTCAATTTCGTCGAGCCAGAGCGCTTCATTACTTACGATTACCGCTTTCCAAACAGGAACGTATCGCTGTTTGCAGAGAACATTTTTTATCTCTCCGACCGGCTCTCCATTACGCCGGGTGTAAGGTTTGAGTATATAAAAACAACCGCAGATGGCTTCTATGGCAACATTTCACGCGATCTGGCAGGCAACATTATCAATATTACACGCACCGAGGAAAATCGTAAAAACGGGCGTCATTTTGTGCTGGCAGGTGTCGGTGTCAGCTATAAGCCACATTCAAATGTGGAGGTTTACGGAAATATTTCGCAAAACTACCGCTCGATCACATTCAGCGACATGCGCATTTCAAATCCTTCCTCCGTGATCGACCCGAACCTGAAAGACGAAAAAGGTTACAGCATCGACCTCGGTTTCCGAAGCCATCAGACTGCATTTTTCAATTACGACGTCAGCCTTTTTTATCTCAACTATAACAACCGGATCGGAGAAGTGCAGTTTTACGACGAAAGCAACCGGGTTCTTAGGCTGCGCAGCAATGTGGGCCAGGCCATTATCACGGGTGTTGAGTCGTATGCAGAAGCTGATTTTTTCAAACTGGCAAACCCGGAAGAAAAGGAGTGGAGCACTGTGGTCTTTGCCAACATTGCTTTCATAAAATCAGAATATAAAAACAGCGAAATTCCTGGTGTTCAGGGCAATGAAGTTGAATTTGTTCCAAAGGTAAATTTAAAGACCGGTCTGAGAGTTGGATACAAAAAGCTGAAAGGTTCCTTCCAGCTAACGCATCTGACCGACCAGTTTTCGGAAGCAACCAATGCCGTTGAAGGAGGCGTTTCGTCCGTGGTAGGCATTATTCCAGCATACAAGATCATGGATCTCAGCCTCTCCTACGAGTGGAAGCGCCTGAAACTAGAAACCAGCATCAACAACCTCACCAATGAAATGTACTTCACCCGCCGCGCCACCGGCTACCCCGGCCCCGGCATCCTCCCCTCAGACGGAAGAGGTTATTACGTGACATTGCAGGTTAAGATTTAATCCTCAAACTTCCCCAGAATGATCCCGAAATGAAAGCCCAGGGCCAGGCTGGGTAGGAACTCACTTTCGTTGGGTGTGTCGTATTCGAACCAGCGGTCGGAGCGGGGGATTCTGGTGTTGTCGGGGAGGTCGGTGATGGTTCGCACGCGGATGTTGCGGAAGCCTAATCCTGCGAAAAGATCAAGCGCTATCCGGCTGCTGAAATAGAACTGCATGCCGGCTTTAACATGACCGGCATGCACCATGCGCCTGGTTTTTACAAGTGTATTTTCAACGTAACCACAATTGCCCCAGGGCTGGTCACATTCCATTCCAACCCATTTATTATCCCTGTAAATCACTTTTTTCAATAGCAGTTCACCAGCTATGTAGGGTTTCATGCGGCGCCTCGTCAGGTAATAATAACGCAGCTGCGTCCTGCTTTTGAAGACTTCCTTATTGGGCCGGTCAACTCCCTGGCTGTACCAAGTGTTCATTGCGGCCGGACCATAGCCTAAATCCTGCTGTAAAGACATCCCTGTGGTACCTAACGGAACTTCGACTCCGAATTGAACTGCATTATCAAAATCAAAAAGTGACAAGGGCGCAAATTTTACGATCACATGCTTTTGCGCCGTTTCAGCATCTATCTGACCAAAAGAAGCGAGTCCCGACAAGCAGCAACCCACAAAAACAGCTAGAAATAACCTCATAGGACAGGGATTTTGCTTAAAAATTCGATATTGTCCGCATTGTCGTGCTTGTATTGGAAAAGGCCTTTTCCGCCAGTAACAATCATATGCTTATTCCTGACAATGATATCGTAAGCGGGCAGATCTCCCATTGTCTCTTTAAAAACAGGCTTGGTAGGATCGGTGATATCCAGCACGGTAAGCCCGACGCTTCCCTCGCACACAAACAATCTGTTTCCCGAGACACCCAGGCCGTAAGGCGAGGTCATTCGTTGTGTGTGGACCATTTTCGGCGCGGCCGGGTCACTCACATCCACGACGTCAAGCGAGCTGACTGAATTTTGTACCCGGCAAGTAACACCGCTGCGCAATGTTACATACGCGTATTTTCCCTGCACCACCACCGGATCGCATGATTGGATATGCTGAAATTTGCTCTCTAACACGGGGTTTCGCGGATCGGTGTTGTTAAAAATATACATGCCGTCCATGGCTCCTATATAAAGGTTGTCGCGGTAGGGAAATATGGTTTCTATCCCAACGCCCATATCCTTTTTTACCGCTTTGACCGGATTCGCCCCGTTTTCAATGTCATACACTTCGAGCGATTGCTTAGTAACGATGTACAGCGTATTGCCTGTTATCGCAAACCTCGCCATCGAACCGCCGGAGCCTGTTTGCGGGTTCAATGCTGAATCGTTTCCGCCATCCTCACAGCCGGTCAGGATCAGCACTAATCCAAGAATAGCGAGTCCTGCAAATAAAAATGGAGCAATTTTTTTCATGGTTAACTTTCGTTTTCTGCCTTTCACTTGAATATTCGGATATTTCAATGTTGCTTACCGGAAGCAATTGGGCCGCTTTGCCATCGGCACTTTTTCCCAACCTGTCACAATGCCTTTTTTACTTTCTACGCATTCAAAATATACATTGCTGACAGGCGGATAGTCAGTCCCCGGAACAGCGTTGGGAATTGTCTTGGTAAGCTTGGGCGATTTTGGATTACTAATGTCGAAAACGACCAGATTTGTGAGATTATCCGCATATAGAAACGCCCCTTTCGCTGCCATGTCGTAATTTCCGGCAATGGAAATGAAGGAGATGTTCTTCGGGTTTTTAGGATCCGAATTATCGACAACGTGAATGCCATGGCCGGATTCATTAATGAACAGATAATCGTCGAGCACATATATCTTCCCTGGTTTTGACAAAGGCTGCGCTGCGATGACCTCTATCCTGGCCGCATCTTCGGCGGAGCTGTACCTGGGCCGGTAACCTGTGCCGTCGAAAGGAAATCGCTCAGAAGGATCATTGCTATCTGTGATGCACGAGGCGACGATGATAAGAAGCAGGCATAGATGTAAAAGATTTTTCATTGTGCAGCCATTGGGTTTTGCCGTTTTTCTTTCAGACACAATGTTGCATAAGATAGTTGCAAGTAAAATACTGAATTTTCAAACTTATCAAGCCATGAAACCAACCATTGCCGTATTACCGTTTGCAAACCTGAGCTACGATCCCGAAGAGGAGTATTTCAGCGACGGGGTTACCGAAGAGATCATCAATGTATTAAGCCGCGTTCCAGGCTTACAGGTTGCGGGAAGGACTTCGTCTTTCATTTTTAAGGGTCAGAACCAGGATCTGAAACACATTGGCGAGCAGCTCAACGTGGAGCACATTCTGGAAGGAAGCATCCGGAATTCGGGCGAAAAATTGCTGATCAATGTGCAGCTTATCCGTGCTGCGGACGGGGCCAACATTTGGTCTGAGCATTATGACCGTGACTTGGACGACATTTTCGAGGTTCAGGACGAAATCATATTGGCCATCATGAATGCGATCAAAGTCCAGCTTCTGGGTGATGAACCCATCAGCACATTCAAACGATACACCAACAATAAAGCGGCTTACCAGCTCTATCTGCGCGGCCGTTTTTACCATAACAAGTTTGACGGGCCGGACACATATCAGAAAGCCATCGGCTATTTTGAGTCAGCCATTGACCTGGACCCCACCTACTCGATCGCTTACTCCGGCATTGCGTCGTGTTATCTTAATATGTGGTTTTACCGGCATCTTCCTGCGGCTAAGGCGCTGCCGCTGATGAAGCATGCAGCCGAGCAGGCCCTTGCACTCGACGACGGCATTGCGGAAAGTTATCTTGCCATAGCGAGGATGCAAATGCTGCATGAATGGGATTTCAAAAGCGCATCCGCCTCTTTTGCCAAAGCATTGGAACTGAACTGGAACGCGGCCGACCTTATCGGGCAGTACGCGCTCTATCTCGCACTGAGCGATCGTTATGAGGAGGCGTTGGAAAAAACTGCCCTGGCATTATCCCTCGAACCCTTTTCACTGATCAATAATTTTTACGCAGCGTATGTTTATTGGATTGCAGGAAATTTCGAAAAAGCCGTTGAACAGGGACAGAAGCTGGTGGCTCTGGAACCTTCATTCTGGGGCGGCCACCTGATCATTGGCCTTAATCTGATCACGCTTAGGAACTATCCGGAAGCACAGGAAGCGCTGGAAACGGCTTTGGAAATCAATTATAATGGCATTACACTCAGTGCATGCGGTGTGTTGTTCGGATTGTCTAATGAAACGGAAAGTGCCCGCGATATCCTCACCCAAATGACCTCGCTGAGCAAAACACAGGTGGTTTCCAATTATGATATGGGCATTGTAAATGCTTCCATTGGCCATGTAAGCGAGGCCCTGGTCTATTTCCAGGCTGCTATTGACCATCATGAGCCGCCGATGCTGTTTTTCAAATTCATTGTCCGCGACTGGCTTTCCACCTCCGGCCAACAAGCACATTATCAGCTGCTTATTGATCAGATTATCAAGTAATTGACTTCTTTATAGTGCCACGGATGCACGAATAGGCACGAATGCGATTAGTGTCCATTTGTTCATCCGTGGCATGGCCACCTCTTCCATTCCTCCACGCCGACCGTTTAATAAGTTCCGCCAAAAAGAACTCAGGGTGAACCGCTTAGCCGATAGTAAAGTGTCCGGTTTTCTTACTTTTGCAATTTGTAAAACCCTAATCGGACCCTATGAAAAAACTTTTCAAAGTTATCGGAATCATCATTCTTCTTTTTGTTGTAGTGGCTGTTGCGGCTGCTTCCTATGTTACATTAGCACTTCCCAATGTCGGCGATGCGCCGGAACTTACAGTTGAAAGAACGCCCGCCAGAGTGGAACGCGGCAAGTATCTCGCCAATCATGTCACTGTCTGCATGGACTGCCACAGCACCCGCGACTGGAACCTGTTTGCTGGTCCGATTACAGGTGTGGATATGGGTAGCGGCGGCGAAATCTTCGACCAGAAACTGGGTTTCCCCGGCAAATTTATTTCCAAAAACATCACACCCTACGGCATAGGAAACTGGACCGACGGCGAACTTTTCCGCGCAATTACAACGGGTGTTAATAAAGATGGGAAAGCAATGTTTCCGGTTATGCCTTACCATGCTTATGGCAAAATGGACCCCGAAGATGTACATAGCATTATCGCATATTTGCGGACGTTGAGTCCCGTTAAAAAGGACATTCCGGCCTCCGAGCCCGACTTTCCGGTTTCAATTTTAATCAATACTATGCCAGCAAAGGCAGCGCCGGGCAAACGTCCTTCCGAAGATAATATTCTGGCCACAGGCGAATATCTGGTAACATCCGCATCCTGCGTGGATTGCCATAGCAAGCGGGAAAAAGGCAACATTGTGCCAGGCAGTGAATTTGGAGGAGGACAGGAATTTAAACTGCCATCCGGAACCGTCACTTCTCAAAATATCTCACCAGACGTTAAAACCGGGATCGGTTCGTGGAGTGAGGATGCCTTTGTGAAGCGCTTCAAAATTTACAAGGACTCAAATTACGTAACCCCCAAAGTAGGCCCGAAAGATATGAACACCGTGATGCCCTGGGCCATGTATTCGGGCATTGAAGAAAAAGATTTGAGAGCGATGTATGCCTATCTGAGGACCCTCGAACCAAAAAATAACATGGTTACCAAGTTCGTTCCCAACTGATCCAAACCTGATTTCTCTTGTTTTGTAACTGCTACTTTACCGCAAAATAAATTGGATATTGTTATAGTAAGAAAAGATTGACGTCTGCTTAGGACGAAACATCCTGTTTATAAACAATGCTTATAATTGGATGTATATACTCAACGTTAAGAAAATGGGTCAATTCTTCGGGATTGGCCCTTTTCGCTTATAATATAGTTTCTTCAAGCATCCGGAACTCCGCCGAAAGAGTAAATCTCGCGGTCCAATTGATTATCTTGTTAATTAATAAAACATTTTGCCCAAAAAATACCATGTCGACCGGGTAGCTAAGGCAAAAGACTATGTTTTACCTCTGCCGGTGATAGCGTTGCTGGGCAACCCAAATGGGAAGCAGAATGCGACCTGGCAGTAGTCATAGGCAATTGATTTTTTTAACAAAAAGATTGAAGGATGCTGAGTAACAGAATATTTATCGGCGCTGGGATTCTCATCATTGCCGTATCTTCCTTTTTCTGGCTTTCAGGCTCGCTAGCCCCTTCCTCGGTGGATTACAACACCGAGGTGAAGCCTATTTTGAATAAACATTGCATGGGCTGCCACGGTGGCGTGAAAAAGGCGGGCGACGTAAGCTTCCTGTTTGAACACGAAATGCTCGAACCGGGCAAATCGGGCAAGATCCCCGTGGTGCGCGGCGACGCGGACGCCAGCGAAATGATACGCCGCATATTAAGCGATGATCCCGATGAAAAAATGCCCAAAAACGGCACGCCATTAAAGGAAGAAGAAATTGATATTCTGGAAAAATGGATCAACCAGGGAGCCAAGTGGGAAACGCATTGGTCTTATAAAAAAATTGAAAAACCCGATGTGCCTTCGCTGAATGGCTTTAGTAACCTGTTTGGCTTGTTCGATAATGAAGAGAAAAAGTGGGCTACGAACGAAATTGACCATTTTGTTCTGGATAAATTAAAGGATAAGGGACTCCATGTGTCTGCCGAAGCCGACCGGGCAACATTGATCCGCCGTGTCAGTCTGGACTTGACAGGGCTGCCACCTACTGAGAAGCAAGTCGCTGATTTTATCAATGATAAATCTGAAAACGCCTACGGGAAAGTGGTCGATCGACTGCTCAAATCACCCGCATACGGAGAGCGCTGGACGTCTATGTGGATGGATCTGGCGCGCTATGCGGATACAAAAGGCTATGAAAGTGATGGCGGCAGGACCATGTGGCGTTACCGCGATTATGTGGTCAAATCTTTTAATGAGGACAAGCCATTTGACCAGTTCACCATTGAGCAGCTGGCGGGTGATCTGTTACAAAAAGACAAAGACGGCTTCCCGCTGGAAGAGAACATGATCGCCACTGGATATCACCGCAACACCATGACCAACAACGAAGGCGGCACCGACGATGAAGAGTTCCGGACCGCCGCCCAGATCGACCGCGTGAACACAACCTGGGAAGTGTGGCAGGGAACCACATTTGCTTGTATACAATGTCACAGCCACCCTTATGACCCCATTCCGCATGAGGATTATTACAAATACATGGCGTTTTTCAATAACACGCGCGACGAAGATGTGTGGGACGAATGGCCTAAGATGCGTTTTTATAAGGGCGAAGATTCTGTCCGCGTGGAGCGTGTCAAAAGCTGGATCAGGCAAAATAAACCGGAGCAGCTGCCTCAGGTTACGCAGTTTATGAAAGTGATGGAGCCTAAAATTAACGCACATAATTTCGTGAAAGGTGACCAGTCCACGGTCCTGCTGATTTCCTATTATGGTGTAAAAAACAATGGGAATGCAAGGATTGCCCAGGTGGATCTTTCCGAGGCCGACAATGTGGTTATGAACGTGTCAACCAAAGCCCAGAACGCTGTTCTTTCCCTGCATCTGGACAAGCTGGACGGACCCGTAATCTCGCAGATCAAGGTGCCCGCCAGGGACTCGGTGATCATTGCACCGCTGACAAAAACGCCTGGAAAACACGACATTTTCCTATCCTTAAAAAGTCCTAATAATCCGGAAGAATGGGTGCGCATCACCTGGATGTCGTTCCAGAAAGCTTTACCAGGCAAGGACAAACCTGAATACAACAACATTGTAGCCGACTATGCCACCGTGTTGACGCGCCAAACCGAGAGTATGCCTGTAATCTGGGAAGGAAAGGGTGATTTTGCACGAAAGACAAATGTCTTTGTAAGAGGGAACTGGATGGTAAAAGGCGCAGAAGTGAAACCAGACGTGCCCAAGCTCCTGGCTCCTATGCCCAAAGACGCACCAAGAGACCGTGTAGGCCTGGCCAAATGGATCGTAAGCCGCGATAATGCATTGACCTCCCGCGTGATCGTAAACCGGTTCTGGGAGCAGTTGTTTGGAAAAGGAATTGTGGAAACAGTAGAAGACTTCGGTTCCCAGGGAGCCGAGCCCACACATCCCGAGCTGCTGGACTGGCTGGCAGTCAAGTTTATGGAGGAAGACAAATGGAGCATTAAAAAGATGCTGAAAACAATCGTAATGTCATCCACTTACCGTCAGAGCTCCAAAACGGACGAGAACAAACTAGAAAAAGACCCGTACAACATCTGGATATCGCGTGGCCCGCGCGTAAGGCTTAGTGCCGAGCAGGTTCGCGACCAGGCGCTGGCATGCAGCGGTTTGATCTCGGATAAGATGTATGGGCCGGGCGTCATGCCACCTCAGCCGGATAAGATCTGGCAATCGCCTTACAGCGGTGAAAAGTGGGTTTTAAGCGAAGGAGAAGACCGTTACCGCCGGGGAGTTTACACTTACTGGAAGCGGACGGCCCCCTACCCTTCGATGGTCACATTCGATGCGCCGAGCCGGGAATTCTGTCAGTCGCGGAGGATTTTGACCAATACACCTTTGCAGGCACTGGTTACATTGAATGATCCGGTTTATCTGGAAGCAGCCGAAAAGCTGGCAACCCGGATGCAGCAGCGTGGAAAAACGCCTGAACAGCAATTAAAAGAAGGTTACCGCATGCTCACATTCCAGAACATTGAACAAAAAAACCTGAATGTGCTCGTAAAAGTGTACAAACAGGCCCTTGACGCCTACAAGAAAAAACCAGTGGAAGCAGACAGCATCCTGGCCTACGGAAAAGAGCGCACCCCCGAACTGGCCGCGCTCACCATCTCAGCCAATGTGATGCTGAATCTTGATAATGTCATTACAAAGGAATAGCTCGAACATCTCTGGCCCAGGGATGTTCGAGCCGATGGCTCTTTTTGATAAAAACCAGGCATTGGCTGGAACAAGTTAGTTAAGCACTTTTCTTCTCTTGCCCAGGGTTGAAACCCTGGGCAAGAGAATGTTCGAGCCGATGGCTCTTTTTGATAAAAACCAGGCATTGGCTGGAACAAGTTAGTTAAGCACTTTTCTTCTAAGCCCAGGGTTGAAACCCTGGGCAAGAGAATGTTCGAGCCGATGGCTCTTTTTGATAAAAACCAGGCATTGGCTGGAACAAGTTAGTTAAGCGCTTTTCATCAAAGACCAGGGTTTCAACCCTGGGCCAGAGAATGTTCGAGCCGATGGCTCATTTTGATAAACCAAGCATTGGCTGGAACAAGTTAGTTAAGCACTTTTCATCAAAGACCAAGGTTGAAATCCTGGGCAAGGAAATGTTCGAGCCGATGGCTCTTTTTGATAAAAACCAGGCATTGGCTGGAACAAGTTAGTTAAGCACCAAAAGCCCCGTCAGGGGCGAACGATATTCAAGACTCGGGATTCATCCCGGGTTAAAAAACGGGTCAACAAGCAAAAGCCCATGTCCGGGATTCATCCCGGGTTAAAAAACGGATCAACAAGCAAAAAAAGCCCCATCAGGGGCGCCAGATATTTTACCCCGGGATTTATCCCGGGGATTACCAAAGATCGAAATCATGCAAAACCTCAAAAAAGAACTCCAACATACAGCATTGCTTCATCAAACGCGGCGGCACTTTTTGCAGTCGGTGGGTTTTGGGTTGGGTGCCCTGGGCCTCGGCACAATGCTGGATTCCTGCGGACCTTCGACGACTGCAAACAATGCGGGTGGTGAAGTGGCCAAATCGCGTATTCCGCAGTTTGCGCCCAAAGCCAAGCGCGTCATTTACATTCACATGGCCGGCGCGCCGTCGCAGCTCGAACTGTTCGATTACAAGCCCGAATTGCTGAAATATCATGGCAAGGACTGCCCGGCGGAATTTTTAGAGGGCAAAAAATTCGCATTTATACAAGGCGTGCCGAAAATGCTGGGACCTCAGGGACATTTCGCACAATACGGGCAATCCGGCGCGTGGATGTCGGATTATCTGCCTTACCTGCAAACGGTTGCGGATGAGATCACATTTCTGAAAGCCATGCATACAGATCAGTTCAACCACGCGCCTGCACAATTGCTTATGCATACGGGAAGCCCGCGGCTGGGCAGGCCTAGTCTGGGCGCCTGGTCGGTTTATGGATTGGGTTCAGAAAATCAGAATCTACCGGGATTTATCGTGCTTGCTTCCGGCGGACAGCAGCCCGACGCCGGCAAAAGCGTTTTCGGCAGCGGGTTCCTGCCGTCGGTTTACCAAGGCGTGCAATGCAGAACGGGCGGCGATCCGGTTTTGTATGTGGGTGATCCTAGCGGCATGAACCGCGATATGCGCAAGCAGACCATCGAAGCCATTAATGAGATCAATAAACAAACTTATGAGGACGTAAAAGATCCAGAAATCCTGACGCGCATCAGTCAATACGAAATGGCTTTCCGCATGCAAATGTCCGTTCCAGAGGTGATTAATGTTTCCAAGGAGCCGCAATTTATCCTGGATATGTACGGCGTTAAGCCGGGGGAAGGCACATTTGCGATGAATTGCCTGCTGGCGCGCAAACTGGTTGAAAACGATGTGCGGTTTGTGCAGCTTTTTGACTGGGGCTGGGACGGCCATGGCACATCCAAAGACCATAATGTGGAAGGTGGGCTTCGTCAGAAATGCCGCGAATCTGATCAGCCCGTTGCAGCATTGATCAAGGACTTGAAAATGCGCGGGTTACTGGAAGAAACGCTCGTGATCTGGGGTGCAGAATTTGGAAGGACGCCCATGCAGGAGAACCGGAACGGATTGGTAATGCCATTCATGGGCCGCGACCACCATCTGGATGCATTCACAATGTGGATGGCAGGCGGCGGCGCTAAACAAGGATTTTCACACGGAGAAACCGACGAGCTGGGTTACTATGGCACCAAAGGCAGAACACATGTTCATGATTTACAAGCAACTATCCTGCATTTAATGGGCTTTGACCACGAAAAATTCACTTATCCTTTCCAGGGGCGCAATTTCCGGCTTACCGACACAGAAGGAAAGGTTGTAAAAGAAATTATTGCCTAGTACTAAACCCTTCAACATGTATTCTATTCTATTGCAGGACTCATCCTGGGCAACATTCATTGGCAGGTTTCACCCGGCTATCGTGCATTTCCCTATTGGCTTTTTGTTGATAGCAGCCTTGCTCGAACTGGGAAGGCGCTGGGGGAAAATTGCTGTCAGCGAAAACGTCGTTGTTTTTATTCTGCTATGGTCTGCCATCAGCGCAACATTTGCCTGCGGGGCGGGTTACCTGCTCTCATTAAGCGGTGGATATGATGTTAACCTGCTTGATAATCACATGTGGAAGGGAATTGGAGTAGCCGTTTTCGCCTGGGCAGCCTGCCTTGTCAAATCTGATAAGCTGCAAAAGGCCTTGCCGGCAGGTAAGCTGATTTACCTCCCCGCCATCCTGGTCGCCACCGCACTTACATTAAGCGCCGGCCACGACGGCGGCTCGCTTACGCATGGCGAGGGTTACCTAACGCAGTACACACCCGAACCTTTCCGCAGCCTGGCCGGCCTGCCGCCTTTAAAAGCAGAACCAACTGAAATTAAGCCCATTGCAGATGTGCAGCAGGCCGTAGTGTATACCGAAATTGTGCAGCCTATCCTGCAAACCAAATGCACCCAATGCCACAGCGCCAGTAAAAGCAAAGGCGACCTGCGCATGGACCAACTGGGGTTATTGGCAAAAGGCGGCGAAAACGGCCCTGCATTCATTGCTGGAAAAAGTGCAGAAAGCGATATGATCAAAAGATGCCTTTTGCCCGAAAACGATGACGAGCATATGCCGCCAAAAGGCAAGCCTCAACTAACAACGGACCAGATCGCGCTGCTTTCGTGGTGGATCGATCAGGGTGCTTCGGCTGATAAAAAAGTCTCCCAACTGACGGTTTCGGAAGCCATTAAACCTGCACTGGCTTCGCTGACAAAGGGCGCTCCGGCCGGCTCCGACAAGATCTCCGAACCCGGCGTGCTTAGCCTGAAAGTGCCAAAGGCGGATGATCGGGTTATTGAGGATTTAAGAAAAACAGGGCTTATTGTCAACACATTATCTCAGGATCAAAACCTGCTAGAAATCAGTGCAGTGAATCTGCCCGGTTTCAATGATAAGCAAATGGAGCTTTTGAAACCCGTTGCCCAGCAAATTACCTGGCTCAAACTAGGAGGCACGTCTATAACCGACGCTGCATTTGAGCAAATTTCAAAGTTCCCCAACCTCAGCAAGCTGCATGTAGAACACACCGGCATTACAGATAAGGGCATCGCAATGTTGAAACCCCTTCCCTATCTGGGCTATATCAATGTTGTCGATACCAAGGTAGGAGATGCGGGATTGAAAGCAGTTGCGGGCATGAAAGCACTTCGCTCGATTTACGTGTGGCAATCGGCCGTAACAGACAGCGCCGTGAGTCAGGTTGGAAAGCAATTTCCCGATCTTTTGGTCATGAACGGTTTCAATGAGGCCACCGCAGCGGAATTTGTCAAAGCGGGCGATAAAAGCGATCCCAAAGAAGTTAAAAACAAATAATAAAAGCTACGGAATGTTACTGGCAGCGCCGTGCCCTTTTTATCCATACAGACTGTTTTTGAAGCCTAATCCAACTCCGTATAGCCATCGTCCCCCAGAATATCATGGCCGTCATTGTTTCGGAATTCCCTGACAATGGCGTCCCGTTCTGCGCGGTTTTTGGGATCCACACTAATGATAATCCCGCCCTCCCTGACGCCCGTTTCGTAAGTATCGCAATGTTCTTCGGGGATATGCGTTGCGATCACTCCGCTTATGGTTTTTGTTTCCGATTTCTCTGCCACTTTTCCGATCAGTCTTCGGGAAATGGAAATGCCCAGCTCCGGCAGAGAGATCATAGAAGTAATTGAAATAATCGCATCTGCAAGCAAATGTTTCGCTCCCGCCTTGGACTCCTCATCATCCAGCGCAATCTGCTCGTCGGCACCATAACCCGCTTTCTCATTCGTAGGATTGGCATGCTTGTTCAATGTCTCATCAGACATCAGTATAGAAATGTCATCTTCCGTATGTCCCATCTTCAGCAAGGCCTGGTACGCACTTTCAGCATGTTGTTTGGTAAAAAAAACAGCCGAAACGGTTCCCGGCAGATCGTAGGCGTAACTTGTTGATCCCATAATTACAAAGTTCAAGTCGATTGGTGCTGTGACCTACCAATATAATGCCAGCCGTACAGATTTGGAAAAATAGAACTTACTAATATTTTCCAAGAACCTGACCAAAGTCATTTTACCAGCCAATCTCCGTCAAATTTGGCGACATAATCTTTCTCCAATTTTGAAGAAGCATTAAGAAGTCAATAGCATGGAGCAAGAAACCATTACAATCGGACCGGCGGCAGCAAAGACGACCGAAAATACCTGTTACCATTGCGGCGAAACATGCCGTGAGGAAACCATCAACGCCGACGAACATTCGTTTTGCTGCAAGGGCTGCTATCATGTCTACGACCTCTTAAAAGTCACCGAATTGTGCGATTATTATAACATCGACAGCTCTGCCGGAATTTCACCCGACAAATCCTTTTTCAAAGGAAAATTCGACTACCTGGACCTGCCCGACGTCCACGCCAAAATGCTGGAATTCACCGACGGCCACCTTTCGCAGGTAAGCTGGTACATTCCAAAAATGCATTGCAGCTCGTGTATCTGGCTGTTGGAACAGCTTTACAAATTCAATCCGGGTATCCGAAGCTCGGTCGTAAATTTCCCTGAAAAGAAAGTCAGGATTACCTTTGAAGCCGGGAATGTAAAGCTCAGCGAGCTGGCCACATTGATATCGAGCATCGGCTATGAACCTTACATCAGCCTCAACGACATTGCAGGTGAGCAGGTTAAGAAGTGGAACCGCAAAAGACTGTATAAGATCGGCGTTGCCGGATTTTGCTTTGGCAATGTAATGATGCTCAGCTTTCCCGAATATTTTCATTTGGGCAAAGATGCATTTGATGAAAGCCTCCGGGCTACATTTGGCTGGCTGAACCTGGCTTTGGCCATTCCTGTGCTGCTTTACTGCGGCAGTGATTTTTTCAAATCGGCCTGGGCAGCACTCAAAGGAAAATACCTGAACATTGATGCCCCGATCGTTATTGCGCTCGTTTCTATTTTCAGTCTCAGCCTTTACCAGATCGTATCCGGCACCGGCCCGGGCTATTTTGATTCCCTCACCGGCGCAGTCTTTTTTATGCTTACCGGCCGCTTTTTTCAGGACAAAACCTACGCCGGCATTTCCTTTGATCGCGATTACAGATCCTATTTCCCCGTTGCCGTTTCCGTATTAACCGGCAAAGCCGAGATCAGGACCCCTGTCACAGACCTGAATGCAGGAGACATTATACTCGTCAGAAATGCGGAGCTTATCCCGGCCGATTCCGTTCTGTTAAGCCCCGAGGCGCTGATCGATTACAGTTTTGTATCCGGCGAAGCCGAGCCGGTGAGGCGAAAAAAAGGCGATACGATTTACGCGGGCGGCAAGCAAACCGGACCTGCTATTGAGCTCGAAATCATGCGAAAAGTTTCGCAAAGTTACCTCACGCAGCTTTGGAACAATGAGAGTTTTACCAAACAAAAAGAAGACCAGAATCAAATGCTAGCCGCCCGGATCAACAGGTATTTTTCTGTGATCGTGCTCATCATTGCCTCGGTTACTTTTGCTGCCTGGTATTTTATTTTCAAAAACCCTGAAACGGCCTTCCGTGCATTTACAACTTGCCTTTTGGTAGCATGCCCCTGCGGATTGCTATTCTCCTCCACCTTTACAAACGGCAACCTGATGGCGCTTTTTGGTAAAAACCAATGTTATCCCAAAAATGCGGATGCCATCGAACGCCTCTCGAAGATCGACACCGTCGTATTTGATAAAACAGGCACCATAACCCGCTCCGATGATGCGGAAGTGACATTTATCGGCACCCAGATGAGCGGCCAGCAAATGGCTATGGTGAAAAAAATAGCCACGCAATCCTCCCATCCGCTGAGTAGATTGGTTGTGAAAAGCCTGGCCAGTGTTCATACAGAAACGCGAAAGCTTTTACATTATATAGAGGCCAGCGGCTCAGGCATTAAAGGATCATTCGGAGACCACACCATTAAGCTGGGTTCGGCGGCGTGGGTCGGAGAGCAAATGATCGAAAATGACCATCGCTTTTCCAGGGTGTATGTCAGCATTGATGGCGTTTGCAAGGGTCATTTTTTGGTTAAAATAAAATACCGGGAGAATCTGTCCCAAACCATAGATAAGCTGGACGATCACGGCTTTAACACCTATCTGCTCTCGGGCGACAAACCCACGGATCAGGATTACCTGGCGCATATTTTCGGAAGTCCTGCCCATTTGTATTTCAAACAAAAACCCGAAGACAAGCTGGCATTCATCGCAGCATTGCAGCAAAAAATGTATCAGAATGTGCTCATGGTGGGCGACGGGCTGAATGATGCCGGCGCTTTGCAGCAAAGTAACGTAGGCGTAGCCGTTTCCGACGACATCAATAATTTCACACCATCCTGCGACATGATCATTGACGGCAAACAGCTTTCGCGCTTACCCGCTTTCATCAACCTGGCGCGTCGGGGCCAGAAAATCATCAAGGCCAGCTTTGCTATATCGCTGATATACAACGTGGGAGGACTATTCTTTGCCATAGGCGGCCAGCTCTCGCCCGTGCTTGCCGCCATTCTGATGCCCGTGAGTTTGATTTCCATTGTTGGCTTTACCACCATTGCCAGCAACTTATCTGCCAAGAGGATTTTGAAAAACTGACGAAGGTCAGTTGTGAACCACGCTGTCATCATCTTTCTGCTCGGGGCGATCCGGTAGTTTTGATCCATACAAACAGCAAAAGATTCTTTCAAAATGAGTGCAATGTTCGTCATGATTATCGCCAGCCTTTCCATCGCCCTGGGATTCTTAGGTGCCTTCATCTGGTCGGTGCGCAAAGGGCATTACGATGATGACTACACGCCTTCCGTCCGTATACTTTTCGATGATACCAGCAGCGATGCATCCAAAAACAACACCAAAGATATTCACTAAATTTTACCTGAGTTATGTCAAACGTTCCCCATCCTGCTCTGGCAACCGTTGAACTGGATGAGTTCCAATACGATAACCGCATTGTGCGGGATTTCGCGATTGCAACAATACTTTTCGGTCTCATCGGTATGCTCGTCGGGCTGCTGGCTGCATTACAGCTGGTTTTTCCTGATCTGAATATGGATCTGCCATATCTTACTTTCAGCCGCATCCGGCCGCTGCATACCAATGCGGTTATTTTTGCATTTGTCGGCAATGGTTTTTTTACCGGCTTGTATTATTCTGCACCGCGTGTGCTGAGAACGCCGATGTGGAGCCCATTGCTGAGCCGGATGCATTTCTGGGCCTGGCAGTTCATCATTCTGGCGGCGGCCATCACATTGCCTATGGGCCTTACCAGCTCCAAAGAATACGCAGAGCTGGAATGGCCGCTTGACATTGCCATTGCCGTGGTATGGGTCGCAGCGCTCATTAACCTGGTAATGACCACCATTAAGCGCCGTACGGAGCACATTTACGCTGCGATCTGGTTTTACATTGCTTCATTTGTGACCGTTGCCATGCTGCACGTGGTCAACAGTATGGCGCTGCCGATTTCTTTATTCAAAAGCTATTCAGTGTACGCAGGTGTGCAGGATGCACTCGTACAATGGTGGTATGGACATAATGCCGTGGCGTTCTTTCTTACGACTCCTTATCTGGGACTGATGTATTATTTTCTTCCCAAAGCGGCTAACCGTCCTATCTATTCCTACCGGCTTTCTATCGTCCATTTCTGGGCGCTGATATTCCTGTATATCTGGGCCGGGCCGCACCACTTGCTTTACACTTCCCTACCCGAATGGGCACAAACGCTTGGAACCGTATTTTCGGTCATGCTCCTTGCGCCTTCCTGGGGCGGTATGATCAACGGGTTAATGACCCTGCGCGGCGCCTGGGATAAAGTCCGTGAAGATGTTGTGTTGAAATTTATGGTTGTAGCCATCACAGCATATGGTATGGCCACATTCGAAGGCCCAATGCTTTCTTTCAAAAATGTGAATGCAATCGCACATTATACCGACTGGATCGTTGCACACGTTCACGTAGGCGCGCTGGGCTGGAACGGCTTTCTGACTTTCGGAATTTTATACTGGCTATTCCCACGCATATACGGACGTCCGTTATATTCTAAAAAAGCTGCCAACTTCCACTTCTGGATCGGAACGCTCGGCATCTTGTTTTACACCATTCCCATGTACTGGGCTGGCTGGGTGCAAAGTTCTATGTGGAAGGAATTCACGCAGGAAGGACTTTTAAAATACCCCAACTTCCTTGAAACCGTAACACAGCTCAAACCGCTGTATTTTCTGCGCAGCGTAGGCGGCACATTATATATTGTTGGCTTCATTGTGATGATCTATAACTTGTGGATGACGGCGCTGAAAGGCAAGCTCATCGCCACCGAAACGGCAAAAGCAATGCCTTTGAGCGCGATCTGGCATGCTGAGAAAAGCGAATACTGGCACCGCAGGTTGTTTGAACGCAAACCGCTGGCGCTGACCGTTTTCGCGCTGATCGCCGTAGCCATTGGCGGGATGATCGAAATGATCCCAACCTTCATGATAAAATCTAATGTGCCTACCATTGCATCAGTGAAACCTTACACGCCGCTGGAATTGCAGGGACGCGATATTTATGTCCGCGAAGGCTGCTATGTATGCCACACGCAAATGATCCGTCCGTTCCGCTCCGAGATCGAACGTTATGGAGAATATTCCAAATCGGGTGAATTTGTTTACGATTACCCGCACCAGTGGGGCTCAAAACGAACAGGCCCGGATCTGCACCGACTAGGCGGAAAATATCCTGATTCATGGCATTACAACCACATGGAAGATCCCACCACAATGTCGCCCGGCTCCATTATGCCAAGATATGGCTGGCTGCTGGAAGATGATCTGGATACGAGCACAACAGCTGCCAAGATCCGTGCTATGCAAACATTGGGCGTGCCTTATGAAGAAGGTTATGATAAAATGGCCAACACCGATCTGAGCAAACAAGCCAAAGAAATCCAGGCCCGGCTAAAACAAAGCGGCATCAAGGCTAATGAGGATAAGGAAATCATTGCACTCATTGCTTACCTGCAAAGATTAGGAACTGATATTAAAAAATGATTGAATTATGAAATTCCGAACATATCTTGAAACCATTGCCGGCATAGGCATTTACCCGCTGATCTCGCTTATAATATTTTTTGTCTTCTTCGTGTCGCTGATCGTTTTTGTGATTGGGATTGATAAAAAATCGCTGCAAAAAATGGAAAGTATGCCATTGAATGATGGTGTGATCAAAAAGGCATTGCTTTCCTTACTTTTCTTTTTCACGATGGGCGGCCCGGCCTTTGCCCAGGAAACGGCAGAACCTATCCGTGCGATCAGCGGCAACGAGCTGATACTGCTCGTGCTGCTGGCCATCCTGTTTTTTGCAGCGCTGCTGGTGGTAATCGCTTTGGTCAACACTGTAACATTACTTCGTAAAATCTCGGCGCCAGCCAAGGCAGAAACGCAAGATGCTCCGGTTATTTCCTGGTGGAAAAAATTTGCGGGCATGAGCATTCTGCCCAGCCAGGAACATCAGCTGATCATCCAGGGCCATGATTATGATGGCATCCAGGAGCTCGACAACCGCATGCCGCCGTGGCTGCAATCGCTTTTCCTGGCCACTGTTGTTATCGGGGTTGGTTACGGGGCTTATTATTTCAGCGGCATAGGCGATTACCAGCTTGCCGAACTCGAAAAAGAGGTGGCGCAAGCGGAAATTGATAAAAAGGCTTATATGGCAAAAGTTGGCGCATCCATGGATGAAAATACGGTGACGCTGATCGGTGAAGAAGCGGCAATCGGACAGGGAAAAGCCATTTTCCAGGAAAAATGCACCGCTTGCCACGGAGCGGACGGCGGAGGAAGTGTGGGCCCCAACCTGACAGATGCGTATTGGCTGCATGGGGCCGGAATCAAAAATCTTTTCAAAGTCATCAAATACGGCGTTCCTGAAAAAGGGATGATCTCCTGGGAAAAACAGCTCTCGCCTACCGACATTCAAAAAGTGGCCAGCTATGTACATTCTTTGCAAGGCACCAAACCCGCCAGCCCGAAGGAGCCTCAGGGTGAGCTCGTAAGCAGTAATCAGGTCGCAGAAAACTAAGTTAAGTCAATTTTCACACTACGAACATGAATACGACCCAGCATGTCATCAACGATTCCGACGAATCATTCCGCGACCATTTCAATGCGGTAAATGAGGATGGAAAACGAAATTGGTTTTACCCCCAAAAACCAACCGGCAAATGGCATACGCGAAGGGTTTGGTTTACAGTGCTGATATTGACGCTTTTATTTGCGACACCATTTATCAAATTCAATGGCCAGCCTTTGCTGCTGTTCAATGTGCTGGAACGTAAATTCATCATTTTCGGCATCTTCATAGGCCCGCAGGATTACTGGCTTTTCGGCCTTACAATGCTGTCGTTTATGGTTTTCATTGTGCTTTTTACAACCGTTTTCGGACGGTTATGGTGCGGCTGGGCATGTCCGCAAACAGTGTTTATGGAAATGGTTTTCCGCAAGATCGAATACGCCATTGAAGGCAATGCAACCAAGCAGAAACTGCTCAACAAAGCGCCCTGGAACACAGACAAGATCCTGAAAAAAACGGCCAAATACGGGGCCTTT
The DNA here is from genome assembly GCF_021502625.1 of Dyadobacter sp. CY351. Classification (NCBI taxonomy): domain Bacteria; kingdom Pseudomonadati; phylum Bacteroidota; class Cytophagia; order Cytophagales; family Spirosomataceae; genus Dyadobacter; species Dyadobacter sp. CY351. Next base: position 145,163 of record NZ_JAKFFU010000006.1, on the reverse strand, counting down.
ATGATCGTATCATTCCTGATCGCTAACCTGCTGCTGTCGTATGTGCTGGGTGTGGATGAGCTTTCTAAAATTATCCGTGAGCCCATTGCAGACCATATGCCGCTTTTTGGCGGGATCATTGCTTTCACAGCCATCTTCTACTTCAATTTCGCATGGCTGCGCGATCAGGCATGCACGGTGGTGTGTCCCTATGGCCGCTTGCAAGGTGTGCTAATGGACCGTAACACCATTAATGTTGCCTATGATTATGAGCGTGGCGAGCCCCGCGGAAAAATCCATAAAAACCAGGAACGCACCGAAGGTGATTGCGTTAACTGCCATCAATGCGTGGCCGTATGCCCGACGGGCATTGACATCAGAAACGGCCTGCAAATGGAATGTGTGAACTGTACAGCCTGCATTGATGCCTGCGACAACATTATGGAAAAAGTAGGATTTGAAAAAGGACTGATCCGCTACACTTCCGAAAATGCAATTGTCAGGAAAACCAATAAGCTCATTACGCCTCGTGTCGTGGGTGCAATGGTGATGCTGGTTCTACTATGGTCGGTGCTGGGATTTATGGTTGTGTCGCGAACCGATACCCAAACCATGCTGCTGCGCGCGCCGGGCAGCCAGTACATTGAAAACAAGGATAAGACTATTACAAACCTTTATACTTTCAAGATTTTCAACAAAACCAACCATGCGATTGTGCCCGAGATCCGGCTGGAAGGCATTCAGGGTAAGCTGATTTTTGCGGGAGCATCCACCACGGGAAAATCTGGCTCGAAAGCACCTGATCTGTCACTTGAACCTGCCGGAATGGTTGAAGGCACTGTGTTTATTATTGTGCCGGGCAATGAATTAAAAAGTCGCAAAACAACATTAAAACTGTCTGTATATCAGGGTGATGAAAAGCTCGAAGCATTTGAAACAACATTCATAGCACCAGAAAATTAATTAAAAATAACGATCATGAAAATTAACTGGGGAGTCGGCATAACAGCGCTGTATCTGGGCTTTGTAGCCATGATATTGTTGCTGGTCAGTATGAGCATCGGCCAGAAAATCGATCTGGTAACCGAGCATTATTACGAAGAAGAAGTTGGTTTTCAGGATAAGATCGACAAAAAAGAACGGTCCGCAGCACTTACCGAGCCCGTGAAATGGGAAGTGACCGCCAAGGAAATCAGCATTGTTTTTCCCGGTAATGTCCAGCAAGCCGATTTGACGGGTGAGATCAAGTTATACTGCCCGTCAAACGATAAAAATGACCGGAAATTCAAGATCGCTCCACGCGAGCACACGCAGATTATTCCTGTCGGCAACATTCCCGAAGGCACCTATCACCTGCAAATCGATTGGAAAAATAAAGAACAGACATACTGGACTGAGGATGTCATCGTAATCAGTCACCAATAACAAAACATTGAACAATGCCCTCCCTTATCTTGCCCTGACGATGGGACTGCTTAGCAGTTTCCATTGCATGGGCATGTGCGGGCCTATTGCGCTGGCGCTTCCCGTGCAAAAAGGCAACGCCTGGCAGCGCACTTCGGGTTTGTTTGTCTATAATTTCGGCAGGGCAAGCTCCTATGCTATGCTGGGGGCCGCCACCGGCATTTTTGGCAGTGCGCTGGCATTGATGGGCTATCTCAAATACATTTCCGTGCTAGCCGGGCTCTTTATGCTGGCTTATGTTTTTTGGCCAAAAGCATTTGCAGGTTTGCTGATCGCACCGGGATTTTTGCGCAAGCCTGTTAATCTCATTAAAAAACGAATGGCTGCATTGCTGCACAGCCGCAAGCTGCACGGGTGGTTTTTGCTCGGCTCGCTGAACGGGCTGCTTCCTTGCGGGCTCGTATATCTGGCATTAATGAGCTCATTAGCAACAGGAAGCAGCGGCGCGGCGAGTATTTTCATGTTTGTTTTCGGTATGGGAACATGGCCGGCGATGATGGCGGTCGGATTCTTTAAAAATTGGGTAACGCCCGCCGTCCGGAGCAGATTTCGTCAGGTAACACCCGTTTTTATCGCCATTGCTGGAATATGGCTGCTTTATCGCAGCACCTTATTTGAATATCCCCACGCAGCCCAGCCTACGGCCAACCCCATCACGGAATGTCACGGCAAATAATGATGCACGGCCCCGGATCAGACAAAGGTTAGTTTTAATCCTGATTAAAGTCATGTTTTTCGGCACGCCATAAGCCTAGTTTTGATTCATAGTAACCAATCAAAATACGATTACCATGGATAAGGACCTGCTGTTCAAATACAATACACCCGGACCACGTTACACGAGCTATCCAACCGTTCCATACTGGCAGAAAACGCCCCCTACCCAGCAAAAATGGAAGGAACTGGTTATGAATGCTTTTGAAGTTTCTAACCAGAAAGAAGGCATAAGCCTTTACGTTCACCTGCCGTTCTGCGAAAGTTTGTGCACTTACTGCGGCTGCAATACACGCATTACTGTCAATCATCTCGTTGAACTGAAATACATTCGGGCTGTCCTCAAAGAGTGGCAGATGTACCTATCTGGTTTCGGCGAAACCAAACCTGTAATCCGGGAAATTCACCTGGGCGGAGGAACCCCAACATTTTTTAGTCCCGAAAACCTGAAAATGCTTATTGTGGGTTTGTTAAAAGACTCCATTGTCCATCCCCAGGCGCAATTCGGATTTGAAGCGCACCCTGGTAATACGACCGACGAGCACCTGCAAACACTTTTTGAAGTGGGTTTCCGGCGGATCAGCATTGGCGTTCAGGATTTTAACCCGATCGTGCTGGCCATTATCAACCGCGTGCAGACTTATGAGCAGGTAAAGCACCTGACGTTAAAGGCCAGGGAAATCGGCTACACATCTGTGAATTTTGACATTGTATATGGGTTACCATTCCAAAAAGCATGTTACATGATGGAAACCATGCAGCGCGTGATCCAGCTCAAACCCGACCGCATTGCCTTTTACAGCTACGCACACGTCCCCTGGATTAAACCCGGACAAAGAAATTTTACAGAAAAAGACCTGCCTGATGCCGATAAAAAAATGGCTATTTATGAAACGGGCAGAGGTGCGCTGGAGCTGGCTGGTTACCAGGACATTGGCATGGACCATTTTGCTTTGCCGGGTGATACGCTTTACAAAGCACAGCAGGAACAGCGCCTGCACCGCAACTTCATGGGCTACACCGACACCCATACCCAACTGCTAATCGGACTGGGCGCTTCTGCGATCAGCGACAGCTGGACGGGTTATGTACAGAACGAAAAAAAGGTCGAAGATTATTATCAGCGCATCGCGGCTGACATGCTCCCCATAGCCCGCGGTCACGAGCTGACACGCGAAGATCTGATCCTGCGCCGGCATATTTTAAGGTTAATGACACAGTTTGAAACCTCATGGTCCAAAACCAATGAATATTGTGAAGAAGTGTTCCAGTCGATTGAGCGCCTGGACGAAATGGAATTTGATGAACTTGTTGAATTACAACCCCTCAGCCTCCATGTTACCGAGAAAGGAAAGCCGTTCATCCGTAACATCTGCATGGCTTTCGATGCGCGTTTATGGGAATCCCAACCCGAGGCGCAGTTATTCAGCCAAACCGTCTGATCCAGTTAAAATCTTGTCCCTTTCACCATTGTAGTGTACCTTTCTGATGTTTGATAGTGATATATTAATTCATACGAAAGTGATGACACGGCATATTGAAATGCTAGATGCCCTCTTTAAGCATGCCACAGAGGGGATTGTAGTAGTGGACAAATCAGGAGCAATTGTAATGCTAAACCCCAAAGCCAAAGAACTTTTCGGCTATACGGACGCTGATCTGATCGGTAAGAAAATAGAAGCGCTGATCCCGCAGCGATATGCCGGCAACCATGTGCATTACCGCGACCATTATCTGGAAGCGCCGCGCGCGCGCGGGATGGGACATTTGATGGACTTGTTTGCCAGAAGATCCGACGGCAGCGAGTTTCCCGTGGAAGTGAGCCTCAGCCCCTTTAAAACAAGTGACGGAGAGTTCGTGGTGAGTTTTGTAATTGATATAACAGAGCGAAAAAAGCAGGAAAACCGCATCAGGGAGGCCAATCTTGAAATACAAAAACTGAATGCAGAGCTGGAAGAAAGGGTGGAACAACGCACAAGAGAACTGGCAGAAGCCGTGAAAAAAGTGGAGGAATCACAAGAAGAGGTGATACGGGCCCTGAAAAAAGAAAAGGAGCTCAATAATATGAAAAGCCAGTTCGTCACCATTGCATCTCACGAATTCCGGACGCCACTGGCTACCATTCTGTCATCCGCCTCGCTCATAGGCCGTTACGGCACTACCGAAGAGGAAGAAAAGCGTCAGAAGCACGTGAAACGGATCAAATCGGCTGTAACCAACCTGACCGAGATCCTGAACGATTTTCTGTCCATCGGCAAGCTGGAAGAAGGCCGCGTTCACAGCATTCCCGTTCAGGTAGACCTGGATGCCTATTGTAGAAACCTGATAGACGAGATCCACGGTCTTTGCAAGGAAAAACAGCAGATCCGGTTTGAATATAATGGCAATACGGAGGTTTGGCTCGACAAGCAGTTGCTGCGCAACATCCTTTTCAACCTGCTTTCAAATGGCATCAAATATTCCGATCCCGGTAAAATTATCTTACTAAAAATTAATGCAAACGACGTTCAGGTCGATATTGAAGTACACGATGAGGGAATTGGCATTCCTGTAAAGGACCAGCCCAACATTTTCGACCGGTTTTTTCGTGCGCATAATGCAGGCGCAACACAGGGAACCGGCCTGGGCCTGAACATTGTCAATAACTATGTGAGCTTGATGGGCGGCCAGGTTACTTTTTCAAGTGAAGCCGGAAAAGGGACAACATTCTTTGTAAAACTGCCCAATGTAGTGCCTGCACAGGCCAAAATTGATTAAGCACCAACCCAACACCTGACTGTGGAACCTAAAAAGATACTGCTGATAGAGGACAACCCCGAGATGCGGGAAAATACGGCTGAAATCCTGGAACTGGCCAGCTATAAAGTAATGACCGCCTCGCATGGCAAGGAAGGCGTCCGCCTCACCAACGAATTCAATCCCGACCTGATCATTTGTGACATTATGATGCCTGAGCTGGATGGTTACGGCGTCCTGCACTTGTTGAGCAAGGACGAGCACACGGCCAACATTCCATTCATTTTCCTTACTGCAAAAGCAGAGAAGGAGGACTACCGCAAAGGCATGACCATGGGCGCCGACGATTATCTGACGAAGCCCTATGACGATGTGGAGCTGCTTAACATTGTGGAAATGCGGCTTAAAAAAAGCGAAAGGTTCAAAAGGCAATTCGAGCGCTCGGCAAAGGGTTTGGACCAGTTTATTGAAGAAGCCAAATCTTTTGATCTGATCGCCAAGCTGGCAGAGGACAAGAAAGTAAAAACATTGCGTAAAAAAGAAACCGTTTACACCGAAGGGAGCTTTCCTTCCAATGTATTTTTCTTACAAAAAGGAAAAGTAAAAGCCTATAAATCAAACGGAAGCGGAAAGGAATACATTACAGAACTATATAAGGAAGGCGATTTTTTTGGTTACATCGACCTCTTGCAAGGCGAGCCTTACCAGGAAAGCGCCATTGCACTGGAAGAAGCGGAGGTTTCGATGATCCCGAAAGATGATTTTTTCAATTTGTTGCAGGGAAACCGCGAAGTGTCCTCCAAATTCATCCGCATGCTTTCCAATGAAATCAAGGACCGCGAGGAGCGCCTGCTGCATTTAGCATACAACTCTGTCAGAAAAAGAGTAGCGCAGGCACTGGTGACATTGGTACAGCGCTATCAGGAGGATAAAGCCAAGCCATTTTCCATGTCCATCACGCGTGAAGACATCGCATCCATGGTCGGCACCGCAACCGAAACCGTGATCCGTACGCTTTCAGATTTCAAAGAGGAACGCCTGATCGACATGAAAGGAAGCCTGATCACCGTTTTCGAATACGAAAAGCTAGTCCGAATGCGAAACTAAACGTTCGCTAGAATTAGGGTGACGATGACAATCCCGGAGGGATGAAATATTGGTAGCTAAGAAATCGTCGGAAGCAACAGCAAATCCCAGAGGGATACAATATTGGTAGCAAACACATCATCCAAGTCATCGTCGAAATCCCGGAGGGATGTAACAGCGTGCATGTTGTTACATCCCTCCGGGATTTTTATTTGATGCCGGTCGTTTTCTTCTAACCTTTTATCCCTCCGGGATTTTTATGCATAAATGTAGGCATGTTTAACTTCGCGCAATTTTTGCTCGAATGCTTGTAATTGCTGAATCATTGTTTCCCGATACGACTCCGTTTCATGGGCGAACTGCGGGACTAATGTTTTGTAATAGTCAATCCCTTGCAGCAACTGGGCTCTGAACTTTTCGAGATGTTTTTGCTTTTTGGTGTCCATCCGCGATATGTTCAATGTCATATCTTTCTGATAATGTGCTACATATAAGGCGATTTCGTTGATAAACATGTTTGGGCGGGGCACGTCAGCCAGGAGATCAGCCCTTCCATAGATGTGATCGACCATTTCTTGGAGCTTGTAAACTTTTGAAAACCAGGCAAGATTGGGTCCCGGGCAAATAGAGACGGCGTGATTTTCTCTTGGTGTCAGCAGCTTGTGTTTGATCAATGTGGAAGTGCTCAGGCCTTCGCAGAGGCAGAGTTTTTCTGTAACAGCATTGATTTGTTCCTCGCGTTCAGTCGCGGTTAAACCCAGGGATTGAATCTGTTTTATTTTCAAATTCTGATATTGGCGGGAAGCTGTACAGATCGGTTCTGCGGTGAATTCTGTATTGGAGACCAGATATTTTTTCTTGCATGGACTTCCTGGCCTTCCTTTTGCGATCCTTTCCAAACGTTGCTTTTCGGCGCTGCTCCTTTTGAAATTATTGAATAAAACGCCCAGCGGAGATGAATTGGAAACATAGTAGTCACTTTCGTTGGCATGGGTCAGTTCTTGCAGCGTCTGCTCGTCTACATTGGTAACCTCGGGCACGAGCAGGAACGGGCTGCCCCACCCTGTTGCATCCACTTGATAATGTTTCAATAAAAATTCATCTTCCTGCGCAGTGCCTATGCCGCCCTGAACCGTGATGCGCAATGCAGGGATTGTAGTAATGTCCATGTTTTTTGTCATCAGCGCAGCCTGGTACAAAGCAAACAGCTCTGAAAGCATCTCATCCTTTTTAGTTTTAAACTCTTCCAAAATCGGCCCTAGCAAAAATCCATCCGTTGCAAAAGCGTGGCCTCCGCAGTTAAGGCCCGATTCGATCCTGAACTCGGAAACCCAGATCCCTTTTTTTGCCAGATATTTAGCCTGAATAAATGCGGACCGGAAGTCGCTTACTTTTAAAATAATGTGCTTTTTAAAATGTCCGTTCTCCTCAGGGTAGAAATCGGCGAAGCTTTCCAGATAATTATAAAGCCGCGGATTCATACCAGCCGAAAGTACCAGCGACGAGGATAATGTGCTTTGGGCAAATCCGCGCAACGCCGCCGAAGCGTCTGAAAACTCGTCTGCCAGGTTTTCTCCATAAACATCCTTGTTAAGCTTATCCACCTTCGACATAATATTTACGTCGATGGCGCCCTTGGTAAGCTGCGATTTTAATGTTGCCTGCAAAAGCTGCTTTTCCTGCGCGGAAGGTGTCTGGCACATTTCCACATATTGTTTTTTAAGCGCTGAATGCTCGGGTAGAAGCTGGAAATATTTGTTCAGTGCGGCCCCGTCTTCAAAAGACTGCATTTTAAGGTCTTCAAAGTTTTTGTCAACGATGCGATGAACCAGGTTCAGATAAGCCGTAATGCGACGGGCCCGGAAATCGTCCTCGCTGGGATAGATTGGAACAAAAACCTCGCCGCTGGCTATGGTATGGTGCTTTCTCATTCGTTCGATCATCACATCATCGACAATGGACATCACCGACGAAATACCGAAATGAGCAACTTTTATCGGGGTATCAACAGAATATCCGAGGCCTAAGACCGGAATATGAAATGTATGGTGCATGGTTTGCGCAGTTGGATTATAATTGGCCAAAACTAGGCGAGCATTCCCGAAGAAAAGTTGATGCGGATTGCCGCCTTAAATGATAAATGTCATTGGAAAGCCGTTCCTTGCGGGGGAGCTTGCAGAATTTCCCTTTCACCAATCATCGCATTTATGAAAATCTTATTCTTTTCCGCAAAACCTTACGACCGCACCTTTTTCGATCTGCACAACGAGCGTTACGGATTTAAGCTGGAATATCTGGAAACCCATCTTGGCCCTCACATTGTAGAAGCGGTTCAGGGGCAAACAGCTGTTTGTGTCTTTGTAAACGATAAGGTGAATGCAGATGTCATAGCGGTCCTGGCAGCAAAAGGCGTTAAGATCATCGCGCTCCGCTGTGCAGGCTTTAATAATGTTGACCTGGAAGCAGCCCGCCAGCAAGGCATACGGGTTTGCCGCGTGCCCGAATATTCACCCCAGGCAGTTGCCGAACATACCGTTGCGATGCTGCTTACGCTTAACCGGAAAACGCACAAGGCCTATAACCGGGTAAGGGAGCAGAATTTTTCCTTGAATGGTCTGATGGGTTTTAATGTATATGGCAAGACAGTCGGCGTGATCGGAACCGGGAAAATAGGCGCTGCATTTTGCAAAATCATGAAAGGTTTCGGATGCCGGGTAATCGCTTATGACATTGCGATGAATGCCGATTTGCAGGCGCAGGGCATTGAGTATCAGGATCTGGAAACTGTACTCAGCAATTCGGACATCATTTCACTACATTGCCCGCTCAACGAGCATACGCATCACCTGATTAACGCCCGGACATTGCAGCAAATGAAGCAAGGTGTTATGCTGATCAACACCAGCCGCGGCGGATTGATTAATACGCCGGATGTGATAAATGCATTGAAAAGCAAACACGTGGCGCACTTTGGCATTGACGTTTACGAGCAGGAGGAAAAGTTGTTTTTCAAAGATCTTTCGGAGAGTATAATTGAGGATGACACTATTCAGCGCCTGATGAGCTTTCCCAATGTTTTGGTAACTGCGCACCAGGGCTTCTTTACGGATGAAGCCCTTTCGGAAATTGCCCAGGTCACGCTCAGCAGCATTGATGCGCTTGGCAAAGGCACGGAGCCTGTCAATAAATCGGTAATTTTGGTTTAAACAGTTTGAAATCCTGACTTTAATTACCCACCTTACAGACTTTAAAATAGGACGTGCATGATGAGATGGACATTAGTTTTTCTGTTTTTCGCTGCTGCATTGCAGGGCTGCGGATATAAAGAAAAGGAGGCGCAGCTGACCAAAAGGGAACAGCAGGTCGCAGAAAAGGAGCAGACATTAATGCAATGGGAACAGCGACTGACGTTGCTGGAAAAGGAGTTGCAGGAAAAAAAGAAAAAGCAGCTGGAAGATTCTACCGCCGTCACCGACTCGTTACAGGCGCAACCCGTTACGGGCAAATGGATCGTCAAAATGCGCTGTACGGAAACGAACTGCAGCGGATCGGCTATTGGGGATTCGAAAACAGAAACCTGGGAAATCGCCTATCAGAACAAGGGGATCGTTGTAAATACTTTCACGGGAAACGAACTGTCCAGAATTTACAACGGTTCTTTCATGCAAACCCGGCTTGAAGCGACCAATGGTCAGCCCGGCTCCGAGTCGGTGATGCGAATTATGCTGGAACTTAAAGAAGGCAAAATGGAAGGGACGCGGGAAGTGGAGCGCACCGATTGCAAAATCCGCTACACCCTGACTGCCGAACGGCAGAAATAACCCTAAACTTGTGCGTATGAATTCGTTGCTTTTACTGGATCTCTCCTTACCCCTCAAAAACCCCGTTATTATTTTTTCGGTGGTGCTCTTCATTATCCTATTTGCACCTATCCTTTTTAACCGCATCAAAGTCCCTCACATTATCGGGCTGATTATTTCAGGAATGATCGTCGGGCCGTATGGATTGAACCTGCTCAGCCGGGACAGCAGCATTGTGCTTTTTGGAACGGTTGGTCTGCTTTACATTATGTTCCTGGCCGGCCTGGAAATTGATCTGGCCGAATTCAAAAAGAACCGTAACAAGATCATTGTATTTGGGTTAACCACATTTTTATTGCCGCTGATCAGCGGTACGCTGGCCAGTTATTATATCCTGGGTTACGGGTTATTGTCCTCACTGCTGCTGGCCAGCATGTTTTCCACGCACACATTGGTTTCCTACCCCATTGCCAGCAAATACGGTGTAGCCCGAAACCGGGCCATTAATATGACGGTGGGCGGGACAATGATCACCGACATTCTCGCGCTCCTTATCCTGGCGGGGGTTGCAGGCTCGTCCAAGGGCGATGTTTCACCGGCATTCTGGTTTCGGCTAGGCTTTTCTTTTGTTGTTTTTGTGGCGGTGGTGCTGTTTGTTTTCCCAATAATCTGCCGCTGGTTTTTCAAGCGTTTCGACGATAGCATTTCGCAGTACATATTCGTGCTGGCAATGGTGTTTCTGGCCTCTTTCTTAGCTGAGATTGCAGGTGTGGAGGCCATTATTGGGGCATTCTTTTCAGGTTTGGTTTTAAATAAATTTGTCCCGCATTCCTCGCCGCTGATGAACCGCATCGACTTTGTGGGCAATGCGCTGTTCATTCCCTTTTTTCTGATCAGCGTGGGAATGCTTGTCAATATCGGCGTATTAACACACGGCTGGGGTGCATTAAGAGTGGCGGGGGTTATTCTGTTGATTGCATTGTCGAGTAAATATTTGGCAGCGTGGATCACACAGAAAGTGTTCCGGCTGTCTGCGGATGAAGGGCTGATGATCTTTGGCCTGAGTGCCTCGCATGCGGCTGCTACGCTTGCAATTATTTTAGTAGGTTATAACATTATCATCGGGGAAACAGCGCTGGGCGAACCCATCAGGCTTTTGGACGAAGATGTGCTGAACGGCACCATTGTGCTTATTCTGGTTAGCTGCGCGGTCAGTTCATTTGTTGTAGAAAGAGCTTCCAAAAGGCTCGCGCTCACGCAGGATGAAGAAAGCCCCGGAGAAGCCGACGCTGCAAGCAACGAAAAAATCCTGGTTTCGCTCTCCTATCCCGATATGATCGCCGACCTGGTTGATTTCGGGATTATGCTGAAAGCAAAACGCGTTTCGATCCCGCTCTATGGCTTGCACATTGTTACGGATGAAGATCAGAAAAACGATTCGGCTTCTCACGGCAAGAGAATTCTCAATAAGGCAGTTCAGCATGCCAGCTCTTCGGAAAACATGCTCGTTCCGCTGACCCGCTATGATGCCAACATCAGCAATGGAATCACCTACTCCATTAAGGAACAGAACATTACGGATGTGGTCATTGGCTTACATCAGAATACGGATCACAAAACGTTCCTTGGGCCCAAGGTCGAAAACATCGTCAAGCGGGTTTTCGAAACGATCTATATTTACAAGCCGGCCCAGCCATTTAATACACTCACGCGGATTGTGGTTGCTGTGCCGCCTGCGGGCAGTAATGAGCCAGGATTTTTACATTGGCTTGGTAAGCTGCTTACGCTGGCAAAGATCAATGCGATGCCGATTCATTTCTATGCCTCAGGACAAACTATTAAGGCAATTAAAAGCGTTATGGCCCGTAAAACAACGACCGTCGAGGTGGAATTCAGCCTTTTCAGCGCCTGGGACGACTTCCTGATTTTTTCGCGCGAGCTGAAAATAGACGACTTCTTTGTAATCGTTTCGGCAAGAAAAGGGTCAGCGTCCTATCTTTCACAATTGGAAAAACTCCCCGGTTACTTCTCCAATTATTTCCAGGAGCAAAGCCTGCTGCTAATTTATCCAAAACAACTCGAATCGGGCATTAACATGAACGACATCGAGCAAGCCGACGGCGCATTGATCGGCACATTATCCGACAAGCTGGGATCACTTACCAAGGCTGCCAGATATCTTCGTAAGATGCTCGGCGACTAATCAAAGCGTGCATAAAGCTGAGTTTTCGTTTGGATTGCCGGGTAAATAATGGGAAATTGCGCGCCCAATTTTTCAAATGATGAATACTTCTGTTTTTTGCGGTATTGATTTCGGCACTTCCAATTCCAGCCTGGCAGTGGCAAATCAAAACGATGTTTTTCTGGTTCCGGTTGAAAATGATAACCAGACCATTCCCAGCGCCATGTTTTTTGCCAGAAAAGACAATCACGCGTACTTCGGCCGGGAAGCAACCGAGCGATTCCTAACCCGCCAGCCGGGCAGGTTAATGCGCAGCCTCAAACGCGTTCTGGGCAGTTCAGCCATGCGCCAGGGCACGATGGTCAACGGCGAACTGATGAAATTTGACCAGATTATTGCTGCATTCCTCGACCAGATGAAGCGCAAAGCCGAGGCCGATTGCGGAACGGAACTGCGGCATGTGGTGATGGGCCGGCCGGTTCATTTCGTTGATAATGATGCTGCTGCCGATCAGCGGGCAGAGAATGAGCTGAAACAGATCGCTAAAAACCTGGGTTTTGAACATGTAGGGTTCCAGTTTGAGCCCATCGCGGCTGCATTTGCCCATGAAGCCAGGGTTAGCGGAGAAAAACTGGCTATGGTGGTGGATCTGGGCGGCGGAACTTCGGATTTTACCATTATCAGGTTGTCCCGGGAAAATGCCACCAAGCATGACAGAAACGAGGACATTCTGGCCAACACAGGCGTCCGGCTTGGCGGAAATGATTTTGACCGCGACCTGAGCCTGGCCGAAATGATGCCCGAGCTGGGTTTCCGCTCCAAGTATGGCACCAAGAATCTTGAAGTGCCTTCCTATCATTACTTTGACCTGTCTGAATGGAGCAAAGTGAATTTTTTATATACCAACAGAATTTTATTTCAGGCTAAACAGCTGCTGCGTGAGACACACGATCCGGTGCGTTATGGAAGGCTCATCAATGTGCTCGAACAAGAAACAGGACACGCCGTACTGGCTGAAACGGAAAAAATTAAGATTGGCCTTGCCAGCAGTGAAAGCTTTGCTGCTACACTGGGTTTTATTGATCAGGACTTGCGCATTGACGTTGCCAGAAAAGATTTTGACGCCGCTATCATTACAAAAACGGAGCGCATTGTGCAGTCGGCCAGGGAATGCCTGCAAGCTGCCGGGGTTACGCCGGAAAGTATCGGGCTTGTTATTATGACGGGCGGCTCAACCGAAATCCCGCTGATCCAGCAACATTTCAGGCAGCTTTTTCCGGCAGCGGAATGGTCCGAAGAAAACAAGCTTTCCAGTGTAGGACTTGGCCTTGCCTACGACGCGCGCAACCGTTTCTCGTAATTTGCAGGCTTTTATTATTTAATAACCGATCATGATTCAAAACAAAAAATACATTTTTCTCATATTAATCATTGCTGTGATCGGTTACATTATCTACGATTCGACCTCACAGCCGACTGTGGATGATCTCAAAGGGAATTTTAAGGAAGTGGCCACATTCCGGAATGAAAACAACCAGGGCCCTATTATCAGGATTTATGCTGCATCGGTAGAAGAGCCCGTTTTTGATGAAATGCAAAAATATGGCGATATGATGCCTTACACGAAATATGGCACCACTACGGTCTACTTTTTTGATGCATCCAAACCATTTCCGAAAACTCTTGCCGCAACTAACCCTGGTTTTGATCCTCAGTATAATGACAACTGTTATGCGGTTTATACAAAGGATCAAAACGGGGCAGTATCATTCAGGAAGTCGCCATTCTAATCTGTGTCCCGGGAGTCGTTTACAGCAAGCGACCGTATAACGCGGCAGGGATTGCCGGCCGCAAATACGTCGGCGGGAATGTCCTTGGTCACCACGCTGCCAGCACCGATAATGGTCCGGTCGCCAATCGTTACACCAGGATTGATAACAGCGCTGCCCCCGATCCATACATCCTCTCCAATCGTAATAGGCTTGGCCGATTCGACCCCGGATGCCCTGGTAACATGATCAATGGGATGCGTCGCGGTGTAAATCTGAACGTTAGGCCCAAACAGCGTACGGCTTCCAATGCGCACGTAAGTAACATCGAGCACGACACAATTGAAGTTGAAGAAAACACTGTCGCCAACGATAATGTTGCTTCCATAGTCGCAATAAAACGGTGGTTGCAGCCAAAGGTTAGCGCTGGCGTTCGGAATTAATTGCTTTAAAATAGCAGCCCTTTTCTCCGGCTCATCTTCCCGACCGGCATTCAATTCCAGCAGCAACAAGCGTGTCTGGGTGCGCTCCTGCGTCAGTTCCGGGTCCAAAGCGACGTAGAGCTCGCCATCGAGCATTTTCTGTTTCTCAGTTTTCATGCGGCAATTAATTACAATAGCGTTAAATGGGTTCTGTGGGATTTGGTGCAGCCAGACTATTTTTCTGGCTTTCATGGTTCCGAACGAGCGTATAAATATCTGATCTTCTGTCCTTCAAATTCCGCACACTTCCGAATTGATTTAATTCCCTCAACATATCGATATCGACATCGGCGATCAGGATCATTTCGGTATTGGGCGTTGCTTCGGCTTTTATGCCATTGGTAGGAAAAGAAAAATCGCAGGGCGTAAAGACCATGGATTGGGCATATTGAATGTCCATGTTATGGACCTTGGGCAAGTTGCCCACGCTGCCTGCAATGGCAACATAGCACTCATTTTCGATGGCCCTTGCCTGCGCACAGTTTCTCACCCTGGAATATCCGTTCTGGGTATCGGTCAGGAATGGTACAAACAAAATGTTCATTCCTTCATCAGCCAGGATGCGGCTCAATTCCGGGAATTCGACGTCATAGCAAATCAGGATCCCGATCTTACCGCAGTCGGTATTGAATGTTTTGATAGTGTTTCCACCTTGCATTCCCCATACCTTGGCTTCATCCGGGGTGACATGCAACTTCTCGAAGCGCTCGATGCCGCCATCCCTTTTGCATAAATAACCCACATTATAAAGGCTGTTGTCAACGACTTCCGGCATGCTTCCGGTTATGATGTTGATGTTATAGGAAATGGCCAGCTCAGAGAACCGGGAAACGATTTTCTCCGTGTATTCGGCCAGCTTCCTAATTGCGTCCGGTTCTGAAAGGTGATTGTAATCAGACATCAAAGGCGCATTAAAGAACTCAGGAAACAGCGCAAAATCACATCGGTAACCTGATACTGCATCCACGAAATATTCAACCTGCTGCATCAGCTCATCAAAGTCGCTATACAAGCGCATTTGCCATTGTATCAATCCTAACCGGATAATCGACTTTGTAAATGCAGCTTGGTCGGAGCTTTTTTCATAATAGACATTATCCCATTCGAGCAGCACGGCGTACTCATTGGAATCCTTGTCGCCTTCCAGATATCCTTGTAATATCCTGGCCGGGTGAAAGTCGTTGGACAGCTGGAAATTCAAAACAGGATCGTGAATGTCCTTGTTTCTTACCTTTTCAATGTATTCTTTGGGAGAGACCGTGTCGGAATATTGGTGGTAGTTCGGGATCCGGCCGCCGAATACGATCCCTTTCAGATTTAATTTCTCGCAAAGTTCTTTTCTGTAATCATATAATCGTCTTCCAAGCCGCAGGCCACGATACTTGGGGCGGATGAACACATCGATACCGTACAAAACATCGCCTTTATTGGTATGTGTCTTGAAACTATAATTTCCTGTTATTTCCCTATACGTATGTTTAGAGTCAACTTTATCATAGTCTACAATGATCGATAACGCACATCCGGCCAGCTCGTTATCTACCCTGATGCCTACCTGGCCTTCGTGGAAAATGGTGATCAACGTTTTAATGTGATGTTCTTTCCAGTATGCGTTAGGCATACTGGAATAGGTTTCTATCATCATTTCTTTGATCTCCTCGTAGTCTTCCGGTTTCAGAAAAACCAATTCAATATTCTCAATCGACTTAAAGTCCTTATTCGTTTCCATTCGTTTTTTATTGCGGTTTTTCTACACTCTGCGCAAAGCTACGCATTATGGATGCCCGCCACCACCTGCGGCTCCGTAAATTTGTCCGGTTGCATAGCTGGCTTCTGCATCTGCGAGCTGTACGAAAATGGATGCGAGCTCGGCTGGCTGGCCTGGTCTTCCCAGGGGTGTAGCTTCCCCAAATTCCACGATCTTATCCTGTGGCTGCCCGCCGCTCACCTGCAACGGAGTCCATACGGGTCCCGGCGCAACACCATTTACCCGGATTCCCTTAGGGCCGAGCTGCTTGGCCAGAGACTTTACGTAAGCCACATTGGCTGCCTTGGTCTGGGCATAATCAAACAGATTTTCGGACGGATCATAAGCCTGGACAGATGAAGTAGCAATGATCACGGAACCTTCTGCCAGATGCGGCAATGCAGCCTTCGTAATCCAGAATGGCGCGTAAATGTTCGTTTTGATCGTAGCATCAAATCCTTCGGATGTAAGGTCTAGCAAGGAATCCACCGCCTGCTGATGGCCGGCATTATTAACCAGGATATCCAGGCCTCCCAATTGCTGAACCGCCTGCGCTACAAGCTCCTGGCAAAAGGATTCCTGGGTTATATCACCCGGAATGGCATATCCTTTCCTGCCCTCGGCTTCAATGAGTGCGATCACTTCGTCTGCATCAGATTGCTCCTGGGGCAAATAATTAATGGCCACGTCAGCTCCTTCACGCGCGTAAGCGATCGCTGCTGCACGCCCGATCCCGGAATCGCCGCCTGTGATCAGGGCCTTTCTGCCCGCGAGGCGTCCGGATCCTTTATAGCTATTTTCGCCGTGGTCAGGCTTGGGGTCCATTTTGGAAGCCAGGCCCGGCACTTGCTGGGGCTGCTTGTTAAAGGGTGGCTTTGGATATTTGGTGAGTGGATTTTGAAGCGATGCTTTGGTTGTTTCAGACATGTTAATGAAGTTTTGTAATGAATAAATCAATTCGTAATACGGGTTTCTGTATTAAAACTTTGCCAATCGGTTCCAAAACCCTCTACGGATAACTATTCACCGTGACTGAAAGGAAAGGTTACCAAAATTTAATATAGGAACTCAGGAAACGGCATTACATTCACAACGTTGTTTTACCCGATAGTCTACTAAACCCATTTTTATGAAAAAGTCTTCTTTATTTTCCGCTGTAACCGGCTTGCTTCTTCTTGGAGCAATAAGTGCGGTGAATGGTCAGGACCAAATGAACGTGCTTAAATTGAAAAGTGCCAAAGACCTGCACGCGTTTTTTAAATACACCGGAAATGATGTGCTGCTAGTTGCAGGCCATCGCGGCGGAATGGTGAAAGGTTTTCCCGAAAATTCGATTGCGACTTTTGAAAATACATTAAAACATACGCCTGCATTTTTCGAGATCGATCCGCGGCTTACCAAAGACAGCGTCATGGTGCTCATGCACGACGCCACCCTGGACCGGACTACGACGGGAAAGGGCAAACTCTCAGATTACACTTACGCCGAGCTCAAACAATTCAGGCTGAAAGATGCCGAAGGTAATGTGACCGATTTTCCGATCCCGACATTAAGTGAAGTGATCGAATGGGGCCGCGGAAAAACAATCCTGAACCTGGACCACAAGGATGTGCCCCTGGAAATGACTGCTGCACTGATCCGCAAACACAAAGCTGATGCATTCGTCATGATGACCGTCCATAAGCCCGAAGAGGCTGCGTTTTATCTGAAAAACAACCCTAACAGTACATTTTCTGCATTTATCAAAACCAAAGCAGAATTTGAAAGTTATCAGAAAGCTGGCATCCCCTTCACCCAACTGATCGCCTACATTGGCCCGACCGTCAAGCCCGATAACCAGGAGCTTTACAGTTTGCTCAACAAAGCCGGCGCAATGGCGATGATTTCAGCAGCCTCTTCCTACGACAAACTTAAAACTGCCGAGGAGCGCAAAGCCGCCTACATTTCCATTGCAAAAGATGGCGCCTCGATCATAGAATCTGACTATCCGATCGAGCTGGCCGAGGCGGTAAAAGGCTTCATCAAAAAAGATAGTCCCAAGCAAAAGTTCTTCGGCAAAAGCAGGTGATTTGAATATAACCGGCCGCAGGCGGATCGTTTCTTTGTTTTCGCAAGTGGCATTTAATGAGCCCGGTCTGTATTGGGAAAGCCCTGTCAGACCGGGTTTTGGTTTTTTGTTGCCATTTTAGTGCGTAATTTGGCCCAAATTACACCTCTAAAAGGCAAAACGAGGGCCCTGACGATATCTTCTGCCATGGGGATTGCAGGATATCGATAACGTATTAAGATGATGCTGGCTAAGAAAACCGTATATATTGTCGATGATGACTCCGATGACCGGATGCTTCTGCGGGAAGCGCTGGAAAACGTAATCCAAGACATAGAAGTACAAGAGTTCGTTGACGGCCAGTTGCTGCTGGATGCACTTGCCAACAACTTGCCCGAACAGCCCGCATTGATATTAATGGATATGAATATGCCGCGGCTCACGGGGCTGGAAGCTTTGAAAAGGATAAAGAGCGACCCACTATGCAAGCATATCCCGGTGATCATCGTTTCCACCAGCTCCAATGCGGAGCTGATCAGGCTTTGCTACGATCAGGGAGTGAATGCATACATTGTAAAACCGGTTGTTTTTCAGGGATATATTGAAATAGCCCAGTCCGTCAGCATTTGTTTTCTGGACAGCTATCCCGAATTTGAAGGACAGGTGGTGGCTAAAAATTTCAGTAACAAAACCATTTTGGTCATTGAGGATAACCAGGATCACTGGCAGATGATGCGGGCTGCCTTGAAGACGGGCATGCCCGATATTAAAGTGATTCACCGAAGCAGCCAGGACAGCACCATCGATTTTCTGGAAAATGGATATGCGGCTTTGAATCCGCCCGTTGAGATGATACTGCTGGATTTATACCTCCCTAACCGCGACCAGGGCCTGAGCCTTTTGGCCCAAATCAGGAATTTCATTGCCAGCCGCAACCTTCCCCCCGTGCCTGTCATTATCCTGAGCCATTCGGATCATCCCAGAGACATAAGCGAAAGTTACGCGGGGCTTGCCAATGCCTATCTTGTAAAACGGGAAAAGCTTTCCAATCATTTTCCAGCATAAGAGACGTATGCAGCTTATGGTGGGGCACGGTTACTCTACCGAAAACTTCTTAGCAGGTGAATGAAAACGGCAAAATTGTTTACCGTTTTCAATTCCTTAATCCTGCATCCCTAAGTAGTTGATTTATTGCAGATGCCATATCAATAGAAGCTTCGATCTCCGCTTTACGGATGGCGACACTTTCTATATTGAAGCCAAAGGGGATTGCATGTTCTATGCAAAACGCGGTAAGCTCTGAGGCGATTTCAAGGCATATTTCCACGGATCTTTCAAGCATATCGTCTGCCTGACGGAGATCTTCCTTTACCTGGGCAGGCAAGTGAATGCCCAGCCACTCCATAAAATCGAGCGTTTTGGCAGATCCGCAGGCTGTGATTGTAAATATGATCGTTGGCGGGTCTGTCTGCTTGCTTTTGCAGCTGGCCGAAAGGTCCGCGATAAGCTGCTTTGCATAATCCAGATCGAAGACACATTGGGATATGAAATAAGAAACGCCGCTGCTCATCTTGTCGAGTATCCTTACATCCTCATCCTTTAATACATGATGTCTTTCCGGAATGGTCACTGCTCCGATAACGGATGTAACCTTGTGCTTTTCCCAAATTTTGTAGGCTTCCGAAAGACTGGTCTTCACCTGAAAATCCGGCGCAGGAACGCCTACAAAAACGGGATAAAACGTCTGTTGATGCAATTTTTCCAGCCAATCGGTAAGTTCGGCGGGGGTAAATTTACCTGCGGGCCGGTAAATGATTTTAGGGACATTCAAACTACCCAGATGTTCAGAGGCAAAATCAAGGGGATCCATTGCGTTGATAAATGGGAACGGCCTTTCCTGATTCGTCCTGGCAGATTCATCTTGTACGTCATATACGACGAGTGCATCGATATCCAGGGACGAAAGGCGGGCAATTGTTTTATCTGCGATTTCTGCAACCCGCTCAGGGGTTGTGCCTGCCTTTGGAGGAGTGATGCCGTAAAGCATTACACCTGACTGTCTGGATTTGATCTTTTCTAAAAACATAAATGGTAGTTTGAATACGGCTCCTTGCTGCTTTTTAATTTTTTTGTTCAAATATATGATGGAATGCCCGTAATGGAATGCCCGCCCTTCCTGATTTTGATTTACACTTCTATTGCAATTTGCTCCCGCGCCTGTCTGGCAGCAGCTACCATATTTTCCAGAGCAGCTTTTGTTTCAGGCCATTTACGCGTTTTCAAGCCGCAATCCGGGTTAACCCAAAGATTTTGTGCCGGCAACAGATCTGCTGCTTTGGCCAGCAGCGAGCTCATTTCTTCTGTGGTTGGCACGCGCGGAGAATGAATGTCGTAAACGCCCGGCCCGATTTCGTTTGGATATTCGAAATGCGCGAATGCCTGCAACAACTCCATCTGCGAGCGGGATGTTTCAATGGTGATCACATCGGCATCCATCGCGGCAATGTGTTCAATGATATCATTAAATTCACTGTAACACATGTGCGTATGGATCTGCGTCCGGTCCTGAACGCCGCTGGCGGTGATGCGGAATCCTCGTACAGCCCATGCCAGGTAATGCGGGCGCTTGGCTTTGCGGAGCGGCAAACCCTCGCGGATAGCGGCCTCGTCGATCTGGATAATGCCGATTCCGGCTTTTTCCAATGCCAGCACTTCATCGTGAATGGCCAGCGCAATTTGGTTGCTGGTCTGCTCACGCGGCTGGTCATCGCGTACAAACGACCATTGCAAAATGGTAACCGGGCCGGTCAACATGCCTTTCATGGGTTTGTCGGTTTGGGCAGCGGCAAATGTGCTCCACCGCACCGTCATATCAGCAGGACGGCTGATGTCGCCATAGATAACCGGCGGCTTTACACACCGGCTTCCATAGCTTTGAACCCAACCATTTTTTGTAAATAAAAACCCATCAAGCTGCTCGCCGAAGTATTCGACCATGTCGTTGCGCTCAAATTCACCGTGCACCAGCACATCTAACCCGATTTCTTCCTGCCAGCGGATTGCTTCTATCGTAGCTTGTTCAATTGCATTTTCATATGCTTCGAGCGTCAGATCGCCTTTTTTGAACCTGGCGCGCAGCTGGCGGATATCGTCTGTTTGCGGGAACGAGCCAATGGTCGTTGTCGGGAATGCAGGCAAGTTGAAGCGCTCGCGCTGGATTTGCTGGCGTACCGGAAAAGCTGTGCTGCGCGTTGCATCTGCATCCGTGATAGCGGCCACCCGGTCCTTCACGGCCTGCTTATGCACTTTTTGTGACGATCTTCTGCTTGCGATCGCTGCCTTATTTTCTGCTAACAGTTCAGTATTCCCATCAGCAATCTGGCTTAGCGCATTAATCTCAACCAGTTTTTGCCTGGCGAAAGCCATCCAGTTTTTGATTTCCGGATCAATGGCCGTTTCCAGTTCCAGATCGATCGGGCTGTGCAGCAGTGAGCAGGACGGTGTAATGATAACACGATCTGCTCCCAACTTACCGACGGCCAGATTGATCAGCTGCAAAGATTTTTCATAGTCATTTTTCCAGACGTTACGCCCGTCCACTACGCCCACGGATAAAATCAAGCGGTCCGGAATAAGCGAAAGCACTTCGTCCAACTGCTCGGGAGCCCTTACCAGATCCACATGCAATGCATCAACCGGCAGGCCAACGGCCAGGCCCGTATTATCCAGTAATGCTTCAAAATAGGTAGCCACCAAGATTTTTACGCCGCTAACCTGCTGGGCGATGGTTTTGTAGGCAAATTCAAATGCTTCCTTTTCCTTTTTGGTAAGATCAAGTGCCAGGCAAGGCTCGTCGAGCTGAAACCATGTTGCACCCGATTGGCCCAGACGGTTAATGATCTCAATGTAAACCGGAACCAGGCTGCTGATAAGCTCAATGCGCTCGAATCCTGCCTCTTTTTCTTTACCCAACAAAAGATAGCTTACCGGCCCGATGATGACCGGCTTGGCTTTTGCTCCCAGCAGCGCTTTGGCTTGGTTATATTCGTTGAAAATATTTTCGTTGTTGATGCGGAATTGCTGATCGGCTTTGAATTCGGGCACAATGTAATGGTAGTTCGTGTCCAGCCATTTGGTCATTTCCATGGCTGTAATATCCAGACCATTCTTTTGGTATCCGCGCGCCATCGCAAAATACAAATCCAGCTCTCCATTGTCCGTTGCCTGCGAGCGCACAGCTTCATAACGCTGCGGAACGACGCCCAGTAAAAGGCTTGTATCCAATGTCTGGTCATAGAAACTGAAATCATTGCAAGGGATCAGGTCGATGCCCGCTTCCAGCTGAGTCTGCCAGTTCTCTTCTTTGATCTTTTGAGCCACATTGTAAAGCTCAGTCAGATCGATCTTACCTGCCCAGAATTGTTCACAGGCTTTTTTGAGTTGTCTTTGTCCACCAATCCGCGGGTAGCCAAGGTTTTGTGTTAGCATTTTGTCGTTTGTTTAAATAAAAATTGTTACAAGCGCTTTGCTTAACATTGGTAACAGTCAGTAACCTGACTTGTAACCTGCCCTCTACGGCGGCTACTCACAGTTGCGCGACAGCTCGTGAATTCCACACGATTCCCTATTAATCCGACCTTCGTCGAAAACCTGTTTCCAGTTGTTATGGTAAAGAACGATTGCGATATTTTGTATCCGGCAAAGGATTAAATATCTACGCAAAGCTATGTAAGAAGCATTTAATCTCTACACATTGCCATATTTTTAGATATTATCACTATTCAATAGTCAATAACACTGCTTTTCTATCTTTTTCAACATTAAAATCTCGGTCTTAACAGATAAAATTCTA
Organism: Dyadobacter sp. CY351; assembly: GCF_021502625.1. Classification (NCBI taxonomy): domain Bacteria; kingdom Pseudomonadati; phylum Bacteroidota; class Cytophagia; order Cytophagales; family Spirosomataceae; genus Dyadobacter; species Dyadobacter sp. CY351. Next base: position 122,305 of record NZ_JAKFFU010000006.1, on the reverse strand, counting down.
CGGATGATGGAAGTTGAGAAGCGGCCTGTGGGATTGACGGCATTTTGTAGTGACACGTAATTGTTGTTACCCCAGGTAACATTTGTCTTTTTTGTCTTGCTATTCAAAATATCGGGGCCTATATTTGCACTCACTAGACTTAGTCTAAATAAGACTTGCCTCACACCTATTCTTGAAAACCCGGCAGTGGCAACTGTAAGGGCATTTAATTAAGAAAAATCATCGAATGTTATTGAAGCCTTCTCTACTCATTACAGCAATTGTTACCCTTTTTCATCTTCATACTTTTGCACAGACATCTGCCCTGAAAACGGCAGTAATCAAAGGAAAAATCAGCGACGATAAGGGTTCGGTGGTCAGCTTTGTAACCATAAGGGTTAATGGGACCAGCATCGCCACTTTCTCTGAAACCGATGGCACCTACACATTGAAAGATGTGCCCTACGGCCATCAGGAAATTATGATTACGTCTGTTGAAATCAAATCTAAAACTTCCAGGATACACGTTCACAAACCCACGCACGAGTTTAACGCGGTTGTAGCTAAAACCGCCCAGGATCTCAACGAAGTGCAGATTGTTCAGAAAACGGAAAAGAAACAGCTTGAAACGCAGGGATTTGCAGTCGCAATCATTGAAACAAAAGAAGCTTCGCTCCGCAACTTAACCACCAATGAACTGCTGGACCGGGCCGTAGGCGTCCGCGTCCGTCAAAACGGTGGGATCGGATCACGGGTGGAGTATAACCTGAATGGCATGTCAGGCAGTGCGGTTGGGATTTTCCTGGATGGCATTGAGATTTCAACTTATGGGTCTTCTTTCAATCTGAACAACATTCCACCCGCAATGATCGAACGCATTGAGGTTTACAAGGGTGTGTTGCCCTCGCATTTGACAGGCGATTATGTAGGCGGGGCCATCAATGTTGTTTTGAAAAAAGACGCTTCCCAAAACAACATTACAGCTGCGGTTGCCTACGGATCTTTCAACACATTTCAGGCCGATCTTTCCGGAATTTACCGCAACAAGCAAACAGGTTTTACCACCAGGGCATCAGGCTTTTACACCTACACCGACAACAGCTACACCACCTGGGGCAAGTTTTCAAAATTTGTGCATCCCGACCGAACATTGGAGCGGTATTACAGGGCCAAAAGATTCAATGATACTTATAAGTCAATCGGCGGCAGGTTTGAAGTCGGATTTACGAATGTGAAATGGGCGGACCAGTTTTTCATAGGTTACAATATTTCAGACACTTACAGCGAAATCCCGCACGGCACCACCATGGCAAGGCCTTACGTGGGCAGGTTTGGTGAATATCAGGCGCATGTGGTCAGCCTGAATTATAATAAGAACAATTTCCTGGCCAAAGGATTGGCGCTGAATGTGAATGCGGTCCGCAGTTACAGGAGCACATATGTTCAGGATACAGTTGGCCAGGTTTACAACTGGGACGGAAAGCCCAGAATGCTCATCCGAAACGGGGAAGTTGTTCCCGTGCCGCCCACTCCGGGAATGGGCCAGCAAGGTGCCAAGAGCATTGTGGAAGTAAACCGGCAGATCACCAATATGCGCTCTAATCTGGGATACACTGTTTTTCCGGGTCACAGAATTTCCCTTAATCACAAGCTGGAAACCACCGACAGGGATGACAATGACCTGCTGAATCCGGAGCGGAAGGAAATGGTGACTGTAAGCAGTGTAGTCAACAACATTCTTGCCTTAAACTATGAAGCGCAGTTCTTCAATGACAAGCTCAAAACGAACCTGCTGGGAAAATATACCTCCAACCGAACCATTCAAACGCGGCCCGAACTGATCGAACAAGACGGCGAAAATGTCATCAACAGGGTGCGCAATAAAACGGTGAACCACAACAAAGGATATGGTGCTACGGTTTCCTACAATGTATTTTCCAAAATGTACATCATCGGTTCCACCCAAAACGCCTACGTGACAGCCACCGAAAACCAGCTTTACGGCGATCCCGAAAACAACATTCTGGAAAATCCGGGTCTGATCCCTGAAAAGAATGTGAATTACAATCTGGGTTTCCGCCACGGCCCTATCCAGGCCGGCAAACACAAACTGACGCTCTATGCGAGCGCATTCTGGCGGAATGGCTTTGATAAAATCACCCAGCAGGCCGTCGAAAATGCGATTGTGCCGGGACGGGAAAGCGATGCGGATATTCAGGTTACCAAATATATCAACCTAGGACGCACGCAATCCAGGGGCTTTGAAGGAGAGGTGATTTATGTATATGACAACCGCCTGAATGCACTCTTCAACTTCTCCAAATTCAACACTTTATTCAAACAGAAATTTGACCAAAAGGGCAATCCGCACGATCTGTACAATTTGCAGCTTCCCAACGAGCCGTTTTTTACCATGAATGGCAGCGTTCAGTATCGGCTTAATGACAAGTTCCAGAAAAATTCGATTCTCAATTTTTATTACAATACAGGCTTTGTCGGCGCTTTCGGGACCGTATGGATGGAATCTGAATGGTTTACCACGCCTACCCAGTTCTATCACGATTTCGGAGCCAGCTACCGGTTCCCGAATGGTAAGATGGTCGCCAGCTTCGATCTCAAAAACATGCTGAATGCAGAGATGTATGACAACTTCGGTGTGCAAAAGCCTGGCAGGAGTATCTCAGTTAAGTTGAATTACACAATTAGTAAATTTTTATAATAATTAATTTAAGATGAAAAAGAATCTGATAAGCGCGGTGATCCTGGGTTTGGCAATGACGTTTGCCGGTTGCAAAGATGATGTGACCGATCCTGACGGTGGTGGCCAAACGCCTGTGAGCGAAAGGGAATTTATCTCATTGACTGCATCGATCCCTGATGCTGAGGGAACAGCAGGTAACGGCGGCACAATGGCTTACGCCATCACGCATGCGCAGGCTATCGACCCAAACTTTTCAGTTGATATATACAAAAACGGCTTTGGCCTCCGCTCTGCGCGCACAGCCCGCGTGCAAGCTTCTGAGGATGGAACGGAGCTCTATAACATTCAGTATACGGGTGAAGATGGCGGTGTATTCAACAAATATTTGGTAAAAGGCGCCAAAGATTACCAGGATACAGGCAACGAACTGGACTTGTCGGATATCGTAGGCACTTCTCCCCGCTGGACAAAAGCGGCTGAGGATATCGGGATCGGCGTACATTTAACCGGAAGCAAGACCATAACGGAAGGCGCTGCGCCAAACCACGTTTTCAAGTACACCCGGGGTAAAGTAAGGATCGCTGTCATTGACCTGAAAGAAGCCAGAGTACCCAACTCCACCGAATTCGATTTCCCTTTCCCGGCTGAGCTGGAAGCACAGGGCTACGCAGTGGGACGCATTGATGTTCCCGTTTTGAATGATGACAAAACCAAGATATTCATCGGCTGTAACGTAAGCAAAATTGACCCGAAAAAATTGTCTTACAACACTGCCGGTGAGCCGGTGTGGGCCAACGATGCTGCTAACCGCACACTTGGAACAACCACGCTGGTGGTGGATTATCCTTCTTTACAAAACCCAAAACTGATCTATTCCACCCTTTCTAAAACCAACAACCACTCCTACCGCACCATGACGCAGTATGTGGGAAATGATGGCAATATTTATCAGGCCACAGCTACGGGCGGAAAGGACATTTTACGCATCAATAAAAGCAACAGTGATTATGATAATGGCTATCATTTTGACCTGGATGCTGCTTTGAGCCTTAAAGACACGCGTATCCAGGCTTGGAGATACATTAAGGACGGAATCGGCATTATCTTGTATAACATTGCCGGAGAAGGCGGTTACATCGCGTTAATTGACCTGAATGCAAAAACGGCAACCAAAATCAGCAACGAATACGAAGCTGGGTTGGATTTTGGCCAGTATCAGAATATTGCGGTGAGCGGAGATTTTGTATATGTTCCACTGACACCAACCGGCGAAGCGGGCAAATTGCACGTGATCAACTGGAAAACCAAAGAAGTCATCAAGGGAGCTGCATTAACCGGTCAGTCAGGATCGAGCTATCTGGGTTCTTACTAGTTGGCAGGCTACTGATCATTGTTGGCAGTGATCAGTAGCCGCTTCCCCCCCTCCGAACCATACCGCAAAGGGCATTCCTAAAACTTAGTATGAACATCCACTACCTAAAATACGTCAAATGACGTATTGCCGCTCCATGCGGGCAATTTTATCTTTATTAGCAAAAGTCTGGTTTTCGAAGACACTTTGTGCGTAAGGAAAAAAATTACTCAAATGGTAAAGGCACTTATTTCATTGGTTTTTTTAACACTTGTTTTCTCTTGTCATAAAGAAATCGAGTTCCCGGAAGCAGATTTCGAAGTGCCAACGGGGACGATAAAGGCTGGCGTGCCTGTGACTTTTAAGAATACTTCGCGGAATGCCAGTTCCTATGAATGGGATTTTGGGGACTCCTCTACCATTGTGACCAGCGGTGATGCCGAGATCACGCATGATTTCAAGATTGGTGGTAATTTCAATGTGAGACTGATAGCTAAAAATGGTGGCGGATCCAATGGGGTTTCTAAAAGTATAATAGTAGACGCGCCAGACAGGCCGCTTCCCAAAGCCATTTTTGATCTTGATCCAGCCCTTGAATGCCCAGCCCCATGCACGGTGTATGTTACCAACAAATCCATTCATTCCACCTCATACACATGGTTTTTCGGGGATAATACGCCCTTGGAAACACGTCAGCGTGATGAGAAATTATCCCGCACCTTTTCTGAACCACGTAGCTACGCAATCACGTTAGTTGCAAAAGCCAGCGGGCTACCAAACGACACATTAATAAAAACGTTAAATGTAACCGCACCACAGTCGGTGCAGCCTACCGCAGAATTTGACCTTTCAGGAGAGAACTGCGCCTATAATTGCGACGTAACATTTACAAACAAATCCGTCAGTGGAGTCACGTATTTATGGAACTTCGGAGATGGAAATTTGTCTACGGATCTTTCTCCAAAGCACACTTATAAGCGCGCAGGCGCATATAACGTCATCCTCGTCACCAGAAATGGAAATTTGACCAGCATGAAAAAGAAAACCGTACAGATCTACGCTAAATGCAGACTTGCCAAACACACAAGGCAGCACCCGATCACCGGAAAGTACGAAGCTCTTTTCACTTATGACGCAAATGATTTCCCCCTTCGAAGCACGGAAATAGAAAACGAAATGTCGGGCGCGCCGGTCTCCCGTATCGTCAATGATTACACTTATGCAGACGGCTTAATTACCCGGCAAAATTATAGCCTGTCCGTGAGAAACAACAGCCAGTTAGTTGTGGAGATCAGCTCCGGAATATTTTCTTATAAATACAATAGTGACGGGCTGCTCTCGTCCACTGAGATTTTGCGAACAACTGTCAAGGACAGAAACAACCCGGCCGGGGGAAGTACGATCAGTAAGTTGGCCTTACAGTTTGAATATCATACAAATTACAATGTTTCCAAAGTCATTGTTGACGGCACTGTTTATAATTACTCTGAAACCGGCTTGCTCTTATCCGTTATCCCAAGCAGCGATAATTCGGGTGAAGTGTACACACTTAAACACCAGAATTTTACCAAAACATACCGGGTCACCAAATATATCATTGCAGATAACCGGATTTCCGAGATTGAGTTTACAGACAATGCAAAGCAAAAATTGGAGTATGACAATGAAGGGCAACTGACCAGAAAAATTTTCAGAGATCCAGCTTTGCCTTTCGAAACGACTTGTGTTGAAGAATGGAAGTACGACAATCAAAAGAGTATCGATCTGCTCTCGCGTGTGTTTCTGGGTCATCCTTCCTATCTGGCACCGGAAGGGATTACAGTTCATAATGTAACCAGTTACACCAAGGTGACATATAGATATGGATCGGCGGACGAAACGCAGGCCAACGAAACAACCGCCTTCAGCGAGTATAACACCGAAGGTTTGCCGACAAGATCCAACCTGTTTGCAGGCGACAACATCTACACTTACTATTGCAATCGTTAGAAGAGCGAGCACGTTTTAGCCGCTCACCTCATCATTGAGAATATATTTCAATAAAGAAGCGTCCTGGCGATCCACAAACAATTGCCCTTGCCAGAGTGAAAAAAGGATGCAAAAAGCCGGATCCTCGTCTTCCATAATGAACTGACTGACCGGCCCAAAGAATTCTTCTAGCTGATCCTGATCGCAGGTAGGCAGGAAAATGCGGAGGACCCGTGGATCATAAAACCGGAAATAAAGTTCTTGGCCTTCTTCTGTTTGGACCATCAGGAAGCGACGGAAGTGTTTGTATAAATCTTCAAAGTTAGCACTGCTTTCTGCCCAAAGTCCCCACGACTTGCCCCAGCCTTCCGTCATCACAAACTCCTCAAAATTGGCGGTATGTGGATATGTAAACAAAAACGGAGCGACAGACGGAAGAATCTCATCCTGGCCTTCTCTGTTCCGGTAGAGTGAAGCGTGAAGCGGATTATGTTCCCGTGCCCGATCCATGGCATCTTCCATGCGGGCAGCGTCTAGGAGGAGGTGGGTTGGCATGGGGGGAAATTATTATAAAAATACAACCAGCTCCTTGGCCTGATTAAAGCCAATAAAAAATGGAAATTCGACGAGCGTTCGGTTCGAATAATTATAATACATGACGAAACTATACCCTTGTTTATCTTTTAATGATATCAATTTGCCGCTGGCAAAAATCTGGGGCGTGAATATGGAAAGATCAAAATTCACTAGCGTAAAATCGTCATTAAAAACTTCCAGCAATTTCTCTCGCATCACCACCTCTCTATTGCCGGGTGGTAAATTATAACATTTTTCATAATGTTGAAATCGCAATTGACAGAGTTCTATAATGCGCTCCGTTTCCTGGTTACTGAAAGCATTCCATATTTGGTAGAAAACATCAAGCGCAACCCTTATTTGATTAACAGCCGTAATATCAATAATTACGTTGTTGAGCCAAATAGGCGGACCATGAATGACAGCCATCTCGACTGTTGAGAAATGTGAAAAAAAGGGAAGTTCCTTTATCGAGCCGGGTTCTTTATTATAAGAGAACACGGAAACACCCTCTCCCGGGTTACTTTCGGAGGTATATCGTTTTATATTGATACTCACTTCAGCGCCGTGTTCCAAACTTGTCGCACTACCAACCGGAAAAAGCTCAACACCAAGAATATTCATACCGGTAAATACAAATTCATTGCCGGGAATCTCAGAGTTTAGCGGTCTACCGGTGAAGTCCAAAGCAAATGGGACATCGTTCAGTGTTAAACTGTATTTACACCCATACACTAGTGCCTCAATCCTATATAATGCAGCTGTATCCATTACGCTATGAATTACCAAAAAAGTTGAATTCAGGCTGCCAAATAAGAGGGCTTGCACCTTTTAGGCAAAGTATCTCTTCCTCTTCACCGCCCCATTTCTTGCTAAAATCTGATTTCGGCGCATTTTCTTTTGCCATCTTGTAATCCTTGACAGCTTGTTTCTGCATTGACGCTGGCACTTCGACGTCTGTAATAGTAGTAGCACAGCCCCCTTGAGCATGTGTTTTTGTGTAAATCGCCAATCCGGTAAACCCTATTTTCGTCTTAAACATTAGTTTGCCATCTGAAAAGCCCAGCCACCATTGTTTACTTTCTGGAGCGGAAAATTGCATTTCCAGGGCTGTCTTCTGTTCTTCGCTCATTGTTTTGGCGTAGTAGGATGACAATTCTCTTAATACACTTTCGGTATCTGTAAGTTTAGCCTTCACTCCTAGTTCCATATGTGTTTCTCCTCCGCATGATATTCCAAAAAACTCTGGGGTCCAAATTTTAATAGTTGCATAAAGTCTAATGGTAGCACCAACTTCTCCCATTGCTTTGACCGTAATTTGGGAATTATTCAGTTTACTGGGAACCTGGCTATCGTTTAGTATGAACCTATCCGACGACATGCCAATACTTCCTAACACTTCCAACTTTAGAGCTATTTCTCCGGCATTCAAGGCCTTTAATACTCCACCAGCTAAGCCAAGGTACGGGCCCAAAAACGGAATATAAGATAAGGTGTTGGAAAAATCTGCCTCAAACTTTACCGATATCAGAGGTGAAAATTCTATTGATCCGGCTACTTCGTAATTACACCGTCTTGATTCCGGAACTTCCACCCATTTGGCGGATACATTGACATTAGTCTTGAGAAATGTAACCTCCCAGGCAAGAGGTATTCTCGAACATTTATTGAATTCTTTAAATAATGACTGAAAGACCTGCATCCCGGTATCCAGGATTTTGTCATATTCTTTGATTATATTAATGTGTTCCAGAATTGCAGCCGCCTCTTCGCTTACGTGGCCTTTTATCTGCTCATTTAAAGGGATAGTACTTTCCGGCGCATCGTTTTCATTTCGGGCAAACTTTTCTCTTGTAACTGTTTCCTTTTCAAAAACGTTAAATTTCAATACTTGAGCTGAATTTCGTTTTACTTCGAAATTCAATTCGCGTTTATTACGATGCACCTTTTTTTCGTTTTCGGCACCGAAAATTCTGTCTTTTTCAGTGCTGCTTTTGTATAGTGTAAAAGCACCCGAAACCGTCAATTCTGCATCAGAATAGCATTTAATAGATAACTCGTGTTTTGAATGGCACGAGTTTGCCCTTACCGTATAACTGCTAGGTTGCAGCTTATATGGGAGAAAATGCGCAACCTCGTTGTATTTAGTTTGTCGCGCAAGCACCATGAGTCTACATTCGTCATCAGGTACACTATTAAAAGTCTCAATATCCCATGATTTCCCTTTGTGGTTTTTACCTCCTTCGCAAGGCCCAACCAAACCCTTCTTTCTCAATACAATTTCCGCTTCCTTAGAGTCACCTGCAACAACCTCAATATAGGTGTCGGTATCTCCATTTACGTCCGCTTTAACACCACTTTGGACATTCCATTCGTAATCAAATTTTCTCCCTGCTTTTGTTATGAGGATACTATCAAAATTGCACTGAATGTCAGTTTGCATTTGAGGATCTTCCCGAAACGGGCAAGCCTCGCTAACACCATCACAGAGTGCATCCACGATATCATATTCTGCATCAATATTATCCTTTTCAACCAATGCCTGAAGCTTGGATGCTTCTTTTATCGGATAACAAAGAGCATCTTCCTGGGAAGGTCGGTTCATTTTATTGAGTGGATGTGGATTATTTGCTTATGTAAATAGTTCAGTTTTAAATCGTCGGGCCTGTCCGGATAGGATAATATCTGAGCGATGGCGCCTACAAGCTTTTCGTCGGACAAAAAACTATATTTGACTTCTAAAAACATCAGATTCTGCAGACTCCGTTGGGACCTTATTTCATATTTTTTTCCGAAAGAAATGATTTCACTGACAAACAGGGTTAATTCTTTCGAAGTCTGCCCCTTCGCCCAATCCGGAAATCTTCGTTTCAAAAATTCGGTACAGCGAACCGTAAATGACCATTCTATGCTCGCCGCTAATATGTGAATCTGATCACTTCTTATGAGCATAGTTGTATCTATTAAAATTGTAAATTGCTATCCAATCTTCGCGGCCTCGCACTTCTCACAAAACGGCGCCCCGTTATTCGCAGCCTTCTTCATCGTGACCGCCTGATTAACTGCCCTAATGATATTACCCGGCGCATTCTTCAACACCGCAGCCAAAGCCTCAGGCGGAGCTCCCGCAGCAGCACTCCCCGCAAACGTCTCCCCAATCAAAACCGTAGGCAAACCAACCACAATAGCCCCGCCATGCGCACACATATCACCCATCCGCGCTGCCGGTTTTCCACCAATAAAAACACCCGTAGAACCCAGTACAATCGTATCTGGCGGACCGGTACACACGCACATATCACCCGAAACCGCAGCAGGCATTCCGCCGATTAAAACCGTTGGGACACCAGGGCCAACGACCGGACCGCCAACGTGAGGTACGAGGCCAGTAACCATCGGACAGACGTGCATATCACCTATTCTTGCAGCTGGTTTTCCCATGAGAAGTCATGTTTTAGTATTTGTATTTAACGATGTAAGTATTGCGGGAAGCACTGGCACCCACTAACTCGGTATTATTGAATGTAGCTGTTCCGGTAAACCAACCGGTGTTGTAGACTGTGCCATCAGGAGCAAGACAGACTCGGATTGAACGATCTTCACCTGCGCCACCTCCGTGTGCATATAGCTTGCCCACATATGGATCTTCAACTTTTAGTTCAGCAATTAATACGTCAGAATTTCCACGCGAGTCAAATGTAGCACCTCGTAGTGTGCCCTTGCCTGTAAATGATGAAGCTAAAACTACCTGTCCTGCCGGTGTTATTGTAATTCCACCAGGAACCTGCCATCCATCGAGACCGAAGGAACTGCCATTAAGCTCATATTGACCGTTAGCGTTAATCTTAGCATAGTGCAGTGCCGGGTCTCCAGAACTAGTTTCAGTCATGGCAAAACACAACTCTTTTTGCTGGTTTATTGCAATATCATAACCATAGTCGTCTTCTCTAAAACCATAGTCAATCGCCCATTCCCAGTCGCCCCTAGCCAAATTCCATTTGGCTACAAAAGCGTCCAGACGACCACTCCCACTGAGCCTACTCTGCCTGCCGGAAAACGACATTGCACCATCAAAAGTGCCAGTAATATAGGCACTTCCTTCATTGTCAATTACCATTGCTGAAACAAATTGAGCATTCGGTCCGCCCACGATCAATGGTGTACCAAAGCTCCCGTTATCTGCATCCAAAAACACCAATACGACATCTTGATCATCCGCCGCATATGACCTGTTTCCGAAGAGAATATCCTTATCGCCAGTCACTCCTTTAATGGTGCCAGCCATATATATTCGGGGTCCATCCGTTGTTTGATAAAATCCTACACTTTTTCCCTCAGCACTGATATTACCAGGCCCGCCAAATGATTGAAACCAAGTTACGCTACCATCTCTGGTTAGTTTAGCGACAAAACCACCTCTAAAACCCTGTGATTTTCTGGGTATACCATTCAGAGACCCTGTAAGATAAACGTTGCCTGAATCATCAAACCCAATCCCGTTGGCGATGTCGTCACTGCTGCTTCCGTCTGAGTAAGCCCATAGGCATTCACCCACAGTATTATATTTTGCTATGAAGAAATCTAAGTTACCGTTTGAATATCCGGTTGAAAGCACTTTCCCATTCCCAAAATCCGCTGTCCCGGTCATTGCGCCGCAGACGTAAATATTTCCCACGGCATCGGAAAGCATATGCGTTGGATAATTATACGTACCCTTTATTGCAATGGCATTTGACAATTTCGCTTTTACAGTCAAGGTTTTTGTTTCTGGGTCTTCACCTCCTGGACCTTTGGCTGTCAACACAATCACATATGTTCCTGGTGTGTTAAATGTGTGTTTAGGTGATTTTTCAATGCTTGTGCTACCGTCACTAAAATCCCATTTGTAAGAATCAGCCTTTGTTGAAGTGTTTGTAAATGTTACCTCACATGGCGCCTCGCATTCCGTTTTGTCCATGGTGAAACTCGCCGTCGGGCCTTCCGCTTTTACTTCGAACGTTTTTGTTTTTTGGTGCGGCTTGCCTTCTGCATTATATGCAGTTAATGTTACTGTGTAGGTGCCTGGAACGGAATAAGTATGTGAAGGGCTCTGTATAGTGCTAGAATCTGGATCTGCTGGTGAGGCATACTTATCGCCAAATCGCCATTTATAGGTTGCTGCATTCTTAGACTGATTATCAAAACTAACTTTAAGTGGTGCTACACCTCCATTTTTAGGGGTCATATCAAAGTCCGCAACCGGGGGAGCAGCTGGTTTTGCTTCTATTACTACCGTCTGTGTTTCACCATGACTTCCGCCATCCGCACTTTTTGCGATAAGCTTTACGTAGTAATTTTTTCCATCGACAAACTCATGTGTCACGGTCTTACCACTCTGAATTTCTGACCGGTCATTGAAGTCCCATTCTAGGCTTGTCGCATTTTCCGAATCACTTGTAAATGTGACCGAACAAGGCGCTGTACAGCCACCATTTGTAAAAGTAAACTTAGCAACCGGCTGCGGGGGCAGCTCCTGATGGCAGCCGAAAACGATTGCCAGTAACAACAACTGAATTAAAATTCTTCTCATAGGTTCGGGTTGCTATTTCTTTTTGATGATGAGGGCTCTTGTTTTTTTCTTCATTTCACTTCCCGAAATGGCGGAAAGAGAGATGTTATAGGTAACATCTTTGGTAGTGCGTGGAAATGCGTGTGTCGGTGAGTCGGCCTTGACCTGGCTTTTATCTCCGAAATCCCACAAATAGCTGGTTGCATTCTTGGATTTGTTGACGAATGAATAAACAGCTGAATCGGGGCGGGTTGTATCTTTTGCAACAATATCGAAATCGGCTTCGAGTACTTTGGATGCTGCGATAATGGTCACGACTTTCGCAGCCGTGTCGCTTACCGTTTCATTGAAGGCGGTTAATATGACTTTATATATGCCTGCTTTGTTGAATGTGTGCTTGGGAGATTGTTCTGTCTTCACAGCGCTGCTATCGCCGAACTCCCACTTGAATGTTTGTGCATTCTTAGAAAGATTGGTGAAACCGACCTCGCACGGTGCCTGACAATTGTTCCCGGTAACAAGAAATTCTGCTTCCGGAGCAATGGGTGCCGTAATCGTAACTGTCTTCTCCGCGGTGTCGCTGCCATATTTTGCATTACTGATCGTCAAAACAACCTGGTATTTACCTGCTTTGGAAAAATTAAGGACTGGATTCTGCTCCAAGGAAAAGCTTGTGCTATCCTTAAAAGACCAGTCGTATTTCCAATTGTAAACACCTTTATTAGTTGACAAATCCTTGAATTCAACACTACACGGTGCCTGACAGTCTGCGATTGACGTTTCGAAATCGGCCTGCGGGGCTCCGGGCTCCTGCATGGAGCAGCCAACCGCTACGAATGCCATGATTATGAATGCTATTTTGGAAATCATTTTTCCGTCGGGTTTAGAGAGTCAATCAGAACTGGTATTTCAAATGAACCCCGGCATATCGTTGGGCACCATTCCACTGAGGGGAGACGACGATCTGCTTTCTTTTTTGCTCGAGTAATTTATTGTAACGCCTGGCTTCCTTGGCACTTTTGCTGCCCACAAACCAGAGCACGCCACCTGCAATGATACCGGCACCCGCCACAAAAACCCCCGGACTGGCAAAAGAAATAAGGCTGTTGGGTTTGGCGTGATAGCTTGCACGGGAATTGAATCTGTCGCCATTTCTAACGCCCCCGACCTCGGTGTCATACCACTTATCAAAAGCGGCGTTATTTTTGTCTATCTCGGACTTATAATCATTGTAAGCACCATATAAGATAACGCCGGTTGCTATGGATGCAACTACTGCAATGCCTGCACCTGCCCTGATCAGCGTACTTTTCGTTCTATATTGCGCGGCCTTTTTCTGCAAAGAGACCAGTTCTGCATTCAAAGTCGCGATTCGCCTGTCTTTGGGCGTGGCAGGAACCATTTCGGGAGATTTTTCGGCCGGTTTTACAGTCGCCGGAGCTTCCTTTTTAGGCTCTGCTTTTGGCGCTTCTTTCTTCTCCGAAACCTCCGGTTTTTTCAATTCTGCTACGGGAATCTCTTCCTTTACCGTGCTTTTTGCCGGTGCTTCTTTTTTGGGTGTATTGTCCTGTTCTTTGTTTGCAACTGCCATAACGGGAGCCTTTTCCGGGACAGCAGAAACCGTGTTTTTAGGTTCCTCAGGCTTTTTGGTTTCCTCCGGTTTCTTTATTTCCTCCGGCTTTTTTACTGCGATAGGTGCTGAGGCAACAACGGGCGCAGGGGCTGTCGCAGCCGGTACGGCCGCTGTTGTATTTGCAGAGGGCTGATAATAACCGATGCGGGTTATCAGTACGATCCATTGTTTGTCCGGCTTGTCAGCCCGCAGCTCCGCTACTCTATATACGTTTTCATATTTGGTTGTCTTTTGCCGGTGTGTGTTGGTGAAGTGTGTTTTAAAAGTTACCTGAACATAGGGGTATTCTTTTTGCTGCACCTGCCCTACCGAAACCTCCGAAATTTTGATACTGTATTTAGGGCTTTTGTTATAGTACAATTTAAGATCGTCAAGATACTTACGGATCGGCAGGTCCGGACCCGATTTCTTGACCGTGTTGTCCGGATTTACATCATCTTCCACCATGGCCTTATCCCCATAAAAAACCTGGTTCTGACTGGGCAGATAGCTGTCGTATATCAAAAGCTGTTTGTTACTCTCCGTAATGTTGTCCAAGGCAACGGTGTTCAGCAGATCGTTAAGCTGTACTTCTACGACTTTTCTGGCCTCTGCCCGGATCTCTTTGATATCGGCCGGTGTAAGCTCAGGGGTCTGAGCGAATATCAGAGCTTGGATGGCGAAACAAAAACAGGTGGTAAAAATCAATCGCATAAGCTGTATCATTTAATGATGCTGGTCTTGGGTTATGGGAGCATGGAAACTTCCACTCTCCTATTCAATCGTTTGTTTTCTTCCGTATCATTTTTTCTGGCTGGATATTTCCCTCCCACCCCTGCCCACAAAATTTGCTTCTCACTCACCTTCCTGGACAACAGGTAATGCCGGATTACTTTGGCCCGGAACTCCGAAAGCGTAATGTTTAGCTTAGTGCTGCCGACATTATCGGTATGTCCCACCACCCGCACTTTCTTGTCATTATTTTTTTTCAGCCATTCTGCGAGTGCATCGAGCTTTGCCTTTTCATCCGGTTTGAATGTATAATCGCTTTGATTAAAATATATCGTAAGCGTTTCCAGAGAATCCAGCCCTTCTGCTTTTACAGGTCCGGTTTCTGCTTTTGCTACCGGCATTTCCCGAACAGGGATTGGCTTATTCCCCACGACTAAGCCCATGAAATTCAGTCCTTTTGTCACGAAAACTTTCTCAGAATGTATCAGTGCCATTTTCCTGTCAAATACCGTAAGGCGATAGTTTCCCGCCCGCACCAAGGCAGCATAGGCCATTTTATCCAAAGCAGGCAGTACTATCTCGCCGCCCGAATCCGCTGTGAGTTTACACGATGCCACCGATGGGTTTCCGCTGACGTTCAGGGAAAGCATGGTGATTTCCGGCGTAAGCTTAATGTCGTATTTGCCTGGTTTTTCATCCATCTTATCGAGGATAAGGTTACCCGTATATTCCTGGTATCCTTCGGCAGAAACCGTAAATCCCACAATGTCGGATTCGCCAAAGGACATAGTCATCTCCTCATGAAGTTCTTTGCATTCCTTCCTGGCATTTCTTGTAAACTCGAAACACAATGTTCCATTCCTAACCGCAGAGCCATTTACGGCGTCGGACACAAAAAATTTTCGCACGATGGTAGTCTTCTTCTTTTGCTCATTTTCAACCGTGTACTGCGTTTGCTGGCTCTGCATGTAGGGCGTATCGTTTGCCTGTGCATCCAGTGGTATTAATGGTATTTTCACAAAAAAATCAATCCTTTTTCCCGCGTTCTTATAGGTTGTTATACCTGTGCTGATCAGCCGATAACCCTTTTTTTCTATCGTGATCTTTGCCGCGTCCGAAAGCAGATCGAGCTTGAAATGTCCTTGCTCATCTGTGGACGACAGCAATGTGCGCCGGTTATCTTTCTCAATGTAAAAGGATACACCCGACACGCTTGCCCCGGAGCGCACATCACTGGCCTGGCCAATAATACGCAGGGCTTGAGGCGACGCCTTCATCTCCCAAACCACTATAAATAGCAACAACAGCAGCAAGACCTTTTTCATTGAAATAATAGAATTACTATTCGTCAGCCACAACGCCAATATTCCCGAGCAGCACCGTCCAATTGGTTTTGCTTTGCCCGTCAATCTCTTTTTGATATGTTTCGAGCTTCACGCGAACGCTCTTTTTTGTGATGTCGCTGTAAAGGATATTCTGGTTTTTTTCTCCGTAGCCCGTGAACGTCTGGTTTCCGACAATGGTCCCATAGTAATTGCCATCCTGCTCTTGTTTCAGCTCGCTTACATACTCAATCTGGCTCCACTTGATCTGCACATTGCCATAGGGAAGCATTTTCAACCGTTTGAGATACATTTCCAATGGCAGCTTGGTCACTCCTTTCCTATTTTTAGATGACACCTCGATTTGTGTTTCTGGCAGGAAAAGCTGCAATGCGTTTTTAATCGCCAGATCCCTTTCATTCATTGAAAAGCTCCTGTCCACGATCACCTGCAAGTAGTCGCTGAACTGCTCCACTTTGGTAATTGACTTTTGTCTGTACTCCTTATATTCCTGTTCCGACAACACGGGCTGCTTGGCTTTTTCAGCTACCGGCTGCGGAGCGGTAGCCACTTTCGAGGGTGGCGCATTGTTCCGTTTGGCCGCAGGCTTACTGTATCTAAGCACCTTATCAGCGGCTGCACTGAGTAAATTTTCGGCTTCCTCAGGATCTCTCAGCAAGAGGTGCCTGCCGTCTTGGTAAATGATAGCTACCAGGTCATTTTTATTGATGGATGCAGGTTTGTTGTCTTCTGTAAGATAATTGATCGCATCATTCTCCATCCTGATTGTTGCCGGGATCACCTCAATCGGCGTCGACTTGATGAGCAAATCGGTTGAGGGGCCGGTGGCATTATAAAACTTTTCGAGCGACTTCCTGGAAACCTCCGGATCAGGGCTGAGATCTTTTATAACAATAAACAAGCCGTGCGCATTGAAAGCAACCACCACATTCTCCCGGTCAATACCACGCCTGATCGTAGCGTCTCCTTTTGGCTCCAGAAACTTAATCTCCTTATCATTTGCTTCTACGATTCTGTGCGGGAAAGTGTTACCGTTTCGAAAGTAGAAGCGCTCCTGAGCAAATAATGCATGGGGACCAATAAGCAGAGCCAAAAATAGAACGATCGTTCCAGAATTAATTTTCATATCAGATCTTTGATCAGTGCCCGCCGGGAAAATGGAACAGCACGCCTGCGCTTAACAAACCTAAATGCGTATTAACACTGGTTTCCCCAGGTTTATAATCTTTGTTTTCTCCGAGATTGTAATACCAGTCTGCATTGATAAAAACTGCGTGGCGCGGACCTTCCGATATCGTAACACCGATCCCGCCGGTCAGGCCAAATCCTAATCCCTTATCCGAGCAAGTGTCACAATTCTTGACAGTTGAGCTGCCATTTGCATCGCTGACTTTCAAACCACCGTTGCCTATCTGCATCAGTCCGAATGCACCCACTGAAACACCAATCCTGAGGGGGCCCGCCTTTTGCGATGTCATAATGGTCAATGGTAAAAGGAGCTGCGATTGGGTGCCTTTGATACTGGTTACTTCACCCGCTGTTCCAATCGGCACCGACACGCCATATCCTACTTGTGTGTATAGTGCCTGAATTTGAACTCCCAATGCTTTTTTGTGTAAACCAATGGCAATACCGCCACTATATGCCGGTTCTGTCCCCTCTATCAGCCCGCCTGATTTGGGCATGAAGGATAGCCCTACACCGACTTTGGGTCCTGCGTACAGGCCGCTTTTATCCCAGAACTTTTCATCCGCTTCCTTCTTTTTGGTAACGATCAGATCGGTGGGTTTTCTTGCCTTTGCAGTCGCAGTAACGGGTGGGTTAACTTCTTCTACATCACCATTATTCCAAACTATTTTCCAAACTTCCTTCTTTGGAATGGCGTACAAAGGCCCTTTCGGGTCGTTTAATTTTTTATAGGCAATGTCGGTTTTGTTTACCTCCTCGATCAGCACTTCCAGGCTGGTTTGATCAATTTTAAAGATCTTGTCAGGTTTGCGTACGGGTGTTTGCGCAATGGAGTTACCACAGATTAATATTGACAATAACAGGATGATATGCCGTGGTAAACGATTGTGCATGGCTGCGTAAAGTTTAGGTAGAAGGGAACTTTGCACTTTTAACAAGCCAAAAATAGGTTGGTCAAAACTGGCAATCAATACGTCAATTGACGTATATTTTGGAGGCAGCAACCGTAAAATAAGTTTAAAATTTCTGAGCTGATATTGAAAAACAAAATCGTATTTTTAAACAATATTCAAGTCCCAAAGTCGTATCGCAGCAGTACAAAATACTATTTCATATGACAAAATATACCTTTACTTATCACCAGGAAATAGGCCATCAGGGGCAAAGCCTGGTTCCCCACTTTCCAGGAGGCAGGTCAGGCGTTACCATCGGACCTGGCTACGATATGGGGCATCGCACGCCTCAGGAAATTTATACAGACCTTACCAATGCCGGCATCGATCCTGAGACTGCCTATGCATTCATTGACGCCGCTGAAAAAACGGGCCCGGAAGCTGCAAGCTGGGTTGCAGAGCGAGGAGGGATCTTTATTACAGAACAACAACAGCGAAATTTATTTGAAAATGTGCTGGTTCCCGAATACGAACAGCGCACAATTGACCAGATCGAGAACTTCGCTGCCGCACATGCCGGTTCCGTCCCGGAAAACGTGGATTGGGAAAGCCTGACAGGGAGGCAGAAGCAGATCCTGTTCGATTATGTATACAATACCGGATCGTTGTCCCGATTCCCGGAGCTTACCACGGCTGTATTAAATGAAGATTGGGAAACGGTTTCGCTTCATTACGAACGCTTCTCAGATGATCAGCCGCTGGTTTACAGAAATGAAATGTTTTACCGTGAATTTCTTGATCCTGCGTATGTTCATGAGGATGAGGAAGTCGAGAATACTAATGATTTGGCGGTTGCAGAGAACCAGCTGCTTGATCAGCAAATAGATGAATTGTACTCAAACGACGAGATTGCTGAAAACGCCGATGACGTGCAGTCGAAAGATTCCGACGAATGGTATGAACAACACATTTAGAACAGCTTGAATCAGGCGCTAGATGAGGTGATACACGGTTAAAAAATTAATCAATTCCATTGTGTCGGCCATGTCCAGCTTTTTGAGCATATTTTGTCTGTGTGTATTTACGGTGTGGGTACTGATAAACAGCTTTTTTGCAATGTCTTCGCTTGTTAATTTTTTCCCTGTTAGCCGGGCAATTTCCAGTTCACGATCACTTAGGCTTTCCAGTTTTCTGCAAAAACCTGTTTCGTTGTTTACCTCATAAATTAAACTTTCGGAGCCATTTGTAAGGTGCAAGTGCTGCCTTCCATCACGCTTTAAATGTGTAATATCCGAGATCAATGCGAGTAGAAAAGATATATTACCCGAGGAATCGCGCTTCAACGCAACCCCATGATGCATTATCCTCGTGAAACTTCCATCCGGCCGAACCATTCTAAAATCAAAAAGTGATTTAAATGAAATAACTTTATGATCATCCAATTTGCACACATAGTCAGTTGTCATAGCCGACATTATTTCAAATCCTCTATAGTCGGAAGGGAAGATTTTGGAGAGAAAAAACTGCACCCCTTCCTGCATCAGAATGTCGTTGCTCCATCCAATAACTTGCACAGCATCACCCAGGCAGCACAGATAGCGCATCGACTGAATGTCAATGATGGCCACCGAGGTGCTATTTGAATTCAGTGTTTCAATTAAAAGGGAATTTTCCCGAAGGTATTCTTCAATTTCCTTGGCTTCCGATTTGAGTATGTCAGATTTCCATATCTTCCTGATCGTAGTTAAATCAAAAGCGCTTGGCTGAGTAGAGTTCATCGCATCTAGTGAGGGTTTTTTCCCAAATTACTGAATGATCAGTATTGTAGCTATTAATTAGTTAAAAGAAATTTGATAACCGTAATTATTCCACCCCTACTCATGACTAACGTTTCCTCATTCAATGATTATCCCGTGCTTACCGTCTCCAAAACCAGCTCTTCGGCTAACGAAAAGCTCGGCGACCCTGAGAGGAACACCAGGAAAAGAGCCGTCAAATTCCTCTCGCAGGAAAGCGCGCTGCTGCATTCTCAATTAAAAAATCAGCGCGAACGCATCGCGCGTGACTTACATGACGGGATCGGATCGCAGCTGACTCACATTATCTCACGGCTCGACATTATGGCCTTCAACAACCAGGCGAACCAGACGCAGCTGGCAGACCTCCGGGATTTTACCAGCGAAACCTTTCAGCAATTGAGAGAGACGATCTGGGTTCTCAATCAGCCTGAGATTCCGTATGGCCAGTTGACAGAGCGCGTACGCGGACTGCTTACACGCATTTCCTGCGAATCGGAATATCCCAAGCTGAACGTTGTGGCTTACGGAGACAGCGAAGTGCTGCTTTCCCCTCCGGTTGCTTCGTCCATTTTCAGGATCGTTCAGGAGTCCGTGAATAATGCCATGAAGTATGCCAACGCAACCAGCGTTTCGGTGTGTCTCGCCATTGATGAAACAAGCTTTACCGTGCTAATCAATGATAATGGTAAGGGTTTTTGCCGCGAGGAAATCTGTCCGGGATATGGTTTGGAAAATATCAAAAAAAGGGCGGAAGAACTGAATGGAAAGCTGGAGCTGGAATCTTCCGGTGAAGGCACAAAAGTGCTGGTAGAGTTCCCGCTTTGATAAACAAAATACGTCAAATGACGTATTTTTTGCGCGATTTCTGATTCGTTACTTTGTGAAAGGGCGATTGCCGCATGACGGCATTTTTTTCTTTCTCTACAAAGTTAACCTCCCATTCTATGCCTAAAATTAGTATTGGACTAGTGGAAGACAATCCCACCATTGCCTCTGACTTATGGGAAAAATTGTCTCTTAGCGAAGACATTGAACTTATACTTAAGGCAATAAATGGGAAAGACCTTTTTAAGAAATTATCCAGCGTCGCCCTACCGGAAGTTTTCCTGATGGACATTGAAATGGCCGAAATGGACGGAATTACCACCACCCGCCTTCTGAAAGAGAAATATCCTTCGGTAAAGATTCTGATACTTACCATGTTTGATGATGATGCCAAACTTTTTGAAGCCATTAAAGCAGGTGCGTCCGGCTATCTCCTGAAAGATGAAAAACCCCACAAGATCATCAATGCCATATCCGAAGTGCTGGAAGGAGGCGCCCCTATGTCGCCGTTGATGGCTGCCAAAACGCTGGACTTGCTTAGACAAGGATCCAACGACATTCAAATCCAGTCGGTTTCAAAGTCGGCGGAACTAACTCTAAGGGAAAATGAAATACTGGAATGGATTGTCCGAGGGCTTAATGTGCGCCAGATCAGCGAAAAACTCTTTGTTTCTGATAAAACTATCCGCAAACACCTGGAACACATTTACCAGAAATTGCAGGTAAAGGGAAGCCGCGAGGCTGTTGCCAAAGTGATTGGAAGGACGTATTAATCAAACGTTACAGCGGCAATTGTCCTCACCCTTACGCTTCTTCCGGCTGTTCTGCCCGGGATCCAGCGGGGCATCGCTTTTACGAGCCGGACCGCCTCCTCGTCACAACCATAACCCAGGCCTCTCACCACCTGTATATCTTCCCGGGTCCCATCGGCATTTACCACAAACGAAACACGTACTGCACCGGAAATAAAGGAGCGTGACGCCGCTTCGGGCATTTGCATATTACTGGAAACCCAGCTTTCCATAGCCAATGTTCCTCCGGGAAATCTCGGACTTTCTTCCACCACATGGTATATGGCCTTACTGTCTGTTTTAGGCTTGGCTGCCACAGCGGCTGCGTTCTTAACAGGGAGTTTTTTCCTGGGCTTTTCAGCGGGCTTAACGACAGCTCGCGCAGGCGCTTCTTTAACAACAGGCTTGGCCGCAACAACCGGTGCCGATGGTGTTGACTTTACGGCTGCCGGTTTTGGATCTGCCGTAATAAGCATCCATGAAAGCCCGCCAATAACCGCCGCAGAAGCAAGTGCAATAGGCATGACATAGCTCTTCTTTTTTTCCGGGATGGGTTCCGGCAGCGGTTTTGGCTCCTCTTTTTTTACTTCTATTACCGGTTCGGGGATTTGTGGAAGAATTTTGGTTTTTTCGTCAATGACCACCGGCTTGGTTTTAAGCGCTTCCGGCTTGGGCATAACCTTCGTTTGCTCATCCACTACAACAGGCTCGCCGCCGCGGAGAATCGTGTAAAGCTGGTCCACGGTTTTCACCCTGTTTTGCGGACTGATAACCAGGCACGCATCAATCATTTTCTGATATATTTCCGGCAGCCCTTTCAGATCAGGGATAAAGTCCAGGGCCATTACCCTTTTCATGTACTCAATTCTTCCTGATTCTGTGGCAATGCTGATGTCGTCGGAGCGGAAGGGGAGTTTTTTACCATTGAACCAGACATAAATGGCCAGAATACCGAAGCTCCATAAGTCTGCATTAGGCCTCAGTTCTTTCGCCTCCCATTGCTCCGGGGCCGCATATGCGTATGTGCCGGCACCGGTGAGATTAGTAACGTAGGATTTATCATCCACGGTTGCCCTGCGGCTGATCCCAAAATCGGTGATTAACGGAATAAAAAACCCGCGTCTTTCGACCACCAGAATGTTCGACGGTTTCAGGTCGCTGTGAATGATCAGGGGTTTGAGCTTATGCAGGTAGGAAATGCCATCCAGCAATCCCTCAATGAGCTTGTTTTTCTGGCCTGTGGTAAGGGTGTGATTCTTTAATAGTTGTGCAAGATTTCCGTGCTCATAATATTTCATCAATGCAATATCATGCGTCCCTATGCCCGGCAATTTGATCCGGCGGCAGTCCATATATCTGGCAATGTTGGGATGTTCCAGTTGCTTAACCCTTTCATATTCACTCAGCAGACTAAATTCCTCCATACCCGGCACGACCTTCGACATTTTGAGGGCAATGAACTCATTCCGCACGTTATCCCAGGCTTTGAAAATTTTCCCAAAACCACCCTCGCCGAGCAAGTCGTTGTCGGGATCGTAGTCGAAGCGGTCATTGAAATCGGTAGCATCCATATTGATCGATACTTAATTCACTTCTTATTAAACTTAATCGGCAATCTCCGGCTCGTCCATCGTTTGTACAGGCACTTCCAGCCGAACCGTATCCCGCTCATTTACACTTACTTTTGATTCCGAAAGTGCTTTCTCAGTCTGCTTTTCCGACCTGACAAAATGAAATATCAATCCACTGCAAAAAATGACTGCAAATGTGATCAGGCCAAACAAGACACCGCGTGGTTTCCGGGCCGTTGACTGCGGAATTACCGGCTCGGGCATCACCATATGCACCACTTTTTCTTTCACCCTCTCTTCCGGGGTTGCCTGTTGCTCAACTGATTCTATTTTAATGAGGTAGGCAGAAAAATTATCATTGGTTTTGTGCGCACATTCATTTTTTATAGCTTCCAGAATTTCAATTGGTTCAGGATGGTTGTCGGCGTTGTCCCGTAAATGATATTCCAAAAGGTCATCGTAAAGCTGTTCAAGCACACCATCCGAACAAAGGAAAAAAAAGTCATCTGCCCTGATATCCGTTATTCTCGTATAGTCCGCTTCATCCGGGCGGGAAGCGGTTATCACTTTGGTAATCACATTTCGCTGCGGATGCTGCATGGCCTGCTCTTCTGTGATCACGCCGCTTTCCACGAGCTCATTCACCCATTTATGGTCTTTGGTTTGAAAAATAACCTTCCCGTTTCGGATTTGGTAAATCCTGCTATCACCCAGATGCGCCAGCACGGCACCCCTGTCATCAAAATAAAGCAATGCGAGGGTTGTGGCCATTCCCGCCGTTTCGGGATCGCTTTTTTCAGTTTCAATAAATGCTTCCCTTGCTGAATCAATCGCTTTCTGAACAAATGCTTTGGAAGCTTCTGCTTCTCCAATATTGGAAAAACATTCACTGATATGCTTACAAGCCAGGAAGCTTGCCACCTCTCCCTTATGTTCGCCCCCAACACCATCACAAACCATAAAAAGCCGGTCTGAAACGGTGGCGGTTCCAGGAATGGGATAAATGCTATCCTCATTGTTGGAGCGTCCGCCTGTTTCGTTAAAACCGGCTGGCTGATGAATCGATATTTTCATTCCGGAATAGGCTTTAAAGTCCTGACTTATCTGTGCTATTTAATGATCACGGTCGGTGCATAGTCCATATCCTGTACGATTCGGGATGCATCCTGCGCGCTGGCCACGGTGATCAGTGTTTTAATCACCACTTTGGTTTTGCCCATTTGAATGGTATCCCCATCTTTGAGATATACCATATCCTTCGGCCTCAGCGGAGCAGGCTGTGCATTCACGAATGTTCCGTTGGTGCTCATTTGTTCGGGCATACCATTGGTCATCTTCACATCCGACAAAAAAAACTCGTAACTGCCAGTCCTGCTAGGTTTTACTTCAAGAATACAATGGTTACGGCCCATGTAAGGATCATCCGTCTCAATCATAATATCACAGGGCCTGCTCACGCTTTTCCTGCCGATAACCTGTTTCCCAATCCGTAACGGATGCGTTTGCTGATCCGCATTTTCGTCGTGGACGACCAGCCATCCCAATTCCGGCGCGCTGGCTTGCGGCCTGCTTGCCACTGGCCTCTGCGGCTGGGACATGGAAGGCGGTGGCGGCGCGGCTATTGGCGGCGATGGTGCACCCATTTGTTGCGATGGTGCAACCGGGACTGGCATTTGCGGCCTCGCAGTTGGCGGTTGCGCGCCCGCAATCACAGGGTTGGGATAACCACAGTTTGTACATTTGACAATCGGTATAGCGGTGCTGGCTACGGATAGCACGGCGCCGCATTTTCTGCATGCTATTTCCATTGTATTGCCACGTTAAAACTTTTATTCAAGCATTTTGATATTCGTCCGACTGATCCTGGTCATTCTTAAAATAGGAATCAAAATCGTCCGTAACGTCATTGTCTTCATTCATCGACAGCTCTTCATTATCAGAAAGCTCCGGCATATCGAGTCCATCCTGCCCTGCTGCGTCGGAAAACATTTGATACGCTGGTGGCCCAACGGTCATTTCCTCCATTGGCGCAGTTTCCTGGAAACTAATCGTTCCGCTTTCCGAATCGTAGATATAACCCGTCTCGATCTGCCCGTCGTTATCATGATCCAGCCCGACAACCGGCCCGTGATGGTCTGTCAAGTAACTTATTGCATCAACTGTGTTGTCACGATTGCTGTCCAGGCTGACCACATAGCTATCACCGAATTCAACAATAGAAACCGGTAATGCATCAGAGGAATCGCCACTTGTGGATTGATTAAAAAAGCCCATATCCGGCCCGACAGGCACAATTTCGAGCTGTGCTATCTCAGCTGCGCTCATTGAAATCGGTTCTATGACGGACGCATAGGTTCGCCCGCTGGACGCTTCATAATCATATCGCGTATCCAGCAGCCCGTCACCATCGGTATCCATAAGCACCATAGGAGACTGGCCATTGATTCGTGCCATCAGGATTTCAGCCTGTCCGTCTTCGTCTTTATCGATTCCTGTCCAGGTAACCGCCCCTCTTTCGGCCACGATCACATGCTGCTGCTCCTGCTCAGCAACCGGCTCGGCCACAGGCACTATGTTTTCGACCTGCGGGTCAATGATGGGCTGAGCGCCGTCAAGCCATAACGCTTTCTTGTCCTCCGCAACGGACTCCCACTCCTTGTCAGTGAATGTACTGTAATAAGTGTCCCGCCAGGCGAAAAGTCCGGCCGGGCCCACTTCCTTTCTGGCAGCATTAAATGCATCTATAAAAGTCTGCTCGTCTTTGGGCGTTATGGCAACTTCGGGCGTCTCGGGAATGTCGATCAACGCATGAAGGCCATCGGGTTTGGAATTTTCTTTGGCTGGTTCATGTGGCCTGGAGGGCGGTCTTGGTGGCGGTGGCGTATGATGTACAGGTTCCGGAGTTTGCGGTTTTGCAACAGGCTCCGGCGAGCCCAGATCCAGTTTTGGTGCATTCAGATTTGCAATGGACGGAGTAACGGGAGACACATCCACATCTTCGTCCGACAAACTCGTGATGACAATCGCTCCCAGGCCTATCGCCAGTGCGCCGCCCGCTGCCAGCGTGATTTTTTCTTCTTTTGTCAAAGGCCGGAGCACAGGTTTCTTAATGCTGAAAGCCGGTTTCTGAAAATTCAATGATGGTTTTGGAATGGAGGCCGCAGGAGGAACAGGGTTAGCAGCCAGGTTTTTCGCCCAGATCTGGGTTTTTTCAAAATCTAGATTGTTCATAAGATATCCGTATGGTATTAGGGAATCAGCGGCTTTTTGCACGCCCTGCAATTCTTCGTTTTTTCAAGTAGTTCAAAAGGTTGCTGGATAAATGTGTGGCAATGCGGGCACACATAATGGATCTTGTACCAGTCGTCAAGTCCCGTATATTTCTTTTTTTCCTTACTTAATTTCTTAGAACTGATCAGAGCGCTCACTGCAAACCCAAGCGAAATGACGCCACCTGCGTACCCGAATATTTTATAATCTGGTGGCAGGGCCTGGGCAAGCGAACCAATCACTGCGCCCATCGGAAAACCCAAACCCTGAATCCTGGAATTAATGGATTCCTGCGCTTGAATTTCCGCGATCCGGTTGCGCTTTTCCCGGAAGTCATCACTCACTTTTTTAAGGTTCCAGGCAATTTCCCGTATTTCCTCCTGCGCTGCTGAGGGCTCTTCAACATCCAGGACTTTGGCTGTCTGCATTATTGGTACAACCGGAGCCAGCGGTCGCGGATCCAGTATAAGCTCCCACGACAGCAGAGTCTGGCCTAGCTTGATCTGATTAGCGGGTGTAATTTCCTTTCTGTACACGCGCATTCCATCCACAAAAGTCCCGTTTGCAGACCCAAGATCCTGAATCTCCCATGTATTCGTTACAGGCGTCACAAGTGTGAGCGAAGCATGTGTGCCGCTTACATCATGGGTGTTCAGGACAATGGTGTTGCCTGGTTTACGGCCAATCGTAATGCGCTTTGCAGATGGATTCATTAAGTTCAAAAGCCGGTTTCAAGACCAATGCAAGTAGCAAAAAGTGGTAGTGCTAAAAAATACGTCAAATGACGTATTTCGCCCGGCCTATATCTTTAATAACATTGCATCGGTAATTTATTACACCTTCTAAGCCGGTTTTCATGCTGACTTCAAATCTCACCGACGAACTGATTCGAGCATTGCAGGTTGCCCAGGCAACTGCCAGGGAATACCGGCATGCAACATTCTCGCCGTCGCATTTATTGGTCGGTCTTTTGCACAATGATGTAGGCATAGGCAGCACACTTGTGGCTTGGGGAACAGACATTCAGTTTATCCGTGACTGGGCCGAATACAAGATTGAAAAATATCCGAAATCGGCGCGCGCCGTTGACGAACCGGCTGGCGACGAGAAGGTGATGAAAACCATGGAAGTCGCGGATGTGATCCGGCTTAAACTGGGTGAACAGGAAGTTTCGCCCTTTGCCGTTCTCATCGCGCTTACCCGCCCGGAGGTTGCTTTTAACAAGAATGAACTGAAAGCCTTCCCGCTAACCGAATCCTTCCTGCTGACCAAGACGCTGGAAGATGTTCAGTCTATGGATTCGGGCAATGATGCAGGATTGTTACCTACCGGATCTGCGCAGGCAGCCACCATTGCGCCGCCGTCGAACCCGCAAGCCAAGGCGATCGCTAAGTTTTGTATAGACAAGATCGCGATGGCAAAAGCAGGCAAACTGGACCCGATCGTAGGCCGGGAAAAGGAAACCCGCATGATGGTGGAAACATTGGGAAGAAGAACAAAACCAAATGTGATCATTGTAGGCGAACCGGGCGTGGGCAAAACGGCATTGGTAGAAGGATTAACCCATTTGATAATCAACGGAAATGTTCCTGGTCATTTGCTTAATTCCCACCTTTTTCAGCTGGATATGGGATCGTTGATTGCCGGCGCGTCCTACAAAGGGGAAGTGGAAGACCGTTTGAAAAATATCATTGCAGAAATAAAACAATACGAAAGAGCATTGCTCTTTATCGATGAAATACACGTTTTGATGGATCCCCAGGCCGGCGTTCCGGGACTGGCAAACCTTCTTAAACCAGAACTCGCCAGAGGCGAACTGACGGTGATCGGCGCGACAACGCTGGACGAATACCGCAAATACATGGAACGGGACGAGGCTTTCAGCAGACGTTTCGAAATTGTAAAAGTTGACGAGCCGGACGATGTGCGGGCCCGCAGAATGATTGAAAAGGTTGTTCCGCAATTTGAAAAACACCATGGTCTAAATCTGGATAAAGATGCAGTAAAAGAAGCAGTGACTTTATCCAGGCGATATATCAAAGACCGTCGCCTGCCCGATGCGGCATTGGACCTCATTGACCGCACCATGGCCGCCCGCAAGCTGATGACCGAAACCACACCGGGAGAAATTGAGTATCTGAACAAGGAGTTTGAAAGGCTGAAAGGCGAATACACTGAAGCCGAACCGGCATTGTTCCTGGAAGAGCTGCGGTGGTTTGAACAACAACTGCATGACCGGCTAAGTCCAGTGTTGCTGGGGCAAATCGAGGAACTTAATGACATCAAAAGCATTGAAGAGCCGCAAACGGCCATTGATACACTCACATTACTGCTCGAAAAAGTAGCATTGCAAGGACAGCAGCATAAAGAATTGGTTGATAAAACGGATATTGCCGCCGTAGTCGCTTATAAAACGGGAATTCCGCTGGGTAAAATCCAGGTGAACGAGCAAGAGAAGCTTATGCAGCTGGAAGATCATTTAAGAAAGCGGGTTGTGGGACAGGACACTGCCATCGAGATCATTTCCAATGCAATCAGACAAAGTCGTTCCGGTGTAGGCGAAACGGGAAAACCTGCCTCATTCTTCTTACTGGGACCGACAGGAACAGGCAAGACGGAGCTGGCAAAAGCGGTTTCTGAGTTGTTGTTTAATGATGAAAAAGCATTGATCCGCTTTGATATGTCGGAGTATGCAGAGGAACACACGGTTTCGCTGCTGAAAGGCTCGCCTCCCGGATATGTAGGCTATGAAGAGGGTGGTTTACTGGTTACCCGTATCCGGCAACAGCCTTTTGCTGTTTTACTTTTTGACGAAGTGGAAAAAGCACATCCGAAAGTGTATGACATCTTTCTTCAAATTCTGGATGAAGGACGGTTGCACGATACTTTGGACCGGGAAGGCGACTTTACGAATGCGATCCTGCTATTCACTTCCAACATTGGGTCTCAGTTTATAGTAAAGGAATTTAACGAAGGACGTGTGCCGTCACAGACTGACCTGATCCAGAATATGGAAGGTTACTTTCGTCCCGAATTCCTTGGGCGGCTTACCGGCCTCACTCCTTTCAGGCCGATCACCGAAGACACGATTCGCAAGATTTTCAATTTTCAGCTGCGTCCGCTGCGCAAGAGCCTGCATAAATTGGGCATAACATTGAACATTACCGAAGAAGCGGAAAAAGCATTGGCTCTGGAAGGTTACAATCCGCAGTTCGGCGCTCGGCCGGTTCGCGCGGTCATCAGCACCCGGCTCCGACAACCGCTTTCCCAAATGATTATCTCGGGAGAAATAGGAAAAGGAAGCGAGGTTAAATTGAGCCTGGACCAAGACAATGCTCACGTCTGGGAGCACTAATTTCTTCTACGTATACAAATAGACGTTATTTTACTGATTTACGATTTTTTACTAAAAAATTTAAAATACTAAGCTTATGGCTGGCCAATTTGACTTCATTCGCCCCGGCGGAAATGTGGATCCTGACGCTAACAAAGGTTATGAAAAAATAGAGGCCCTGCCTCCTTCCAGGACATTATATGTTTCGGCTTTTAATAGTAACCCTGAAAAGGAAAAGGTAACCGGACTGGAAACGATGGAAGCCGTATTTGAACATTTCAAACCCGAAGTGGAAGCAGAATTCGAGGATGAGAATGGTGCGCCGGTTTTTGAAACCATGTCTTTCACCAAGATGAAGGATTTCTCACCAGAGGGAATGCTGGAACAAAGTCCGTTTTTGAAAGAGCTTTCAGGTAAGGAATATAATTACGACCGTTTTTACAAGAACCTGAAAAACAACCGCCAGTTACAGAAAGCATTGAGCGATCCCGCCACCCGCGCCACGTATCTGAGTGCATTGCAGACATTGATCGGCGAGCTGAAAGAAAGCTTGTAATCCCTGTTATCTATCTTAAAAACCTACTTTAACCGGTCATACCGACATGGCAAAACAACAGGAAGAAACCCAATCATTAGGATCAGAAGCTGCATTTAAAGAGCCGTCAGCTACACAAACTGCCTCTCAACAGCTGTCACTGAATGATAGTCTGGAACTGCTGAAATCGTTGGGCGGATTCAAATTCATTGAAACCACCGTCGAGGGAGTCCGCGATCTTAACCCCCAAAAGGCAGGAGCAAAAGCCAATTATCTTTCCGATGAAGATACAGAACAGGAACGCAAAGATCTGCTGCAACGCCTCGAACTATGGGCCGAGCTGATCAGCGAAAGTGCTTCTGTGGATGAAATGCAGTCCAAAGCCAGGGCGGGACAAGAGTTAAATGAGTCGTTACTCAAGAAAAATCAGTCCTCCATTCTCGAAGCTTCACGGGACCTCGAAGTTGCCTACCAGGGTCTTTCCACATTCATGCTCAATACGGAGCAACGTTCTATTCCAAAGCTTACCATAGTGAATGCTTCCATGGACCAGGTGGCAGACATTAAGGATGGCGAAGTGTTGCAAACCATTGATGAAGAGCTGCATAATAATTATCAGGTGTACGATCTGAGCGATAATTATTCGCTGATGGTTATTCCTGGTTATATGGGTAAAAATACGGTTATCGATTCATTTGCCCGCGTTGCCAGCAAGCATAAAGTGATGATGATCACTGATTATGAAGATTTTGTGGACGTAAAAGAGGCCATTTCTTCTTTTGAAAAAACCAAACTGGCCGACGCCAGCAATCACAAGGCTAACTTGCTGATGGCCTGCAATTGGCTGGTAGGAAGAAAAGCTTACAATGACCTGGGCGAGGAAGAAGCATTGCACATTCCACCCTCAACGGCGCTGGCTGGCAGAATGCACTCAGTACTCATGTCGCAACCGGTTGCGGGCGCTACATACGGCATGCTGATGGGCGCAGAAGGGACCCGTTTTAACATTGACAGGAACCAGGCCGGGGATATGAACCGAATGGGCCTGATCCCGATGCTGTCGGCATACGGAAAAGTGCAGGCATTCTCGGACCGGACCATGTTCAACGGCGATAACGTAGGACTGCAAACGTATTCTGTTGTCCGTGTTTTTGACTGGATTAATAAGGTGCTAGTCGACTTTCTGGACCGTTACGCGTTCCAGAACTGGACTTATGATACAGACGATAACCTCCGCAAGCAGATCTCCAAATTCCTGAACAGCATTACCGGATCCAAAAAATTGATCAAAGATTACACGGTCAAAGACATCCGCCGCGATCCGAACGACATTAAGAACATTATCCTCGACATTTCCATCACCCCGCATTTTTCGGCCAGGAGCTTTTTGGTAAGCTTGTCTGGCATGGATGGCGGTGATGAGTGGAATACGGAGATCAAGTAAATAATCATTTTGCAACTATTTTCTACCTTAAAATTCTTTTCAACCATGGCTTTCGAAGCAACAGTATCCATTGACGGCGGCACCGCCCGCAGACTACATCATTGCTCCTATTCAGTTTCACAAAGCGCTGATTATGTGACTGGAAAAACAACTTCTGAGGTTTTCGCAGGAAATCTGTCGCTGGTTGTGGAAGGTATCAAAGAATCAGAGTTCTGGAAACTGGCCATCCACCCGACCAAACGCAGCAAAGGAAAAATCGTTTTCAAAGATCCCTCCGATATTGAAAAGGATTTCAAAACAGTCGAGTTCGAGGAAGGCGCAGTAGTCGGTTATAGCGAGTCGATGGACGCCGGTACCACTGGGACTATGACTGAAAACGTAACGATCTCCTGTAAAAAGATTACCGTTGACGGAGTGGCATTTGAGAAGAAGTGGTAAAATAAACCAAGAAGTATATGTGGCCTGAGACTATGGCCACACTTTCTGTTTTTTGGCCTCTATCCTGACAATCAAATGTTATCACAACATCGCGAAGCCTTTTTCTCCGTTGCCCATGAGCACTGGTGTTGGATTTTGCTGAGAGAGCCGAATGATCTTTCCGACAAATGGATGGGTAAGTATGGATATATCGCAAAAACAACACTTTGTAAAGCCAAAACATCAGACAATCCTGTTTTTGCATTTAGCGGTCTTGTAGTTGATCCGACGATTTGTCCGCAAGCTTTTTTAAATAAGGATGCGGCTGTTAACCAATGGAACACGTTTTTAAAAGGCGGAAAGCTGCCGCCAGGATTTACGAGTGAAACACAGGGTTCAGAAAAAGGTGTGGTTAAGTTTCAGGGTATGAAAATTCACGCAGATTTTGATCTCATGGCCATATTGAATGCATCACCGGATGGTTCAAAGAAATATACAAGTCAGGATCAGG
Organism: Dyadobacter sp. CY351; assembly: GCF_021502625.1. NCBI lineage: Bacteria > Pseudomonadati > Bacteroidota > Cytophagia > Cytophagales > Spirosomataceae > Dyadobacter > Dyadobacter sp. CY351. The sequence continues at coordinate 89,917 of NZ_JAKFFU010000006.1, read as the reverse complement.
TAAAGCGCCTATTTCCGAAAGTCCGTGATTCCCTGAACCAACGATTCGGTTCTCCTATGATCCTTCACGGAGCAGAAATGCAATACAAAGAAGGAATTGGAGCAAAAGAACGCGAACAAGTCCTCATTTTTGGCCCTAGTCGGCAGTATGATCAATCGTTCTCCTCCATGCCAACATTGGAGTCAGGAAGAGCACATTAACATTTGATAATTGGATTAGGTGCAAAGTCTTATGCTGACATTCATATCTGACAAAACAAAGTATCACATCTCATCTTTGGAGCTATGTTTAATTTTTGGAGTTCGGTATAGTAGGGCTTTGAAAATAGCTAGGCTGATCAATGCTGCAATGGATGAATTTGAGATTAGTGAAAATGCAGGGAGAAGAAATATGTTTCTCGCGCAGGTTTCTCATGAAAGCCGGTTCAACGCCAACGCCGAAAACCTCAATTATTCGGCCGAGGCATTGGTTAAAACTTGGCCATCCAGATTTGTGTCACTCGAATTTGCTCGGGAGTTTGCCCGCAATCCCGAAAAGATCGGAGATTTTGTATACAGTAACCGGCTCTCGCTCGGAAACGGAACGAACGAAGGTTTTTTGTACAGGGGCAGAGGAGGTATTCAAATTACCGGCAAAAGCAATTATCGTGAAGTAAGCACCGCCTTAGGTTTGGGTTCTAACCTTGTCATCAATCCAGATCTATTACTCGATGACAACCTAGCGTGGCGGGCTTCGGCCTGGTTTTGGAAAACCAGGAATTTGAATGAGTTGGTTGATAAAAAACCTGGCGATGTTAAAGCGATAACCAAAGTTGTTAACGGTGGTTTCAATAATCTGGATCATCGTGTAGAACAGTACCGGAGAATTCTACACTATATGCCAGACAATGGTGGTGAACTGCTAGCAAACCTCAACTTGTGCTAACGCTGTCAATAAATCAAATCCCAAGCACATGATCAACCGGATAAATGTAACCATCGGCTCTTCTACCATCAATAAATTCATTGATCTGAGCTTGTCACAACCTTTTGACAGTCACCATCTGTTAGATCTTCATATTAAGGTGGAAGATGTCAAGGAAGTGCTTGAAAAAGATATAGCTGGGCAGTTGAGTCTGAGAGAAGTCACGCAACTATGGGCTGGCGAGAAAATTACTGTAAAAATAATGCAGGGAGAGGTTGATACGTCCAGTAATTTTCAACAAAAAACTTCCCTGGTATTTATCGGCATAATTACCAGTATCCAATTGCAGATGAAAGACGCAATTGACAATACTGTGGTGGTTTCGGGCGTTAGTCCGACCATCCTTTTCAGTACGGGCAACAATACGAGATCATTCTCAGAAATGTCGCTTTCCAACATTGTCAGTGAAGTGATTAGTCCTTTCAAAGGCTTTTTGAAAGCCTACATTTCCCCCGATTTCTCGGAGCGAATTGGGTACATTACCCAGTATCAGGAAGATAATTATCACTTCCTGCAACGGCTGGCCGAAACTTACGGCGAATGGTTCTACTACGATGGTGAACAGTTTATCTTTGGCAAGTCGTCGCGCGTTTCGTCCTCTCCTGCCAGCCTGGAATACGGCAGTAATCTGACTCAACTGGAATATGAATTGAAATTGGTACCTATGCTATTCAAGGGTAAGCATTATGGCTATGTGCAGGATGAAGTCTCTGAAATAAAATCCAGGGATGAAAAAGCAGAACTCCAAGATCATGCGCAGACAGCGTTCGAGAAATCTGAAAGCCTTTTCAGCTATGAGAATCTGGACATCAGCTTTCAGAGCAGCGGTTCAAACTCTGCGTTACAAAATGCTGTCAAGAATAAAAAAAGTGAATCGGGTAATAAGCTTGCTGTTATTAAAGGCACTTCTACTAGCCTTGAAATGAGAGTCGGCAGCCCGGTAACAATTAAGGATGATATCATTGAAAATGGCAATACGCAACGAACCGATGACTACGGTTTGTTTGTCGTCACCAATATCAGACATTATGTAGATTCCAGGGGATTCTATCAAAACAGTTTTGAAGCAATACCGCAGGACATTGCATATCCCCCTGTGGATTACCGGATTTTCCAACCCAAAGCCGAAACACAACCAGCAAAGGTGGTTGACACCAACGACCCTGAACAAATGGGCCGGGTGAAAGTGCAATTTTACTGGCAGAAAAATGGTGAGTCGACGCCTTGGGCCAGGGTCGCAAACCTCATGAGCGGTGATGAAAGTGGCGTCTATTTTATTCCCGAAGTGGATGAAGTAGTTTTTGTCGATTTTGAAATGGGTAACCCTGATATACCTTTCGTGCGTGGCTCGATGTTCACTGGAAGGGCTTTGCCTGGAAGCGAGCTGTTTCAGTCAGAGAACAATTTCAAAGGCATTATCACCAGGAGCGGCAATTCCATTCTGATCGATGATTCGAGCGGAAAGGAGCAGATACGTATTTATAATCCGGAGTCCAGAAATGAAGTGCTTCTTTCTATGGACAATGAACCGCATATCGAAATCAAAAGCGATGGAAAAATCAAGATCGAAGCCAAAGAAATTGAATTAAAAGCCGAGAAGATCAGTATGAATGCCCAGCAGGACTGGACGGTTGAGACCAACAAAGGAAGCATTGAAGCCAAGGCCAAAATGCAGATTACAGGTGCTACTGTGAATGTTGAAGGCAAGTCGCAAACCATCATTAAAGGCAATGCGCAGCTTGCCCTTGAAGGCGGCGCGCAGGCTAGTCTGAAAGCGGCTATGGTGATGATAAATTAGGACAATGGCTAAACACTACCGTATTCCTGTCGATTTTGGCGCGCTGCTCAAAAAAAAGCCATTGCCGCAAGTGACGGTCAAGGCTTCGGTTCGGGAATACATTTATCTCCTGCTCCTGACTCAGCGCGGTGAATGGCGCTATGACAGCGGATTCCAGTGTTTGCTGTGGGAAAAAGATTTTGAACAAACCGATAACCTGAATATCTGGCTGGATCAGGTGCGGGACGATATCAGGGTTTCTGTCCATAAATACGAGACCCGTCTTAAAATTCACGACGTGGATGTGCAAAGGGATGAATTGCAGGAATTGAGCAGGGAAAACAAGGTTACCAGAATCAGAAACCGTCTCAATATACGGGTGAAAGGAACTGTGATCCAGTCCGGCGAAAACTTTGACGAACTATTCTTAATGTTCTTCGGCCCCATCACTGTGGTCTGAAAAACATATGTCGAAATCCAACATTATGCCGATTTTAGAAACCAAAGAGTCGATAAAAACCCGCTTGCATAAGGAAGCGGCCCGGCAATGGGGCGTGGATGAAATTGACCTGAAAAATGGTTCGTTTGATCCGCTGGTGGATCTGCTATTTGGTGCTTTTGCCACAGAAACAGAGAAGATCTGGCAGGAGATAGAGTCTTCGCAGTCCCATACCGTGAAGCGCATGGCAGAGGCTGTGTTACCTGAGACGATCACGGGCATTGTTCCTGCACACGCTGTATTATTGATAAAAACCACTTCCGGACCCGTTGAGGTCATTCCTTCGGATCAGTTTGCAACCCAGGGAAATTCGGCAGTCACGATGAGCCCGGCCGGATCTTTCCGTCTTTCGGGCGCAAATGTCCGCTTCATTGCAACCGGCGCGCGGATCGACAAGACCGGCGCTACTTTTCAGCGAGAAACTGCATTCCAGATTCCAGCCAAGCCCATTGAGCAGCAGATATGTTGGGTCGGCATTGAAATACCGGAAAAAGAAGCGCCCGACCAACTGACATTGTTTTTCAACTGGGGCGCTATCGCTGATCAATCCAAAAACCTTCCTTACATTCCGCTGATCAAGTTTTCAAACAGTGCATCGGGTACATTTACTGATCCAGTCCAACATTATGGATCGGCGGATGGCATTATGGCGTGGGAGAATGCGGAAAGCAAAAGCGATTTTTTCAAACCCATTGAAGAGAGCGTGCGTGAATCATACAATGCGCACTTTATGACCGTTACCGGTTTGAAAGCAGGAACTCAGCTTGAAAACTACCCCAAAGAATGGGTTGGAATGATTCCTGACGCCAATGCTAAAACGCTTTTTCCGAACAAATTGCTTTGGATAAAAATGCGCTGCCCTGCTTCGATGACGCCCGCCGCACTGGATAAAATGGAAGTCTTCACAAACTGCATCCCGGTCCTGAACCGCAAGCTAATCCACCAGCGAGGCAGATTGCAGCCACTTTTCAATGTATATGGGTTGAAAGATGATGATGGTTTTATGGCGATTGAAAAAGTGGTCAATGGTGACGGGGAGATTCTTTTACCAACTGAAAGAAATAAATTTGCCGGCGGCCAAAATGTATACGCGCTGCGCAACCGTGCCGTGGCCCGTTTTGATAAGCGCAATGCATTCCAAAGCCTGAACGACGTTACGGCAAAAATGCGCGATGACCTGGCTGCGTTCAATGCCCTCGATATTTCCATTGTTTCCAATCATCTGGATAAGATCAATCAGCATGTAAGCAAGTTAAGGGAACACCTGGACACATTTGATTTCGCATTGCCCCAGGTTTACTTGATGGTAAAAACGCGGTCAACAGGGACCATACTGGACGTGTATTTCTGGACTTCCGACGGAGAAAAAGCCAATGGACTGCGCGCACTGACAAAATTGAATGCTGCTCCGACAAACCAGTTCAAAGCCGAAGCGGCGTACTTGATGCTTCCCACCAATGGCGGCCGCGCTCCGATGGACGATGTTCAAATGCAAAAGGCACTGAAAGAAACATTGCTTACGCGCGGACGGGCGGTAACGATTGAAGATTACCGCACCATTGCAATGAATTTTTTGGGTGATACAGCATTAAAAGTTGAAGTAAGAAAAGGACTGGGCATCGGTGAAGGGCAGAAAGAAGGCCTTCGCCTGGCGCTGGATGTATTGATAGTTCCTGATAAAGAAGATCAGAATGATGAATATTGGATGAGGCAAGCCAGATTGGTTAAAAACAGCCTGCTACAAAAGTCGGTCGGAATGATCCCCTTATATATTTCTGTTCACGGATTTAACTGGAAAATGTGATGGAGATATATGAAGTGGCCGAAACGTTGCTCACATTAAAGACCGACTTACGTGCAGAAACTGTTGCACGGGAAATCGCAGAAGCCGCTATTCATCCATCTGAAAATATATTACTAACACCCATCGGCGCCTTCAACCGCTCCGGGTCCAGGGATGTTACAGGCATAACGGACGAGCACCGGGATTCCGATTTTCAAACGCCTTATGCCAAAGTGCGTATGGCACGGGAGGGCATTTCCGATATGCTGCCACCGGGAATGATATTTCAGCCAACGATCAGCCGGAGCGAACGTTCCACGGAAGTTGTGCTGGAAGACATTGATTATTACGAATCAGGCATAAATCAAGCCAGAAGATTCTTTTCACCTTTTGATATTGAATTTGGCAGGCAGCGGGTAGCCCTGGAAATGCATGAGCACCATTCCGTAGTAAATCCATTTGCTTATTACCACGATACGCTTTTCGATTATCTGTGGCCCGATCTGGATCTGCAATTATCTCCTGAGCAGAAGGAAGCCATTTTGGAGCTGACCATCCACGCGCATCTGATCGTCGGCAACATGCAGGCTTGCCAGCTGTATTTTGAAAAAGTGCTTGGACAGCAAGTGTTTTTTGATAAAAAAGAGTCGAAATCCAGCCACAGCACTGACCTTGACTTTTTGCAACCGCTGGGAAAAGGCACATTGGGGGTGGACTGGATCCTGCATGGAAAGTATTATGATCCGGATCACATCAGCATCCGGATTGGCCCGGTTGCCGACACCGACCTGCACCATTTCCGAAGCCATGAACCGGCTGGAAAACATTACCGAATTTTGACATTTCTATGCGGCTTGTTGTTGCCAGCCGAAATTTCGTGGGACATGTTACTGATCGCAGAAAAAGGTTTTTTTACCATTAATAAAACCAGGGACACGGGTGTTCTGGGCTATTCAACAATTTTGTGACTTTTGACATCTATGGAGTTGTTTTACAAGATATTACCGGCACTGCTGGCACTGTTATCAGGGCTGGCATTTACTGGTATTTTAATGTATGAAAAAGGTAGCGCAATGTCTGTTTTGAGATGGGCGATCTGGCTGATCTGGGTATTTCTCCTGTCTGCTGTTTTAGGGTTTGTCAATTCAAAAACAGACTCGATTATCACGGGTTTTATTGTATTGCTCGCCATGTCCTTTCTAATGGGTATCCTGTATTTAGTATTGGCGCCAATGACCTTGTCGTGGTGGAGCAACGATTCCCTGCTGGACGTTTTCATTGCCGGTCTTTCACTGTATTTTGTCGGCATTGCAGGATATATGGTTACTTATAGCCTGCTGAACCACGACAATCCTTTTCAATATCTTCTGCTCTCCGCTTCTCCCGCTTTCCTCCTACCCGCGCTGATTTTTGTTTCCTATGAGCTCTGGATGAAGATCCCGGCGTTGCGATATAAGACCTGGACTTACCCCGTAAACGAGCCTGTGCCCAGGTTGGTGCCTGTTGAAACGGTCCGTGTAATGATGAATTTTACGCCCGTACCAGGAAAAAACGAGCCGTTTGAAGGATATGAGGTGGAATATCCGGGAAACATAACATTAGGACAGCTTTTCCATTACTTCATATCTTTTCATAACAAACACCGGGAATATCGCAAGAAACCAATCCAGTTCCTGTCCGATAGCCAGCTCCCGCTTGAATGGATGTTGTTCAAATATTCTCCTCAAAGGAAAAAGATCATTCTGGACACAGAGAAAACCCTTTTTGAGAATGAAGTAAAGGGAAATGATATTATTTACGCCATCAGCACTAATCCAATCCGGTCATGACACTTCCAGAAATTACTTATCCGTTTCTGAACTGGCGGGATGGTATGAAAATCACCCAGCGGCATCTCGTCGCACACGACCACGCGATCCGTGACGCTTTGCGTGATGCTACCGCAATCTTTCTAAATACATATAATTACGGCCTGCTGCCATCCGCCGACAACTCTGGCGCAGGAATTCAGCTCCGGGTCCTGGGCGACACCATCCAAATGCTCTCCTGCCGTGCTGTTACACCGGGCGGCGTACGCGTGGAATGGGACGCGGGAACGGACCCTGACAGCGTTAGCCTGTCGTTGATGGATTACAAGAACCGGCTCGGCAATGTGGGTATTTTTTATGTTGTCCTGCGCATTTCATTGTCAGGGCTGACAGAAACGGGGGAATATGATATGGAAGAGCAGCCGCTTCGAAAGCCATTTGTGACGCTAAAACCCATGCTGGAACTGCTTTCTGTTCATGAAAAGCTTTCGGATGCCCATAGCATGCCTATTTTCCGGATCCGGTTCGAAGGGCAGATGTTTTCTCCCGACTACGATTACATTCCTCCCTCGGCCGGCGTTTTCGGGGAAAATTTGCTTTGGTATTACGAAACCTGCGGCAAACAGATCAACAGCATTCACCAGACCGCAATATTGATCCAGAGGAAAATTAACGGTATGCAAAACCAGTCGCCCATTGCCCGGGACATTTACCAGATCTCGGAAAAGCTGGTTTTCGCCGGCCTTGAAATTATCGACCATTACCGGCTCATTTCAAAGGATCTGCCCCCTGTACATTTCATTCAGGAACTGGTCCGCTACGCTCGCACCATGCGTACCGCCATTGACTGTCTGTCAGAAAGCAGCGCCAGTCGGTTTTACCAATATCTGCGGAATAATGTTGCGGGGACAACCAAATTCAACACGCATTATGCGGAAGTAACCAAGTCGGTAATGGACTCCATGATCGATTCCGTATTAACAAGCCCTTACAATCATAACGATTGCAGCCTGCTGCTCGATAATGTCAAAGGCTATCTGGATTTCATTGATTTTGTCCTTCAAAACCTGCTGGCACTCCCCTATGTCGACGCCGGAAAATGGGACATTGCCTAACCTCGAAAGATATGAACCGATCGCAATGGTATATATTGATCAACGTGACTTTACTGCTCCTCGGGAGCATCGCCTTTTATTATGCCACGCCCAAGTTTCGGAAGAGCAACCAAACAAAGCTGATCAGCCAGGACAAGGAAACTGAGTTCAGAAAGGAAGTTGTCGTTTTGGACAGTTTATATAAACAACACATTGCTGCACTCGCTTCCAATGATCAGATCGCCATTGCCAGCAGCGACGCCGTGCTGGAAAGGCAATTTGCTTCAATGAAAAAGGAATATGCGGGCCAAACCTCCCCCGCCCTGCTTGCTTACAAACTTATCCGGAATTACCAGGTGAGAGTTCTGCTGAATAAGCATTTGTTGAGCAAACGCAATGAACAGGCAGGTGAAGTAAAACGCGTCAGCACGCTGGTTTCCAAATTAGAAGAACAGAATGCAGAGTTAAAATCTCAGAATCAAATGATCAAACAAGTCCTGCTGGGCTTGCCTTAACCGACCCTTTATGAAGCCAATCAATGCTGCGCAGCGATATGCAACAATCCTCCGCTTCTCGCTGTGTTATATTTTAATGATCCTACTCATCGCTTTTTTGCTCTATTTCTCAATGATTGAAATACCAAAAAAACAAAGCGACCTCACTGCCGTAACGAACGAGCAAGTCGAAAAGCTAATACATCACACCAACGACGCAGACACACTCGTCATCCAACTCCAAAAAGCAACCGATGTCAAAGCAGAAGCCCTGGCACCGCTTTTCAAATGGACAAACGATCTGCAAAGCAACTATCGACAACCATTCTATCAAAGTATTGTCATGAGTTATGTGGATCTGTTTAATGAGGTTGTGAAGAGTAAGGAGGGTGATACGACGTTGATTTCTGCAAAAGCGAAAATGAGTGCGCTGCAAAAGGAGAATCTGGTTCTTATGGAGGAGAATAGGGAATTAGAGGCTAGGCTTGATGAAGCTAAGATGAAGCGGGATTAGTGGCGGGAATCTACGAGGAGAGAGGGATTCGAACGATTGATTTAATGGACTGAAAATCAAATCGATAACGAAATCTCTAAAATGCGTTCCATGATGAGCGAAACGGCCAAAAATCCCAATTCCGATCACAGGTCTAACTAGCTGGTAATCAATGAATAGCTCCGCGACTGTACAACAAAGTTAAGGCTTTGCTCTTGCAAGAAAAAGTATCACCTCGTAAATCATGGAATTTTGAGAAAATCTGCAACATAGCTCCCCTTTAAGCCACAATAATCCAATAGCATTGAGCAGGGGACTTGACTTGAAAACTAGGCCATGCCAACGCCTCTCCATGCTAATAAATTTAAGGAAGGTTCTCCTCAATTACATACTTAGCTTCTTACATATAATTCACCAATCCTTTTAATCGGCGAATAGGGTTTTGTATTGCTCCTAGTGATTAGTTCGTTTGAATTTATCAATTTCTTATACGTTATAAAAGCTAAGAAAACCGGTAAGAAATTAGATACTTCTTCAATTATAGCCTTCGAGGTGACAATGCGTATGTGATTTATGCTTGGCGGCGACGGAAGCCAAATGTCTTGTTTTTCGAATGCGAGTTGCGCTTAAAATTTACCTAATACTATGCAGCTCTGTGATTAAGGAGTAACTTATACAACGAAGACAGATAACACTAGAGTCATATAACGCTAACGAGTCATTCTAATCTCTATGTTACTATCTGTAAAACTATGCTCATCAAATGCCGAATAATAACTTTGTCATAATAGCCAAAATGGATATTTTGTTGGCTGTGTTTTTTTTTGCAAATTTCTAACATTTACAGCTCAGGGCTCTTAGACATTTAATAATGAATTGGGTTACCCGCGACGAACTTGGGTTCTGAATTTCGAATGATATTAAGTAAGCCAGTGCTAACGCTGTTATCTCGTGTAACCCCCCTCCGTTATGATAGGAATTATAAAGAATGATCTCAGGCCCGAAACTCAAAAACCAAAGGGCAAAGGTTTTTTTGAAAAGGGAAATTTGGTACAAATTAATGGAGGCAAATTTCACGATGACGTCTTATGGTATCAGGTAGACGATGGGATCGAGATTAATAGCTTTGAAGTGGAAGTCGACCTATATTCTGGCCTTCCTGAACGGCATCAAAGTCAATTTTACATCTGTTATCGCAAACTAAACGCGCAAAACGCACCAATAGAAAGTGAAGTATCGGATGCTCCTGATAAGCTGTATTTTTCCCATCTGTCGTCTCCATCCGTAAAGGTTAACAACTGGCTTCCCAACATATTTGCGAATGCGGTAGCACAGTCTGTAGTTGGAAAAGCGGAGAAGGATGTCTTCGTATATATACACGGGTACGACTGGCAGCCAGGGTTAAAACTCGATTTGGCTGCCAGGTTTGTCCAGAGTTATATGAACCACCCCGACAGCACAGTGGCTAAGGTGCTCTATTTTGGATGGCCGTCTTATGGAGGCAGAAGGGATGCGGACGATAGATCGATCGAGTTTGGAAAAAGTTTTACACAAAAGGGCCTGTTTAGATATTTCAAATTACTATCGGAAGCTTTACAGAAACAGGGTCAATCCCTCAATCTGATTGTCCATTCATACGGACATCAGTTGTTGAATGGCATGATTAATCCGGGAGAGGGTAGCCGGCATCTGCTTCCAGGAAAAATTTTCCAGAACATATTTTTAATGGCTCCGGATATTACGCACCTTTCCATTCAAAAAAATGGGGTTTTGCTGCGAAATCCTAAAAAGACAAGAAAAGGACGGCACTACCATTACGATCTTTCTCCCTTGAAAGATCTTGGAGCTCGTGTCCACATCTACCATAACTCTGCTGACTATCTACTCTATGTGAGTTCAAAGCAATCCTATGGCATAGACCATGTCTTCTTTGATAACCGGCCCGACTCAATGGGCATAACTACCGATTACCGAACGCTTGGCAATTACGGCAAGGATATTTTTGATGAGGCTGACTCTGTTCTGACCCTTGAACAGGGATTCAATTTTGTTAATGTTCAGCAATTAGTTTCAGAGGCTGGTGAAGCACCACGGAATCTAGCATTCTTTCCATTTAGAAATAACACGAATTCTGCACTTGCCGAGGCCTGGAAGGGCAACTATCGTAATATCAAGACATTGGAAGGCTTATTCAAAGGAGACCTATTACTTCCACACCATCAATATCTGTTTACATGCAAGGCGGTTGTAGATGACGTTCTGAGAAAGTTGCGCCACGATCATCGGGAGTTTCAGCCCGAAGAAGATCGGGACATAATCGTGTAAACGAAAGACATCCTAATTAGGCCTACTAGCTCATTTCAATAAAGCCATTTACTCCTAAAATTGGTACTGATCTTCAGTTAACACCTTTAAATAAGACATCTTACTATGGCCTGGACGGATGAAAAAATGGCTCATGTAGACACCTGGTTCACATTATTTCGCACCAACCAAATCCTTGCTCCATTCCCTGATGCAGGTAAAATTAAGATGTCCGAATTAACATTCTATAATCCGGCCGCAAGCAGGGATCATTTGAAAATTGAGGCGACGCTAATCGCAAATACAGTTGACCAGCTATTTTCCGCTTTTGGTGTCAAGCTGGAAAATAACATTTCAAGGAATGGTGCGCTTAGCGCCATGATCGAAGTACTGATGGACGATTCCAAAACCATTGAGGATCTTGCCGAGGCAAATGATACCAATTATTTATTTGTAAATGAAAAAAAGCCAGTAGTATGAAATACATTCTATTTTTTACTGCTTTCATTTTTTCCGTCCCGACATTAGCACAGCCCGTTAATTCAGTTGATCAAGTAAAGGCTATTGCCACGCAAAATATCCCCAACGCTGACGTGGTTGATTTTCTGGTAACCAGCTTGAGAAATAAAGTAGATTCTTTGAAAACTAACCCCGAGCATTACGACCGGGTGTGGAATTTTATTCTAGAAGGGATTGCGACGGATAATAAGTCAGCAGGGAGATGGCTCAATGGGCTTAATGTCGATTTTAAAACTTTCCAAAACCAAGATTCAACACGCACATCCCTAGGCTTGTCATATGATTTTAATTTGGAAAGAGCTTATATCAATGAAAAAGGCAGCCATCGGAGCGGCGTTTCGGTGTCTCTCGCAACGCAGGGAAATGTCGCTATAAAAAAAGAAGTAAACCCAATCAATTTTTTGTTAAGCAAAATCGCGCTGAACTTTTTCCATGTCGGAGGAGGAGTATTCTTAACGGATGAGAGCAAATCAAAAAGTGAGCTTGCCATGATAAGGCAGCGACTTGCAAGTCTCACTACTAGGGAGGCTATACTTGTATCGAGTGAATGGAAGCAATTCAATGAAATTGTCAAACTGAAAAATTCGTGGATCGTCAAGGGGGATCTTAACGGCGGGCTGGAATCAAATCAAGACTTTTCAAAGGTTCAGAAATCCATTGGTGTGCGTCTGGGAGGGGGTGTAAAATCCTGGAATCAAAAGGACCTTTTATCTAATCTCAATGTGCTTGATATTCCTTTTGCCTTATTGCGGTCACTTACCGGGTTTGAAAAGGGCTTCGTTCTTCACGGCTCGTCTCTACCCGTTGTGCTGGCCGGGTTCGATTATGTAGATCCTCAGAAAGACGCCACCCGAGAAAAAGCAGATCCGGCGCGTAAACCTTTCCCGAGAATAAATTTTGAAATTAGCTTCCGGACCGTCATGGCGAAAGCCGGAAGCCAGATATTGTATTTCAACAGCTCATTCCGCTATTACAAGGAGCTCAACCCCAACCAGACCATAAAAGCATCTAACCTTGACCGATTCAGATACTATGCTGCGTCCATAACATCCTCCTCCGGTTTGTTTATCAGCTACACATCTGGCCAGTTACCGTTCGACAGAAAAAACGAGCAGGTTTATCAATTAGGATTCAATTATAAATTCAATTAAATGTGATAGGGTTCAATTTGAATACAAACAAACAAGGCTGTTCCGGGTATCCGCGTATCAATGTAACTCCTGAGGTACCCGGCAAATGAAAACGTTTCACCATCCTAATAAAAATTAAAATGAGCGTATTAGATCAAAAACCAACTTTCCACGTTGGAATTTGCATGGCTGGGGCAATATCAGCCGGTGCGTATACTGCTGGCGTTATGGACTATTTATTTGAAGCCCTTGAGCACTGGGAGCGTGCAAAAAAGCTTCAAAATAATAGCTATGCTTGGAAGCAAGGCGATTATCGAAAGGTACCGAGACACGACGTACTTATTGATGTAATTGGTGGCGCATCAGCGGGCGGAATGACAGCAGCAATCGCCGCTGCTGCAACACAAATCAAATTTGATCCCATTACGCAAGCGGATGAACATGATGACGCGAGAACTACCCAAAACCCGCTTTTCAATTCATGGGTAAACCTGACAGAAACAGACCAGCAGGACATGATGTCGCAGATGCTGAGTAATAGCGATATTGAAAGCAATCCGAAGAATTCAGGCAAAGAGGTTCGTGCAGCATTTAATTCGACTTTCATTGAAGAAATCGCTACTTCTGTACTAGAAAAGGGAGTGGAATCGACCTACGAACGCCCTTACATCGCGAGCGATGCCGATATATTCACGACTGTCACTAATTTGAGAGGGTTTGATTATCAGATTACCTTCAAGACTACTTCGGGTGACAGAAATCTTAAAATGAAGATGCACCGGGATTACGCCTTCTTTAAATTCAGCTCAAAGAATGACCGAGGGACTGCCCCAACAGTCATTAATACGGAAGGGGACCATGCAACGACTGTCGACCTGCCAAATGATGGCAGAATACCCATCAGTTTCACTTCCGGTAATATCCTGAATGTCGATATTCTAAAACAGGCTGCCATGTCCACCGGCGCGTTTCCGGTAGGCCTTGAAAGCCGTGATCTTATCCGCAGTCGCGCTTACATCAAAAACAACAAATATCTGAACCTGATGTTGTCCGTAAAAGATACAAGCGGTGCTAGCTATGAACTAGTTCCTCAGGATGAATCGTTCCACACGCTCAATGTGGATGGAGGTGTAATCAATAACGAGCCTTTTGAAATTACCCAATCACTTCTGGACGACAGACGGCGCAGCAAATTGCACGCCAATGGAGCTTCCGGAGACTATACAGTGAAGACGAGTGCGGCCGAGTTCGACAGCACTGTTGTTATGATCGATCCATTCCCAAATGACGAAGGGCTGGAAGATGGGTTTGTATCAAAAAAGGCCCTGCGTAACCTGGTACCATCCATCATTTCGGCGATGCGAGGACAGCTGATGTTGAAAGACGAGCAGATCAAGAGAGCTTATTTGAGCGACGATTACACTCGATTTTTGATTATGCCGGTAAGGAGCGCCATGGGTGAGAGCGAAAATTCCAAGAATGAAGCCCGCTTGTTCCCGATAGCCTGCGGTTCTCTGGGCGGGTTCGGCGGTTTCTTCTCTAAGAAATTCAGAACACACGATTACTTTCTAGGTAGGCGAAATTGTCAGAAATTTTTGCAGGAACATTTTAGCGCACCAGCCAATGCCGACAACCCCATTTTAAGATTTGGCTATGAGGACGATGAATATACAATTGTCACCAAAAATACAGATGGCGTTGCGAATACCTACCTTCCCTTGATTCCCGATGTTCGCGTTCATGGAGACGAGCAATCCGGTTTTTGGCTTGCAAAACCTCTAAAGGAAGAGCGATACGCCTATCCGAAAATCAAGCTAAGTTACTTACTCAGCCTGAAACCAAAAATTCAAGATCGTGTCAAATGCATACTGAATAACATTGAACACGTATCGAAGGTCGACAAGTTACCCAAAGAGATCTTAAAGAGCAAAATACTACCACGCATAAACAAGGAATCAAAATTTGACAACTTGTTTAACCAGGGCAAAAAAAGAGCTGTCCATCTTTATCTCGGAATCGGAAAATACTTTGCCAAATCGTACATAGCGAAAAACTGTATTAATACTATTGTCGAAGAAATGGAGAAGCGAAATTTGGTGGACGTCGACTGCTAGATACTTACTTAATGTAATTAATCGCCGAATCAGGAGTTTAAAGCAAATAGTGTAAAAACATTTAAAGAAATCAATAACATGACTCAAGATGATAGAATTCGGTTTATAACAGATCTTCCGATATCTGATGCCGCTCCATACAGTGAAGCACGTATTACAAAATCTTTCAATCAAAAATCACTGCCCGTTCGATCAAACGAAGAGCAGGCATTTTTCTCCGCTCGAAGTTTAGTGTCATTCACTTCCGAGGTAAGCGCAGAGTTGAGAGACGATGTGTTACAATCAACGTTATTAGCCCAACTAGCAGCAAATTATCAATTTCCGGAAAATTCAAATATCATGAAATGGTTCGAAACATTTTCCGAGGTTTTGACAAAAATTGGATGGTTAATAGAAGGTTCTGACTATCAGATCTATCGAGCCAAAGAGTCTAGCATAGAAGTTGATACCGTGTTATTAGAAATATTGGCGGCGGCATTTGGATCGACATATATAAGCATTCTAAAAAAATCATTAGAAGCAATAAAAAATATGGGAACCGAGGATCGTAAAATTAAGGCCTTTGAAAAAAATGTCCAATCATTGTCGAAAAGCGGCTTTCAAATTGCTTTAGCTACTGATGTGGGCGGGATAGTTTCACTCCAGATCGGTGCTTTTGTGCTAAACTCCGCACATCAACTCAGTCGTGTTATATTTGTCAAAACAGAAAAAGATACCACTACATTAGATTACATGTCGAAAAAGGCAACACTAAGCCCAAGTGCTTATAGCGTTGTACGAAGTAAAGTCGCTGAGCAGTTACAGGATAAGTTACTTTTAAATATAGCAGAAATAAAAATTTGAATAGCATGGTTGATCCTAGCCTAGAATACTTCGCTGCCCTAACGGAAATCGAAGATTCGGAACACGCTGTTAAATATGTGTTTCAACACCCTTCACTATTATCAAAGACAAGGTGGACTCATTTTAGAAAGAATTACGTCCCTCTCTCTGCTTACCATAAGGAGATGGCTATCAATTCGCTCAAGATGCTGGAAAGTTTCTTCGACTATCTACTAGATTTCAATAACTATCTTCTTGGATATGGGCCCATCGAGTCAATATACCAAAGGTACATTGAAGGTAAAATTTCCATTTCAACTGCCATGAACTTATCCGCTTCTGAAAGAATCAGAATGGATTTGTCTCCAATCTATATACGCAGGCTTTGTGCTTATGCTGAGAACACTTCAAACCGTGAAACAAAAGGCTGGAAGTCTGCCTTTTCTCTGCTTGATATTATCGAGAATAGCCTTAGTTCAATCCATTCAGAATATCCTTTCCAGGATGAGTGGAAGGAGATGTGGTCGTTCGTTATTATAGCAAGATTAGGCGTAGCCTGCAATGCCTTATATGATGTACCAGATAATCGAATTCTGGAAAAATCCGTGGCTCTGGCAAATGACTCCATTCAGTTACATAAAATAAAAGATGATTTGAAGGGAGAGATCATTCATAGACTAGGAGTATTATATCTAGATCCATGGTTTATGGGTAAAACAAGCTCAAACTATGAGTCGCAAGAATCGTACTGGGCGAAGAAGCTATATGACTCACTTAATAATTCAGTCATGAACTTTATCGATGGGAACATTTCTCTACCCAAGGCTAAGGACGCACTTCAGATATCAATCAAATATTTAGAGCACGCTCGATTGATGCGAAAAGGTGTTGAAAAGGCTTATACGCTCAAAGCATTGGGACAAGCTCATATGTGGATAAACGTAATCAATAAGACTGAAAAATTTGAAATATCTCTTGAATTATATAAAGAGGCACTAAGCCTATTTACACCCAAGAGTTTATATGTAAACGAGCGTAACAGTCTTGAATCGTCCATCGCCTTTTGTAGTAATAGCTCTGAAATTTTTCCAGAAGATAATTTTAGAGAACTGGCCGATAGGTTGCTAGGAGATTCAGAAGAAACCTTGATCAAAGATCACGATTTGATAAGTTTGATACACATGCTTAGTCAAGGTTTGACTTATCTAACTAAGAAAGATCCTAACAATGCAGTTAAGCTCTTTTCCAAGTCGGAAAATATCATTTTCAGATATGGATCGGAAGAAAATCTTTTCTCAATTTATAATCACGGAGTCAAATTAATGCGGAAATTGCTGGTTCCCCAAACAGTTATTTCTGAGCAACGGACGCGTACAAAGCAACGCTATGCGGACCTAAAGATCCTCCTAAATAACGCTTCTATATCCAAGCCAGGAATCTATACAGAAATGATCCTAACTGCCTTTGAAAGCAGCGAACATAGTGAAGAAGAGGACGGTATATTAATCCTAAAGGAAATTGGCGATCATATATTCATATATAATGAACTGCGTCCTTTTTATAGATTATATGACTTTATGCTTTCTAATTTATTACTTAACTGTGGTGCCACCTATGTTCATGAGGGAAACTTTGAAAAAGCAATTGAACATTACTTTTTAGCGATAGCAAGTTTTGCGCGATTAGGATTTCCCCATCTTGTCAACAACATACTAAAGCGAGTTGAGGATTTGTTATTGCAAGGAGATTATGACTTAGGTAAATCGGCACTTTCATATTTTTCTTTGTATTCCATACTTATTGAAGGTCTAAATGAATCGTTCTTGTCCGAGTCATGCCAATCGATATACAAAATACTTTTAACGAAATTCTTATCCCGCGGGTCTGGCAATCCGACATATCTTACGTATTTATGTCAACTTGCAAAAGGATATGCATACAATTCTGTACTTCAAAATTCGAAAAACGGAAGGGTGCTCCAAAGTGATCTAATAAAAGATAAAATTGTTAAAATAAACGCCCTCTCTGAATTGCTTAAAACAACATCAGTTAATTATAATCATTTCTTAGATTCTGAGACACTCCTAATGTCATATGCTGGTTATCCCAATACTCTGGATGGCACAGATCCTTATATTGAAATTAGAAATTTGAAGGTTCAACTGGATAAGCAAATTAGTACGAAAGTGGTGTCCGATAGAATTATGGATAAGGACAACTTACTTGCCTCGGAAGATGTCCAGGCATTATTAACACCGCAAACCGTATTACTTTGTCAGCTTGCTTATCCTACGCCCGATGGCCATTCGGCCCTTCACAATTTAATTTACACAACTGACGAAGTTCATTTTATTACAGGAAAGCTCAACGAACCTTCTTGGATTGTTCAAATGAGCCAAGGTGATAAAATTGAACATCTTCCTTTTTTTGGACCATTTATTGCGTCAATTCGAGAGCAAATTCAAGAGGATCCCGAAACACAAGGATTAAGTAGAGAAGCGGAACAAAGTTTATTGTCGATGGTCGATATATTTCTCCCCCCACCATTGAGAGCTCTTCTTTCTGAGTTGCAAAAGAAAGGCAAAACTCATCTTTGCATTTGGCCGCACGGGCCTTTTCACTATCTTCCATTTCATTTGCTTCCTTATAATAAAAGTCCTTTATGTCACTTCTGGAATATATCTTATATCCCAAATCTAGGCGTTCTTGCCAGACAGAAGATTGGTGCATCTTTTTCAAACATCGTTAAAAACGAATTGACCGTCATGGGAATTAGTTATATGCA
Organism: Dyadobacter sp. CY351; assembly: GCF_021502625.1. Lineage (NCBI taxonomy): Bacteria > Pseudomonadati > Bacteroidota > Cytophagia > Cytophagales > Spirosomataceae > Dyadobacter > Dyadobacter sp. CY351. The sequence goes on along the minus strand of NZ_JAKFFU010000006.1, from coordinate 71,332 downwards.
TGCATCAGCCTTCGGTAATTTACCCCATCTGCAAAGTTCAATCGACGAGGCTACTGAGATTGCTAAATTGTTTGGAATTTCTCCTATTATTGAAAATAAAGTTACGGAGCAGACCTTTATTTTTTCGATGTCTACATCGAAATGGGTTCATCTGTCGGCACATGGTCTATTCGATGCTGATGCCCCCTGTTTTCAGTGCCTATTGTTATCTCCTGATGCTTTGGACGACGGAGTCTTAAATGCCTATGAACTGGTGGATCAAAATTTCGCAAACGTAGAGGTTTTGACTTTAAGTGCCTGTGAAACTGCCTTAGGCAGGTTCGATTATTCCGATAATTTGAGGGGTTTACCGGCAATTTTGTTGCAAACTGGTGTTAAAACAATAATTGGCACGCTATGGGAAGTTGAACAGGAAAGCTCTCGACACTTTTTTACAGGTTTTTATTCACAACTAAAAAGAGGATCAGGAAAACTCGAATCTTTTCATTTGGCCCAGCTTGAAACGCAAAAAATTTACCCGGACTACAGGGATTGGGGAGCGTTCTACTTTACGGGAGAATTCTAGTGATGTAAGTATCCCTAAACCGCAGACAGTTTGAAATTAGAGAATATCACTTAATTTTAAACTGATGAAAAAGACCAAATTCACCGAAACACAGATCGTTTCGATCCTCAAACAACAGGAAGCGGGCATTGCAACCAAGGAGATTTGCAGGCAAAATGGCATTTCCGAAGCCACTTTTTACAATTAGAAGAGCCGTTATGGCGGCATGGAAGCCTCTGACGTCAAACGGTTGAAGGATTTGGAGGAAGAAAACTCTCGCCTGAAAAAGATGTTTGCCGACCTGAGCCTGGATAATCAAATCCTTAAAGAACTTTTCGCAAAAAAGGGCTGGGCTCTGCCACAAAAAGGGAATTGACGGGAGAGATTGTTAAGGAGTACAATATCGCCGTGAGCAGAGCCTATAAAATCGTTGACCTTGTCCGTTCCCAATACTATTACAACAGCCGCAAGGATGATTCTGAGGTGATCGAATCGTTGCAGGCATTGGCTTTTAAGCATCCTTCATACGGCTTTAGAAAGCTTTTTGCTTACCTGAGGCGAGCGGGAAAGCCTTGGAACCATAAACGGGTGCACCGCCTTTATCAGGCCTTAAAGCTGAACAAAAGACGAAAAGGTAAGCGTAGATTGCCAGCCCGGGTTAAACAACCGCTGGTACAGCCTTCGCAGGTGAATGATACTTGGAGCGTTGACTTTATGAGTGATTCTATGATTGGGAATCGCAAATTCAGGACGTTCAACGTGATCGATGATTGTTCTCGTGAAGCCTTGGCCATTAAGATTGATACTTCGCTCTCTTCGAAAAGAATTACCAGAGTTTTGGAACGGATCGGGCTGAGTAAAGGCTTTCCAAAAGTGATCAGGTCGGACAACGGACCAGAATTCACCTCGAAGAATTTTGCAATTTGGTGTGCTGCTAGGAATATCGAAACACGATTTATCCAGCCAGGAAAACCCACGCAGAATATGATTTAATATTTCCACAATGGTTTTCAAATTGGATGTTGGGGAGTGTGAATTTACAAATAGACCGTTTAATAAGATTGATGACAGATTTTAAGGGATTAAAACGAATGAGTATAGAAAAATTCTCAAATAAGAATAAATTTGGGTATCTCGACCTGCTACTTTCATTATGAGGGAAATCTTTCTACACTTAGCCGTTCTTGCTTTTTTAATTGGCAGTCTGTGGCTTGCTGCAACCTATATTCAAGCGGTTAACGAGGATATAACTGATTCCATCCCTGCGCTATTCTTTTTATATCTCGGCGTTTTTTACACAACAAAGTACTTTCGGGCAAAAAAGATTACTAAAACAAATAGAAATGATGGTTTATAATATGCGTTGGATCTTTTCATTATTTTTAGCACTAGTTTTAAGTACTTCCGCATTCTCTCAAACAACCGCTAGAATTCACACTAGCGCATTCGAATCACTTATAAAAGGATCAAAAACTCTATTTGGATGGTTTTCTACAATGCTCACCTCTGTTAGCCCAATCACTAGCTCTGTGAAAAAGGCTAGGTTGGCAAGATCATTAACGCAGTTTCATAAAGACCTTTTTGATCTGGAAAGTAATACTTCTTACCTCATTGAGGCGCTAAGCCGAAAGAATTTAAATAATCAAGAGATTAATTCTGCAATGAAAGCGGTGCGAAGCTCGCTGGATACATGTAAGACTCGCCTCAATATCATTGGGCCTGATTTGAGCTCGCAACTTAAAGCTGGTGGTAATGAGGCATCCACGCAACTAGGAAATGTTTTTGGAGCAAGAGGAATATGGGTGGGTGATTTGATGCGAGATGATTATAAAAGCATCGATCCAGTGGGTTTGAGGAAATTTATAGAAGACGGTGAGAAAGTAAAACGATCTTTGAATTCGGCCAGAGTCGAGCTGATAAAGGTTATTGACAAAGTAAAGCAGTAATTACAGTTCGCCAATTGTTCGACTAGTTTTTAATGACTCCGATGATCTGCAGATAAATATTAAACTCCCTACCAGTCACATCTGGAAGTTTTTTCTCAAATAGAATGGTTTTCGCTTCGCTTACATAGTAAACCCGGAAGTCCGGATGACGAAACAAGAATAGGTCCCTATGATTGGTAAGAAAATAGTTTAAATTAATCCCACGTTTGCGCCATCCATTGTAACCATCTGCCAACGTCTGATAGTCATCTGATTCATCTGCTCTTGCCTTTTCAACCATCGCAACAACAGCGGTGCCGATTTTTCTAAGCACTTTGTTTTGTTCTACCGTCGGATTCAAAGCCGCTTGTCGATCCGTGCCTACCTCGTGTTCCAAATAGTAAGCAAAGAGGTCGATTGTATGCAAGTCGGTTTCAAATAGATAACTTTCCATCATGTGAATGGTTTATTTGAGATGCAGAGTTCAAGCCATGGTTGGCGCGTGATAGTCGAGACGTTTCCCATTATCATCCAAGATCCTGTAAAACATATTATCTCGATTGAGCCCCTCCTAGGTTTTCAGACGGTTGAAAGTAGAGTTTCCGGTGTTCGATTGTAATTTCTTTACTCTAAGTGTACTATAAATGAAGAAGTTATGCTGTCTGTTATTGTTTTGATAGTTGCCATTTTCTTCATAGCAAGACAGTTAGATAATATCTACATGGAGATGGGAAAAACCCTGGTTACCTGGAGACATCAAGGAAGCGGAAAATTGAGAAAAATCCATTTTATGGATCAAAATCAACTTCTAATTACACTCCAACATCAGATAAAAAAGATGGTGATTCAGGCATAATTGTGACAGAACGCGGTTCTTTTGGAGCTACCAAAGGAATCGACGGTTATGGACTAGGGGCACATTACAAGAAAAACAGCTTTGGTGATTGGAAATCGGATAATTCATAATTGTCAGTCTATTCGCAAAGCTCGGCGCTGGTTATTACTTCACTTTCATTGCTTGATTGACAATCTTACCAATTGCCTAAATACAGATAATAAATCCCATCACCACTTTATCCTTTGCAAAGCGTCATACTTCGGCTCATCTTAAACCGGGGACGGGCGATGTCGATAGCGAGGGATTTGATCGACATAATAACTTACAGCTTTCCAAACGTTTAAAATTGTAAACTGGTCACAAGCCATGATTCACGACTAGCAGTGTCTATTCACGGTACAGCAGTTTTAGAGACTAGTTATTGTGAGATAGTCTGCCTATTTGGCCCTGAAACTTAAAGAGTTTATAGCAATCAATTTGTATTGTGGAACCTTCGTGCACCTGTTAAATTGCTAGGATATACGTATTATTGAAAATAGTTACAGCATTTATGGTTCTATTGCAGTCATAAGCCTGTTAATTTACTGTAGAAAACAAAAGTCATCGATTTGTCAATATAAGTTAATCGGCCGCTTTAATTACGTACACATATATTCCACCTACATTCGACATATCTGTTGGCCCAATCAAATGCTTTTCGACCTGGATCATAGATGAATTTTTAAAAGCTTGTTCGTAGAGTTCACATGAAAGTTTAAAATCTCCAAGACCTTGAATCCCAGACTCTAGCGCATCCTGTTCAAGTTGCACAAGTTCTTCAGCGCTATCTCCATGCCGTTTGCGTGTTTCGTCAATAATGTGATGGTGGTATATCCTAAGGGCATTTTCTCTTGCAATTGGATCATTTTCAACATAATTTGGTAGAAATTCATCGCCAACAATAAATATTCCATCTGGTTTTAAATTTTTTTTGATGTTTTCGAAATATTTCACCTTATCCTTTCTATTGATATGGTGATCAGCAAACGAGGAAAAAATGACATCAAATTTACCTGGTGGATTAAATCTGCGACCATCTTCATTAAAGCAAGTTACTGTTGCGTTGAGACTATCGAATTTAATCGTATTTCTCGTTTTATCCTTTTGTAGCATTACTCTTGAAGTATTTATAGAACGCAAATTTTCGAGTAAAGAGTTATAGCATGCCCAGTCAATTTCAATGGCCATTATATCAATATTCATTGTTTGTAAAAGCCTTTTAGTAAAAATTCCAGTTCCTGAACCTATTTCCAAGACCTTTGGACGGGATATTGGCGTTCGCATTCTATATATTTCAAGCATTCTTTCCATCATTTCTATGTAATACGCATGTTTCTCTTCGTGCTTATGGTACTCATGAATGGAAATGTAAGAGGACATTTCGACCGGTTTGTTGTTTAACCGACTTATGCTATGAAAAATGGTATCATACAAACTATTTCTGGGATTCATAAGGTCGAGCTCTTGATCGTTATTAATGCTTTCTGATTGGTCTATGATTATCTTAAATAGGTCATTATGTCTGATCAAATCTTGGGGTTGGCTTCCGAAAGTGATCTTTTTATAGCTAAACCCCGATCGATCATACTTCGCAATCATATTAAAGTTATCTGTATTTATGTCGCCAATAATTGAGAAGTCGTAAATGCTTCCGCGGTAAAGGTCTTGAAGCTTTCCCTGACTGATTGCATATACATTATATACCTTCGAATGCTTTTGTAGCATTGGTATATGGAAGCGCATTTGTTTTTCATCTTTAAATGCAAAAATTCTGATACTTTCCTTTGGCGTATTTTCTAATATTACATCTCCCATTTGATCAGGCCAGAAACTTTCATCATTGTCTACAATTGAGATAGCCTTAATTTGCGTGTTAGGACGGGACCTAAGGATTTTGGATAAAATGAAAGGATAGCAAATATAGGGTAGTGAGATTGATGGGAAAGCGCTCCGGACACCCCGATCTAGTCTCTTAGAAAAATCTTGTAAGTAACTAATTGTAGCATCCGCAATATAGACATTAGAAAAGATCGGATTATTCCTGAGGTCTCCCATTACATTGTTTAATCTTGCCAGATCGTATCCTAATTGTTCACTTTCTTGAAATTTCCCGTTCAAATTTTCATATTTTGACTCTAATTCTGGCCAGTGTTGATCAAATACCTTTTCTAATTTATCTTCCTTGATAGAGTACTGGCTTTTTGTCCGAAGGGTCTTTATCAATTTTTTAGTTCCTTCCCTAGTGCCTTGAAGAGCTTGGAAAAGAGATATTGGGGATTTACCAATGTCTTCTGGTGAAACTCCAATCAGATACGGGCAAACAGATTCAATTCCATTTTTTTGCGAAAACATTCCAGATTCATATTGAATCCATGGTGCTTTTATGTTTTCATTGGTAATAAATGCAACGAGGAAGTCTGAATTATTTAAATTTTCATAAATTGCCTTACTCCATTGATCGCCGGCCAGAATGTCGTCGTCTGATATCCATATGTCTACGCCATGAAAAGTTAATTCAAGCATTTCTCTTAACGCCTGAGCGTATTCTCTACTTTTGGTTCCTGACCAACTAAAGAAGATTTTCATACAATTGGATGTTTGTATTAATTCTGTTACGGATTTACTTGTTTTCAGGTTCAAAATAATATAAATAAGTCAAAGTAAATTTCTTTATAGAAAATCTTTCTATAATTGGTATTTTATTGATAGCATTGTACTATTGCATACCTGTAAGCCCATCCTCTTTTTGGGATTTTATTTCTAAGTACTTCTATTCTCTAAATTCGTCTATTGTCATGCCAAATTTTAAAGTCTTCCTTAGCTACAGCACGATGAACAAAGAAAGTGCAGACAAGATTGCCGAGTCTGTGCGTTTTGTATTTAAAGATGATGTCCAGGTTTACGTGGCCGGCAGATCGATAGCCGGCGGTGACGATTGGGAAGAAGAATTGCTCCAGAACTTAGTGACTAGTGACGCTTTGATAACTTTACTTACCCCAAAGTTTACTGATAAAAGTTGGTTTTATATTGAATGGTCTCCATTTTGGATAGCTAAGAAGCCTTATTTTATTCTATTGACGGATGAAACCGTTGTTGGTGTACTAGATAGACCCGTCACTGGACGTCAATTTACCTACTTGTTTGATATTTTGTCGGTTCAATCACTTTTCGTTAGTCTTCATAAAAAAGTATATAATCTGGAGGTGCCCATTGGGGAGTTTTTAAGTCCAGCGCAGCATCTGGTAGAGTCTTTGTATGAAATTTCAAAAGTTGAGAATAGAAATTATTATGACACTTTTCGCTCATCGACAAAGTCACTTCCCAAAGTTCTGCAACCGGTTGATTTTGAAGAAAGTGAGCGAATAATATCATATTTCATTTCCAATTCTGAGGATCATATCGCCTATGAGAATTCGATGAAATTAGATCCCGACGATAGAGGAAAGGTAGCGAGGCTCGCAGTCTTGAATGGAAACCTGGATACGGCTGCATTGGTTGCAAAGACAATATTTGATGCGGATTCTCTTAGAAAGATTTGCTCATTGATGATTAAAAACGGATATTCAAAGAGCGAGCAGTTGATCCAAGTGCTCGCTCTATTGGACGGAAAAAGCACAGTTGCACATAAAGAGATTGCTGTCGAACTGGTAGAGGCAATGGATGTAGACAATCCTTCACTGCGAACATGTATTGAAATCATCCAAAATGGAAATCAGGTAAGGGATGTGCTTGTTCGGATGATAGGTTTGCGGATATATAACTTGGATACTTATGAATTATGTTTTAAGAAGTTTGTTGAGCGAAAATTAGTTAAGCGACTTGGTTTGCCCGAACTAGACAAAATTCGTATCGCAAATCGAGCATTTTTTGATGATCTAGCCCCAAGACTTTTATTGCTGGACGATGACGATTTGTCGGCCTATTTAAGAGAGCATTTTGGAGGGTAGGCGATGCATATATTATAGGTTTAAACTATACTCTTCGTTGATATCGATAACTTGAAGAGGAATGGCAGTATATAAACCTGACTATCATCTTTTTCCTGCTCTATTTTAAGTAAATCTGTATAGGTAGTTAAGTGTAGGTGATACTTTTGAGCCTTTATATCTTTCTTATACTTATTCCATACGGGTTCATTTTGATATGGCAACCATCCATATGTTAGTTTCTCAGCACACCAGCGCCTATGCTCCACTTCACCGAGTGTTGATATCTCGGCTTCACTCCAATACTCGCCAAAATTTGCTATTGCATGGTAATCTTTCTTGATCAAGCGAAATTTCACCTGAGCATGGTCGGCAGCGTGTATGTTCGATTCTTTCTCCTCCTCCTTCAGATCCTTCCATATCTGCTCGGCGCAATATTTAATGGTTTGTTCGTTGAGCGTTATTAAAGAATTTAAAACTTTAATATTATGCTTTTTGTAACTGATGGCTGATGTGTCAGGACTTACTTTTAGCAACCGGGCAAACTCTGGGAATGCTGGGTCAGTACAAGTAAATTGATTTATAATACCCATAAGTGCTTCTCGTCTAAATAGTGTTACATAGGACAAGGAGATTCGCTTCGCAAAGATCAGTAGCTCTTCATTCACTATTGCCGTTTCCGAGCAGTGATCCAGCAGATTTCCAAAGCAGAAGATTGGTATCGATGGAGCCAGGCTACGCAACCGCGCTTCTACAAACTCCTCCTCGTTTTTGTCTGGAAGATTATAATGGCAGAAGCACTGCACATCGAGACTTCCATTGTTCTCAAATTTGATCCAGCTTATTCTTGGAAGAAGTGCCGCCAATGTCTCGATGGCTTGCAGGCTAGCCGACAGGCATGAATAAATCGTACAAGCTTGGTCGGGACGTAGATGGTGGTAAATATCAAATTCAGGAGAATGCAGCAAGCTCTGGGAACAAGGGAGATCCTTAAATTCGAGTAACGGTACAGTTGACGGGCGACCTTCATAGAACACGTATTCTTGGATTGATTCAAAACCAGCTAGTGAGTTAAGTGCTGATGGATTGAACAATTCGGGATGTGCAAGCTTGAAGTTTTTTGCCGCTTCATTCTCATCTTTACTCAGATAGATAGTAATCGAAAGAATCTTGTTTTTTGTGTAGTGACCCAGCCGAATAAGGTTCAATACAAGCTCCTGCGCAATAACTGAGAACCCGAGGATAATAACTTTTGCGACTTCAATTTCACCATTTGATTTTTTATTAAATCGATCTAAGGGAAACTTGTTCAAATGCTTGCGGGAGATATTTTCGTTAATACTGAATGTATGTAAATTTTTTTTTCGTTGAGATAGTTCATGAAGCAGTTCCCTAGTGCTCTTTTGTGACAGGTGTACATGCCAATCCGGTGAAGAAGTGCCACGGTTTTGATCTAGCTCATCCAGCTCCTGAATGATTCTAAAATTTTCTTCATCGGACTTACCAATCACAAAGACTTTGCTTGCGTTCTGAAAGTGAGTTTTTCGTAAAGTTAGTTTTGATGTCAAATTGCCTTTTAAATGCCAAACTCGGTGGAATGAAAGGATCTCTGTGAGTTTTAGTTCGTTCCCTTCATCTAGATATAGCACACGTTTTCCCTTTTTTATGAGGTCTACTACTAAATTAAGCGCCATCATGCCGTCTCCTATCACTACTGTATAGCGTTGTTGTCCAGGCATGATACGGTATCTCCAAAATGAGATGCGACTAAGTCCTTCTCTGCCAAGTGCAAGTGATAGAGCGAGAACAAAGGAATACCCAGTCACAAATAATCCTAAGACCCTGCCAACCTCGAGTTGAGGATTTGGAGAAACATTACTGTGAAATACAGAATCTAATGTCATTAAGCGAGCGGCCATAATGACAGCGTCCAAAAGCGGTACTTCTTTAATAGAAAGAAGAAAGCCCCAGGTTCCTATTACTAGAACAGAGATGGCTAACATGAGCGGATATACAAAAGATAAGAGTATAGTTCGATAATTCGGGAACCGGTTATATGCCGACCAAGCTGCTACATAAAACATTAATAATATTGATGTCTGGGCGACATCACCGGCACTGAAGCCGCTTTTGGGATCAAAAAAGAATATTGGTAGAACTACAATGAGGCTGATCCAAAGCCATGAGCTATTGCTTCTGGCAAAAGAAAATAACTTTTCGCTTAGACTTTTTCTTTGATTAAATATACTTTGGTGAGTAATCCATTCAAATTTATCTGGTGTAGATAGGCTAAAAATCCCTGAACCAGTGCGAAGGCCGATCGGATGCTTGTTCTTTAATCGAGGAGTTAGCAAATGGTGCAATTCACTTTTTTTTCTGAATGTTTTGTCAGATGTATAAACCCTATGCCATATACGAGAAACATCTGCGGTCCCACCTATAAGGCCACCAGGAATACCATCCCATAATAAGAGTAATATGTCAGCATGTTCGACAATGACTTTTCCCAATAACTCAAATTGCTTGTTGCAACCCGCAACCGAAAGTTCATAGTTTTCGTGTTCATAAAGCCTAATTCTTTTATGTTCGAATCCTGGATCCAAATAGCGTTCAAAGTCAGTTGCAGAATCTTCGCAGGATACCGTTTTGGTTTGCTTATCATTTAACGCCTCAATAACTATTAAACAATCATCGAGATCTGCATCCATATAATTAACGATAAGTTGATCTGCTCCCGGGGCAAGCCCTGTTATGAAAGCAATCTTCCTATTAGCTCTTAAACTATCTATTCTTTCTTTTAACAATTCAGTGATATGTACCAAGTCATCTTGAGGAAGGTCACGATGCCCGCAGAGCCCAATGATTAAATAATTGTTACTTCTTAGCCTACGCAAAAAATCTTCGTCTACATAATTCTTTAATTTGATGTTTGAACGAGGCATTGTGATGAGGATTTAATGTTGAGGGAGAAAAATTTGAGCATAGCAGATGTCTGCCAGAAATTATGTTCAAAATAGTCAGCAAAACGCAAAAAGAATACCTTTTGACCGTATAGTGTTCAATTTTATCTACTAGATATGCATTATTAGGATGTAAAAGCTATAACCTTTGAAACACTACTTCTCACAGCAGCGCGCTTTGACTATCTTGCGACTTCAAATTGACTGTCAATTCTTAAAAATACACATAAATGACTGAAAATAAGCTATTTGAAATTTTTAGTGATAAATTTACCCCAGTACTTGAATCTGAGGAATATAAATGGTATCTATATACAAAAAAAGAGTCAATGGCTGAGTTTCAGAAAACTGTTGTCAACGACGATTCCTTGGTCGGTTACACCATTTTAGCGGAGGATGGTTATGGCAGTTATTTAGTTTGGCGCGAAGGAAACGATACGAGCATGTTAAGTGCTTATCACGTGACTTCAAAAACGTATGATTTGCTTGAGTGGAATCTAGCGGACCTCCTGGAAATCTTGGCATTGATTCGGGAGAATTAGCTTTATCGAACTGCCATTCCCTTTTAAGTGTTTCTTAAGAATTTGATAATCGTAGGTATGGCTAGACTTGGGATTTGCACCACTGCAAGAAGTGTCGCTGGACTGTCATATGAAGGTCAATCATTATATGGTGCGGCATTGGAACTATATGATGAGGTTTTACTGATAGACCCTCGCGAGGTTACTTATAAACTCATTCGCGACAAGGAACAACCTGAGATAATTTTCAAGGGGGTAAGTATCGCGGATATGAATTCTTTACTAATTCGAAGTACAAAAGGCATCGAAATCGCTACTGCTGTTTTGGCGAGAGTTTGTGTATTACTTGGCTGTGACGTTGTCGATCCAGTTGAAAGATTTTCAATCGGAAAAGCTTCCAAAGTTATCACAACCATATCGCGGTTTAATAGTAACGTTGGAACCAGCTCGTACTTCTGTTTCAGTAGTGAATCTGCTATAGCGTTATTTCAGGATCTAGACTTACAAGGGCAATTTCCACTACTGACAAAACCCGTGTCTGGAAGTCAAGGAGAGGGAGTTTTACGTTTGAATAATTTGGACGGGGCTTTAAATTATGTGCGCATATTTTTTCAATCGGATGGGTTTTCAAAAGATCCTTTACTAGTACAAAGTTTTGTTGAATTCGAAAAGGAATTCAGACTGTTAATTTTCGATGGCGAGGTTCTAGGAATTGCAGAAAAATTTAAAAAACGAGGCAGCTACGTTGCAAATGCTCATCAGGGGGGAGAGTTTGTTCGCAGTGATCGTCCTGACCTTGCTAGCGCTGCGGTCGAACTGGTGAGCGAAAAGGGCTTGCTAGGAGTGGATGTTGGTCTGGATGCTTCCGGCAACCTTCATATTATCGAGTCTAATAGGGCTCCACAATGGCATGCTTTTGAGAAGGCCCTGGAGATAAATGTAGCGAAAGAAATTTTAACTCGTTTAGTTGGGAAAATGAGATTTTCAAACAGTCAATAGATATCAGTAGCTACGATGTCTATTGTATACTGTTGTTAACAAAAACATAACTTTCAAAAGTCTTGCTTATGCTCGTGTTGCGATATCTTTGAAAAAACTTAATCATACCGTTATGAACATGATATCTAAACAAGAATTTGCTCAAAATTTTAACTCTAGCATTCCTGGAATGCAATCCAACGCAAGAGTTTTTACAGGAATGGCTTACGCTGATGAGGAGATTGAAGATGATGAGGATTTAGATGACGAAGATGATGAGATTGAAGGTGACGAGGAAGAGGATGAAATTGAAGAAGATGAGGGTAAGGATATAAAATAGTGTAGTCTAATCTGGCATAGAATTAAGCGAGGGATTGGATCCAGGAGAGTAATCATTTATTGGCCAACCAGTTCAAACCATAATCAAGTCGTCATCCATGATTCACGTCGCAAGCTGATTTTGCTCAAACTAAAAAGCACTTAAGGGATCGATTTAAAGCAATATAACCGGCCATGGCCGGTTATATTGTCATGAAAATGTCAGTAGTCAATAAACACATACTCTTCCACCTCAGTATACCCTTCCAAAAACAAATCCCGAGCAAAAGCCTCATTATCAAAATACCGTTCAAGTAGCGAAGGCGCATCGGCCAACATTCCAGTTTTATCAACATACTGGTAAGTATACTCTATTTTCGCATCTCTCATCGATCCTCCAAAGTAGCCGAGGTAGCTCTCCTGAAAACTCTCGACTTATTCGTCTAGTGCTTCTCTATTTCCCGGCAAGCTACTGATCTGTTCGCAGAAAATCTTGAAAGCTTCTGCTGGATCATCATCCATCTCGCCCGAAAAAAGCTAGTCGCCTTTTTTATGCTTGTGCGGTTTTAAGGAAGGCGTATTGCCTGGAGATTCCTTATTGTCCCGTTGCCGCTTGTCTGGCTCGTCGGTCGACTTGGCAACTTTTTTAGGTCCTGTTTTTATTCCCATTTCGATGATTGCGTTGTGTTACAAATAGATAAAATAAAAAAGCTATGCCATCAGTTGCACTCTTGCTTGGATTACCTAAGGTTTGCGATCAGCCACACTAAATGACTATCTACTTTACAGATCCTTGATTTGCTCGGTTAACTTGATCATTATCTCTATCAGCAAGGTCTTATCTCGTTCCTCAATCGAATAGCTTTTCACCCTGAGGCTACCATGGGAAATGTCGGTGCGGTGTGGCGTTGATAAATATGGGGCCACCGAATGAAAAATTGCCGATAATGAGCGCGCTGATATAATGTTAGACATATCTGCAGCTTTGAAAAACAGAGAGAGTTGATCAACAGTAAGATTGCATAAGATCTTGTCAGAAGTCTTTCTTTCATATTTCTTTCCGGATTTTTGTGGCTGCTCGCTGGGCTCTGTTAAATCAATGCTGCTTCTTTTTGACTGGAAAGCAATCTCCTGGATAAACCAGGCATTGATTGTCAAGCTCAAATCATCAAATTCATTACTAAAAATCAAATCACTCATGACGGGTATTTGGTTGAATGTTTTCTGCAAAAAGGCAAGGTCTTGTACCACCAAGTTGGGATCGGTAGAATTCTTGATTTGCTCAGAAAGCTTTGAAGTTAAATATTTCACAAAAAGCGGAGAATTGAAATTGCGCTCTATCATGATCAGCTCCAAACGGTCAAATGGTTCGGTCACTTCCAAGGAGCCATCAGCGTAAGTGACTCCCCGACTTACACTGTCCCAAAAATCAAGCTTGCGCATCGTGATTTCACCACCTCGACGATCAAAGAAGACATCGCTGAATGCTTTAGTCACGAGCTCCGACAATTTGGGATTGCATTTCATAACGTCGCATTTTTCCTGTTTGCGTAAGTCGTGTGGACCTGGATCAATGCTGACCATACTCAGAGACATATCGCGATCAACAAGATTCCGGTAACGGTGGACGATAAACGCCGTAACGTCCTGAAGGCATAGAAACACACTTTCCAGTGCCAGACGAAAGTTATTGGCTCTGGTCGGAATTTGATTTAAGTTTTTGCTGGCGACTGTCATCAAGCTCACTGCCGCAGAAAGATAATGGTTAACTGAATTTCTGATCTGCCGGGTTTTCTGATCTTGAAAGACGAACTGTTTGAACAATAGGATAAGCCGCTTCTCTTCCTTGGCGGCTTTCTCAACAATTGCCATGGTTTCACAATCGTCGAAACTTTCCGGTTCTGTTCTTTGCGGATCTAGCTCGTTAACCATCTGGTCTAGCCAGTCCAAGGCATACTCGTGTCCCATACCATATAAGTAAAGTGCACATCACATAGTAGTGAATGTCTGGGACAAAACTCAATGATTTAGGAAACTAAGTAAATACGAGAAAACAACTATTTGAATGCTTAAGGCCTACGCAAAAAGACGCAAATCATCTACGCGAAAACACGTATTTCGTGCTGTGATGAGCAAATTAGCCACTTTCCCAAATGTCCAACCGATTGAGCAGCTCAACCCGATTTGACACGCCAAGTTTCTCAAAAATATTTTGGACATGCTTGCTAACAGTCCGCTCAGAAATGAAAAGTTCATCCGCAATGACCTTGTAAGTCTTACCAACTTTTATCAATCGGACAATTTCTTTTTCCCTTGTGGTAAGGCCAACTGTATTCAAATTTATCTCGAAGCGCTGTGAAGGAGAAATTTCGCTCGATTGCAGATGTTTGACCATCTGATCTATCAAATCCAGCTTCGACAAGGAAACTTGGCCGTCTCCTCCCGCCAGCTTGCTCAATCGATCATATTCGTCCCGACTTTCCTGGATAGATCTTCTCATGAACAGTATCGTTATTACTATGAAGCCGATATTTGTCAATAACGCTTCCGGAACCTGATGTATCCTGAAAAATGCAAAAAATGGAAGCGATGCCCAAGGGATGACGGCCATATAGACTGCCGTCACCTCGAAGAACCTGCGATCCTGAATATCCTTCCTATATTTTGCCTGGATCGACTGTTGAATCGTATACAAAAGTACAAGCGCATACCCGGCTGGGATCACCATGCCATAATTAATTGCCTTGTCTATATCCCCGTCAAAAATGAATTTCCCAGGGAATATGACAGCAAATGGCAACAGGATAAATAGCGGAACGCCGTATAAAGCATGCCATCGCAGCCGCGTTAAATCAAAGGCTTTGTAAAAGTAATACGGGAAATAAGCTCCCATCAAAAACCCCATCCCATAGGCTATTGCATATTGAACGACCATGGGAGGGCTGCTTAGATTGGGATCTGGAAAAAAGCCGCTGGCAGTATTCTTCAAGATCAAGAATAGCAACAATCCGACATAGTAGAGCCTACGCCTGTCCTGTGGGTGAGAAAGGTAAAAGAACACCTGATACACAAACATAATTAGTTCGAGTATGATGAACACAAGTGTTACAACATGCATGTCTGTACTCCCAATTCTCATCGTTGTTAATCATTTTTGATGAGAAAAAGGGTATATCCGAAGTCAAGTTGATTATAAACATTTAAGCCAAACTTCTTGTACCAGGGTATGTTTTTGACAGTCGATGTCTCCAAATAAATGGGCCTTTTAAGACGCTCGGATTCGGCAACAATTTCTTCCATCAGCTTTTTTCCAACACCACTATTTTGGCTGTCCGGTTTTACGCCGATAAACCACAAATAAAGCCCTTCTAGCAGTGGCCCTCTATTAGCCAAAAGGAAACGGAATAAGTGCCACAGGCTGGCGGCTCAACTTTTCACATCCTGTACAATAGAAAAACCCGCCATTATGCCGTAAGCTTTTGGCGGCTTCGCACAATCCTCAGAGGATAGGGCCACTTATTTAGCTGCCCTTTTGCCGAGTTTGTTTGTTAGACGATTATCTTTATAGATTACCTAACACCTCTTTTAACTTCTCAATTTATCCCCAATTTTCTTGTCGACAATCTTCGCTGAGCTGCGTGATATGCCCCATTCATTTTTAAAATACTATACGCGCTCCCGATAAGCACCACCGCCTCTTATCATACTATGAATATAGCGTCTAACTCATGATACTACTTCTTGAAGGCCAGAACTCTAGAAGCGGTTAGCCGCTAAATAATAGTATTGTTACTCCGATTCGATCGCAACAGCTACACTAATGCGTTACTCTTGCCCATTTTTCTCCGATTTCCGGACTTTGACAGCCTTGCAAAGAGGCCGCCCTTTTAAGTAGATACCTTCCTCCAATATCTTATATTTGCCAATTCGTGACAAGTCAATTTTAGAATAATGGAAAGTCAGTTTGGAGAGAAAATTCGAGCACTCAGGAAGCAGCAAAACTTGTATCTGCGGCAAGTAGCTCCGTTACTCGAAATGGATACAGCGCAAATGAGTAAAATTGAAAAAGGGTTGCGACAAATAAAACGGGAACAAATACCGGCTATTGCAAATATTCTGAAGGCTAATGAAGATGAATTATTGACTCTATGGCTGGCCGACCAAATCTATGCTTTGGTGAAGGATGAACAGGTTGCAAAGAAGGCCATTCAAGTTACAGAAGAAAAAATCAATCTTAAAAGTTTTAAAAAGTAATGGGTGATAAAAATATATTCCAGCTGCATAACGAAATCTTGAATGATTACAAATTATATATTGATAGCTTCATCAATATTGCAGATGAACGAATCTTGACCACAGTTAAAAAAGATTTTGATTCAGGAAGTTTATATCCAGAACCATTGATTCAATTTAATCCCTCATTTGAGTCTGGTGGAAACGTTGATGACCTTATTAAAACAGGCATTATATCAAACGAGTTTGCTAATATATTTTACGATACTGAAAATACTTCATGGGAAATTTATAAGCATCAGACAGAAGCAATTGCTAAGGGTAATGAAGGCAGAGGTTTTGTCGTAACCTCAGGTACCGGCTCTGGAAAAAGCTTGACTTATATTACGACTATCTTCAATTACCTTTTTAGAAACGCCACCAAGCCTGGCATCAAAGCCATTATTGTATATCCACTAAATGCTCTTATTAATTCTCAGGAATCGGCTATATCGGGCTTTGAAGAAAATTACCGAAAGCGAACTGGAAATAGCCTGCCTTTCACTTATGCGAAATATACAGGTCAAGAAAAGCAGGACGACCGTAATAAAGTGATTGCCGGCCCTCCCGACATTCTTCTTACCAACTACATGATGCTTGAATTATTAATGGTAAGAAATGCAGATGAGAGCTTAAGGAATTCCTTCTTAAACAATATTGAATTTCTGGTGTACGATGAATTGCACGTATATAAGGGCAGACAGGGTGCTGATGTGTCTCTTTTAAATCGTAGAATCAAAGCCGCGGCAAAGAATAAAAATATCGTATGTATTGGCACGTCAGCTACAATGGCAACAGGTTCAGTTGATGAACAAAAACGTGAAGTGGCAAAAGTTGCCTCCCGCTTTTTTGACGGCAGTTTTAAACCTACCGACGTAATTGTTGAATCGTTGACGTATTCAACAAAAGAAATCATACCAACAAAATCGCAGCTTATCAATGCTTTTCGTGCTCCAATCCACGACCGATCAAAGAATGCTATTCTAGAAAATCCAATAGCGATATGGCTTGAAAGAACAATTGCCATAAAAGACGAGAGTGTTCATAAAAGACGAAATGAACCAAAAACTTTGAAATCAATTTCTGAGGCCTTGTCTGAAATAACTGAAATTGATGTATCTGATTGTAAGCGTAAAATTATTGAGATATTGGTTTGGGCTGAATCTCTGAACATTCAAAGTGCAAAGGAGAAGAAAAAAGATACTGTATTGCCATTCAAATTGCATCAATTCATTTCTCAAACCGGTTATGTTTATGTAACACTTGAAGATCCTGATGAACGATATGTTACACTTGAACCTAATCCTTTTGTAAAACTGGGTGAAAATGAACCGGAAACTCCGGTCTTCCAAACCGTCTTTAGTAGGGTTAGTGGTGACGAATTTATTTGTGTAAGAAAGGAGCTTGGAGGGTCGAAATTGGTCTTTAGAGATTTCAACGAGAATCAGAATCCAAAAAACGATGATGACCTGAAAATTAATAACGGCATCAAAATAAAGAAGGTAAAAAGCCGTACCGCCAATGACTATAAAGATGGTTACATCTTATTAAATAAGGGCTACAATGTCGACGTAAATGAGTTTTTGGATGTACTCCCAGCTTCCTGGAAAAACAAAGCCGGAGATAAGATAGATCCCTCTAAAGAATTTCTGTTACCCAAAGAAATTTATGTAACCAGAGATGGCTCTTTCTCTGAAACACCGAATGGAGGTGAAAAGGCTTGGTTTATGCCAGCTCCACTGGTTTATGATCCTACCTGCGGTTTAGTTTATTTAGAACCCAAGCTAAGCGAAAAATCTAAGTTGATTTCCTTAGGCAACGAAGGTCGTTCTACTTCAACTACACTCATAACGCTTCAAACCTTATTGGCACTTTACCGCCAGGGGAAGGTTTTGAAAGAGCAAAAGCTCATGAGTTTTACAGATAACAGACAAGATGCTTCCCTGCAGGCAGGACATTTCAACGATTTTATACAAGTTGTGCATTTGCGTTCGGCTATTGAGAAAGTGTTGAGTAGTAGCGTCATACCCTTAAAGATATCTGATTTAATATTCCAAGTTCAGGACGCGCTGAACCTGCCTGAAAAAGATTACGCAACTAACCCCGCCCCTAACCCTATCCGACCAAGTGAGGATAATCTTGAAGCCCTGAGAAATTACATTGCTTATCGTATCATTCAAGACTTGGAGAGAGGTTGGCGATATATTTTGCCAAATCTGGAACAAACAGCGCTCTTAGAAATAACATACAAGAATATTGAGCATGATGTGGCAGATGAAACACTTTGGAGCAATATTGATTTATTGAGAAATTATTCATTAAAAGAGAGAAAGGAGTTTATACTGCAAGTGTTAAACTACTTCAGAAATATGTATGCAGTAGATTACGACATGTTGCGTTATGAGAACAGGTTGCGTGTCGAAAGTGAGCTGAATCAGCAACTGAATAAAGAGAAACTTTGGTCGCTAGACAAAGGTGAAAAGTTGGTTGCCCCCAATTTTCTTTCTGTGCAAGGGGCTGATAAGGCAACAAGAGAAACTTTTATTAAAAGTATAGGCCCCTCCAGCAGGTTGGCACGTTACATCAAACACGAGTTTAGAAAGAATAACCTAAGTCCTCCAATAGGAAACAATTACAATGTTTTCATGACCAACCTTTTAGATGCCTTGGCAGAGGCGCATTATCTGAAGAAAATAAACATTAAAGCAGAGAATGGTGATAAAGATGCCTATCAATTGATTCTTTCAAAAGTGCTTTGGAAGAAAGGAGATTTAACCAACGTCAATGCTGATAAGACCTCATTAATCGCACTTGATAGCGAAGTGAACCTTAAACCACATCTTTATTTTCAGAAACTTTATCAGGAAGATTTCTCAAAACTTCCGAAATCTTATATAGCAGCAGAGCATACCGGGCAGATTAATAACGAAGATAAAATTAACAGAGAAGAAAAATTTAATGAAGCGGTTGAGTTAAGCGCCCTTTACTGTTCGCCTACCATGGAGCTTGGTATTGATATTTCTTCCCTCAACGTTGTTCATATGCGCAATGTGCCACCAAGCCCAGCCAACTACGCTCAGCGTAGTGGCCGGGCAGGCCGTAGCGGGCAATCCGCTTTGGTTTTCACCTATGCTTCTAAGGTGTCACCACATGACAAGCATTATTTCAATTATCCGGTAAAGATGGTTGCAGGTGTCGTGCAGGCTCCAAGAATTGATCTATCCAATGAGGAATTAATCCGATCTCATATCAATGCTACCGTG
Organism: Dyadobacter sp. CY351; assembly: GCF_021502625.1. NCBI lineage: Bacteria > Pseudomonadati > Bacteroidota > Cytophagia > Cytophagales > Spirosomataceae > Dyadobacter > Dyadobacter sp. CY351. The sequence goes on along the minus strand of NZ_JAKFFU010000006.1, from coordinate 51,748 downwards.
CTTTCATTCCTGAATGCAGAAGAGTTTAAACCTTCTCTGGTTGATCTGATTGATATTGCAGGTGGTTCGTATAAACTCAAGAAGGAGATTAAGGCAAAGTATCAGGATGTTATTAATTCCAACTTCGATTCAATCAAAAAGGTAGTGTTATCGGTTGTTTCAAGTATTGATTTTAAAGGTATCAAGTGGTTTAATGAAACATGGTTAGAGACGCAAATCAGAACCGTACCAGATAAGCTGGAAAATGCCTTACTGCGCTGGCGGAAGATGTACTTAGATGCCTTGCGTCAAATGAACGAGGCTCATGAGACGCATTTAAGCCCGGTGATAAAAGATGCAGAGCTAAAAAAACTGGCTAGTATTTCTTATATGAGGGCTAAAGACAGAAAGAGTCTGCTTGAGAACCAATCTGATAAAAACAAAAATTCAACTTTATCTGAGTTTTACACTTTTCGTTATTTGGCTTCTGAGGGCTTTCTGCCTGGATACAATTTTACCCGTTTACCAATTCGCGTTTTCTTAGGAGGAAAGGACAGAAACGAATCTATATCAAGACCACGCTTTATTGGTTTAAAAGAATTTGGCCCGAATAACCTCATTTATCACAATGGTGGTAAGTATAAGGTAAACCGTATAACGCCAAATGATGTTTCATTGAACTTGATGGAAATAAAGATATCAAAAGAAACTAATTATGCTTTTCTTGGCAAAGATGAAGGGCGAGGTAAAAATCAAGACCCTATTACCGGAACAGAATTCACAGCCAGCAATATTGAATTATATCAGAATCTACTGGAATTAGAAGAGGCTCAGTCTGAAAACTCTGAACGCATTTCGTGTATGGAAGAAGTACGAACCTCTGAGGGATATGTGACAGAGATCTATTTAAATTCAGCAGACAGTTTGCTTGACGCCACAAAAATCAAACTCACAGTTGATGGCGATGAACTAATGAAATTGTTTTATGCGCCTGCAGCAAAGTTGATTTTATTAAACAAAAAATGGAAGCGTGGCCGTGATGATGGTTTTGATATTGGAACTAAGACAGGTTTTTTCAAAACAAAAAAACAGCTGGCGCGACCCAATCCCGAAGATCCAATTCAAAACATCATGTTATACACTTATGATACATCTGATGTATTGTATGTACAACCAATAAAATCATTGGGCTTAACAGATGAAGGAGTCGTGACAATGCAATACGCTTTGGAGAAGGCAATTGAACAATTATATAATATCGAACCTGTTGAAATTGACGCCCGATTAATGGGCAGTGATGAATATAAAAACATCATGATGTATGAATCTGCCGAAGGAAGTATAGGTGTATTGAAGGACATTGCGAGGAACCCCGCAAAACTTCGTGTAATATTTTTAAAGGCGTATGAAATATGCGGCTATGACTATTCTACAAAAGAGGACTTATTTCCGACACGGACCAAAGCAAGCTATGACGATTTATTGTCTTACTACAATCAAATGGATCATACCAAAATCGACCGTCACTCCATCATTAAAGCCTTAGAATTATTAATAATCTCCAATCCTGATGATACGGTTGGGGGTACTTATGAAGAAAAATTCGAAGAGCTAAAAAAAGGATTACATCACCGCAGCCCAGGAGAAAAAGTACTACTAGATTACCTGTTCGAAAATGGTTATAGATTACCAGACTTCACTAATCACAATATGGAACAGTTTTATGTGCAACCCGATTTTGTGTATGAAAAAGAAAAGGCCTTAGTATTCGTCGATGGGGGAATACATAAAAAGGCTATCAATAAAGCTGATGATGAAAGGAAACGAAAAACGATTGAGTTGGCCGGTTTTGATGTGTTGGTCTGGGATGATACGTCAGAACTCGTTTCATCATTTGTAACAAGGAGACAAGACATTTTTAGAAAAGTACGGTAGATATGATTGATAGTAAATTAAAAAAGCCAGGAAAGCTCGTCAAGTTCCGAGGAAGAAGGTGTGTAGTACAACCGTCATCTGACAGTGAGATCGTATTACTCAAACCGCTTGGGGGTTCTGATGATGAAATGATTTCAGTATTTGAACCCGTACTGCAGGCATTCGACAAATTAGAAGATGACCAGTTTGAATTACCCGACAAATCAGACTTGGACAGCTTTTTGACAGCCAAGCTTTTATATGATGCAGCAAGGCTTTCTTTCCGCCAGGTAAGTGGCCCATTTCGTTGCATGGGTAAACTATCGTTTCGTCCGAGATCGTACCAATTGGTCCCGCTAATAATGGCATTAAAGCAATCTGTAACTCGTTTATTAGTAGCGGATGATGTGGGGGTTGGTAAAACAATTGAAGCCATCTTGATTTTACGGGAATTGTTGGAACGGGGTACTATAAAATCCTTTGCAGTTTTATGTCCTCCTCATCTATGTGAACAGTGGCAAAAGGAATTGTCCGATAAATTGGATATCGATGCTGTAATCATTCGTTCAAGTACAGTAGCAGGCTTGGAAAGAAAAATAGTGGGTGATGATACACTGAACGTATTCAACTATTATCCATACCAGGTTGTGTCCATTGACTATGTAAAAAATGGTTCGGCTAAGATGCCTGCCTTTTTAAAAGATGTGCCAGAATTAGTGATAGTAGATGAAGCCCACACCTGTACGAAAAATCTTGATTTTAAGAAGACGGGTCAAAGCCAGCAGCGATATGAACTGTTAGAGAAGATTGCCAAAAACGATCGGCAACACTTGCTTTTACTCACTGCAACGCCACACAGTGGAAAAGATGGTGAGTTCAAGTCGCTCTTAGGTCTGGTAAACCCTGAATTTGAAACGTACGATTTTTCAGATTTAGAAACGTCAGAAAAGAAAAAAGTAGCGTCTCACTTCATACAACGTAAAAGAAAGAATATCGAAAAGTGGTTGGATGAAGAAACACCCTTTCCAAAGCGGACCACTGAGGAATTGGCCTACACACTTTCTGCATCCTCAGATTATTATAAACTCTATCAGGATGTATTAAAATTTGCAAGAGGTATAAGTACAGAAGGTGTTACCGAAAACAAGGCACGAATAAAATACTTTGCAGCACTATCCTTATTGCGAGGAGTAATGAGTAGCCCTGCAGCTGGGTTTGAAATGTTACAAAGGCGCAAATCGAAAATCACAGAGCTGGATGACATTACATCAGATGAGGTAAAAGACAATCCTATCATAGAAAAATGGGATGAGCAAAGTGATTCAGAGCAGATTGAAATCATTGATCGTGCCGGTCTGTCCGAAAGCGAATGGAATGTGTTACACAGGCTTGCTCAAAAGGCTTTGGAATTAACCAGAATAGAGAAAGATCAAAAGGTCAAGCTGGGTGCTGAACAAATCAAACTCTGGATTAATAAAGGGCAAAGCCCTATTGTTTTCTGTCGATTTATTGCCACCGCACAGTATGTGGCTAAAATTCTAAAAGAATATTTACCCAGGGATGTAGATGTTCGAGCGATCACCAGCGAACTGAGTGATGAAGAACGAAGGGAGAAGATTGACGAAATGAGCAAAAGCCCCAAACGGGTTTTAGTTGCCACCGATTGTTTAAGTGAGGGTATCAATCTACAAGATAAATTCAATGCGATCCTGCATTACGATTTACCCTGGAATCCCAACCGTTTGGAACAGAGAGAAGGCCGTGTTGACCGTTATGGCCAACCGGGATGGATTGATAAAAATGGTAACCACCAGAACACCATTGATGTAAAAGTGCTGTTTGGTGAAGACAATCCAATGGATGTAGTGGTACTAAAAATCATCATTGAGAAAATACAGCGCATCCAAAGCACATCAGGCATTAGTATTGCCTTGGCCGACAATAACCGTTCGGTAATGGATAAGGTTTTGAAAGAAGTCTTGTTAAATCCTGATAAAGCGCAAAAGAAGTTTTCAAAACAAATGCGACTAGACTTTGGGCCAAGCCCTGAGTTGGATGAATTAGATGTTGAAATTACCAACGAGATTGAAGCAGCAAGGGAGAAGGCAGAAAAAATCCGTTCCATTTTTGCGCATGAAAGCATCATGCCGGATGAAGTTAAAAAAGACTTGCATGAGGTAGATGAAGCCATTGGTGATGTGGCCACCTTAGAAGCGTTTGTGCTGGCAGCAGCAAAACTATTAGGAGCAACTTTTGAAAAAACACAAGGCGGCTACATTTTTAAAAAGCTCAATATGGATGATTGGATGGCATCTGCTTTGGGGCAGGGCGACAAAATCCATATATCTTTTCAGTCACCTACTCCACATGGATTCCGTTACATAGGTCGCAACCATCGTTTTGTGGAGCAGCTCTGCCATCGCATTATTGCAAACTCACTCGATAAAGAAAGAAAAGGGAATAAAGCAGCAAGAGCATCTGTATTCCGTACAGATGCGGTTAATACACAAACCACTTTAATTCAATTCCGTGTTCGCAATGTTATTCGTGAGGTAAGCAAGCATCACGAAATGGTTTCGGAAGAAATGTTTCTTTGGGGCTACGAGCAAACACTTGACGGCATTCATGCCTTGGACATAGACCAATGTAAAACGCTGTTGCACACTTCAAGTGCATTGGACATTAGTACGGAAAGGCAGGAAATCATTTTTGAAAAGGAACTGCAACATTTCGAAGAATTGCATCCTGACTTCATTGCGGTAGTGGCAAAGCGGTCTGATGAATTGGTAAATGCCCATACCCGTTTTGCAAAGTATATAGGTGCCAAGCGATTTGAAGCAGTCACTCCTGTTTTGCCTCCCGATATCTTAGGGGTATATGTATTAATTCCTAACCCCAAAATTTAAGTAAAGAAATCAGTATGAATTTTCCCTCAATAGACATACAAGGCTCCATTCTTTCCACTGACTTGTTGGCCAAAATCCGCGGTGAGCAAGCAACATTCCAGCAGGGCAAGGATTTCAATGCCGATTTAACCAATGCCAAACTTAAGGATGAAATAAGCCTGGCATGGCAGGATGCCAAAGGACAATGGACTATATATAAAAGTAAATTGGGCCGATTAAAGGAAGGTGAAGCCGGAACAACAGAAACGCGTAATTTCTGGATATCGCCTCTTCTAACCAATTTGGGTTACAATCTCACATTCAACCGACAATCCGAAGAACTCAACGGCAAATCTTTTCCTATTGGTTTCCGTGACAGCAGCTTAGATAATTTTCCTGTGTATGTAGGTGGTTACCACGAATCACTGGACAAGCGACCAGAGAATAAGCAACTTCGGGTATCACCTCACGCTTTGGTGCAGGAGTATCTCAATTACAGTGAGCACCTGTATGGCATGGCTACCAATGGCCGCCAACTGCGTTTGCTGCGTGATGCCAGCCGTATTACTCGGTTAAGCTATTTGGAGTTTAACCTTGAAAAAATGATGGAAGAGGATCTGTATTCTGATTTCGTTATTCTCTACCGTGTGCTCCATGCCAGTCGGATGCCTAAAAAGATTGATGCCGGAGCTGAAAGCATCATGGAGAAATACCATCAGGAAGGGTTGGAAGCCGGTAGTACTATCCGCAATAAATTGGGTGAAGCAGTTAAAGGAGCTATAAAGAACTTGGCCAATGGTTTCATTAACCATCCTAATAATGCAGCTTTGCGTGAGGCTGTTGCAGCGGGAAACGTTAACACAGATGAATATTACCGGCACCAGCTGCGAATCATTTATCGCTTGCTATTTCTGTTTGTCATTGAAGAGCGTAACCTTATTTACTCAGATAGCAAAACACCTGAAACCAAACGCTTTAACCAAATCTATTTCAATTATTATAGCTTACTCAGGTTAAGGAAATTGGCTAAAAAACTTCCACCACCCGAAGCCAACCGCCATTACGATTTATGGCAAAGCCTGGTGAGCACCTTTTCTTTGTTTGAGCAAAAAGAAATTGGTGAAAAACTTGGCATCATGAGCCTGCAGGGTGATTTGTTTGGCTACCATGCCATCAGCAATAGTCAATATGATTTGCACCAATGTTACCTGAGTAATTCGGTCCTGTTAAACATCTTAAAGTCACTTAGTTATTTTGAAAATGACAATGGGGTACTGATAGCCGTTAATTATGGCGGACTGGATGTTGAAGAATTTGGTTCTGTTTATGAAGGTTTACTGGAGTTAAAATTAGAGTTTAACAAAGTAGAAGGCTCTGATAATTATTCGGTGAATTGGCAAAAGCAAGCGGGTGGCAGAGAGTTTCAGTCTCATTACACACCAGAAGAATTGGTGCAGCCTTTAATCAAACATTCATTAGAGTATCTCATTGAAGACATATTGCTACTTTACACGCAAAAGAAAGTAAGCAAGGAAAGTACAATAAATGCCTTATTAAAATTAAAAGTTTGCGATGTTGCCTGCGGCAGTGGACATATATTATTAAGTGCAGCTCGTAGAATTGCACTGGCAGTAGCCAGGATGCAAACCGAGGAAGAACAACCCAATCCTTTGTCTATTCGCAAAGCCATGAAGGATGTGGTGCGGAATTGCATCTATGGCGTAGATAAGAATCCACTGGCAGTGGAGCTTTGCAAAATTGCCTTATGGTTAGAAGCATACAACCCCGGAGAACCGCTTAACTTTTTAGACCATCATATTAAATGTGGCGACGCCATAGTAGGCCTGGCACACCGCAGCGAATTGGAAAAAGGAATTGCTGATGAAGCCTTTAAAACCCTTACGGTAGACAATAAAGACATTGCCAAAACATGGCGTGATAAAAATGTAAAAGAACGCAAAGAAAGGGTTGCCAAAAGTTTACAGCTGAAAGCTGAGTTTGAAAAAACAACCGAAAACTCTGTGCAGGAAGCAATGGCAGAATACAAGACCTTTAACCAGCTGCCAGAAACCACACCTGATGAGACAAAACATAAGGCAAAAGCCTACAAGAAGTTTATTGATGGCAAAGGTTTTACTTTTTTAAAGGCAATGGCGGATACACAAATTGCTCAATTCTTTATTCCTAAAACCGATGCCAACAAAGAATACCTGATGACCGATGCAGATTTCCGGCTTATCCTAAGTGGTTATAAAGGTTGGCAGGATAGAAAAGTTGCGAAGGCAACAGCAGTGGCATTAGAACAAAGGTTCTTCCATTGGTTTATCGAGTTCCCGGAAGTATTTAATGAAGGAGGCTTTGATTGTGTGTTGGGGAATCCTCCTTTTTTAGGTGGAAAAAAAATAAGTGGAAATTATGGAGATGATTATTTGTCAATTATAAAGTATTACTATTTCCCAGTAGAAGGTGGAGTTGATTTGGTGGGATATTTTTTTAGGAGGATTTATTACATTATTAAAAATGAAGGATTTCAAAGTTTAATATCAACGAATACAATAGCACAAGGCGATACGAAAAAAGCGTCGTTAGAATATATAAGCAGTAAGTCAGGGACAATAAATTTTGCAATAAAATCTACTAAATGGCCAGGTGTAGCCACTCTCGAAGTTTCTTTAGTTTGCATATTCAAAGGCAATTGGAAGAAGAAGATATTTTTAGGGTCAACCGAAGTGATTTCTATAACTCCATTTCTTGATGACAATAAAAGTAATAATGAAAATCCATTTTGTTTATATTCGAACCAAAAGAAAAGTTTTCAGGGGACAATAGTTTTAGGCACTGGTTTTATTTTGGATAAGGATGAGGCTACAACACTTCTTAAAAACAGTATGTCAAATGCAAAAGTTATTTTACCTTATTTAAATGGGGACGATTTAAACTCTACTTCCGATGCAACTGCAACTCGTCAAATAATTAATTTTTATAACTGGGAAGAAGATTATTGTAAAAAAAATTATTTTGATTGCTATACAATCGTTCAAAATAAGGTAAAACCACAAAGGGATATTTTAAAAGACAAAGGATATAGAGAAAAATGGTGGCAATATGGTAGACGAGCGGTTGATATGTATGATTCAATTAAAAACAAGACCAAAGTAATTGCGATTGCACAAGTTACCAAACCAGTAGCATTTGAATTTGTTAATACAAATCAGGTACTTGATGCCAAGCTGATAGTATTTGACTTACATGAGTTCAACTCTTTCGCCGTTTTACAAAGTTCAATGCATAATAGTTGGTGTTGGAATTACTGTACAACACTTGAAACTAGATTGAGTTATGCTCCCACTTCTCTCTTTGAGACCTTTCCTTTTCCACCAAATATAAATTCCGAACAGAAATGGCAATTAGAAACCATTGGCGAAGCCTACCACGAACACCGCAGGCAACTCATGATGAATATGCAATTGGGGCTTACCAAAACATATAATCTGTTCCACTGCAATGCCATCACCACACAAGGGATTAATGATAAAGACAAACAGGTAGCTTCACTGCAAAAGCATTTTGAAAAAACGGCTAATACTATTTCATTTGATGAAGCCATAAAAGGCATCCTCAAACTCCGTGAGATACATGTGCAAATGGATGAGGCAGTATTGGATGCCTACGGATGGAATGATATAGCACTGAAGCATGATTTTTATGAAGTAGATTATTTGCCGGAGAATGACAGAGTGCGTTTTACGATCCATCCTGATGCCAGGAAAGAAGTGTTGAAACGGTTGTTGGAGCTGAACCATAAGATTCATGAGGAGGAGGTGAAAGCCGGATTGTGGAACAAGAAGAAAACCAGCAAAAAACAACCGATGCCCTTAAGCAAAAAAGAATTGGGCTACGTCAGTGACTTGCTTGGTGAATAATTAGTTGCACACTGAATGTTCGAATAATCCCTTCCAATTCAACAACAATCTATTGCAAATTCAGAAAGGAGAATTCTAGATTCTGCAAAAAATACTCGCCCCTCAAATGAACCTAAACGATATTCTAAATAAGGAACTGATAGATATTGCGGACCTCAAAAAAGGATTGAAGCATATTGGTCTCGAGTTATCCAGATTTGAAGATATAGGGCAAGAGCAACTCCCGTCCGTCATTGAACTATTTAGAATTGCAGTTAATATAGACCCAAAGACATCTACGAAGCTTACTAAAATGGATGTGCGCTTAAAACTTGAAAAAGTTTTGAAAGGTGGTGCGCTAGTAACTCAAATTGACTTAAGCAAGGTCACTACTAAGCCAAAAGAAAATATCGCCAAAACATTTGGCGATATAAAAAATCCACAATTAAACTCAATTGCAACAAAAGAGCATCACACGCCTACCAAACATATAAAACTGGGAAAAGTTAAGTTTTTCGATGCCACAAAAGGCTTCGGCTACATCCATAGCTTTGAAGATGAAAAAGAGTGCTTTATTCATGTTTCAAACTTACTCACACCGGGAATTACAACGGATGAGATAGTTATATTAGAAACCCAACCTTCCAGAAAAAAGACTGGCGAACTTGATGCAATTAACGTCTCCAACAAAGTTCCGGTAGTCATATTCAACAAAAAAGGAGCGGTGCAGCCCATCTGCCTTCCACTAATAGAAAACTCCTTCCCAAAAAAAATAGCCATTAGAGGCAAATATGAAAACTGCTTCGCAACAGTAACTGGTCAGCATCGGCGTTCTTATTGGGAACCAAGCGTCGTTCAAGACCATGCAATCCAGAAAGAGGTAAAAGTTCAATTTGGCAAAACGTTATTAGTGAAACACCTGTTGAATCCTGTCGATTACATTGAATCAATTGTTTGGTTGACTAACGTACTGAAACCAGAACTTGAGGAAGCCGAGATTCACTCGCTATATGCAGACGGTATTGAGAGTATTGAGCGAGAATCCCTAACAGAAGTCACCAGCAGAATCAATGCGGCAAAAGAAATCCCCCTTTTTCAGCCTTATCTAAAACCTCGAGCAAAGTTGCTTTCAAAGGTAAGTTTCGCACTCTGGACTTTGGGTGAAATCGAAACCCTGCCAACTTGCACAAAGCAGGAAGACTTTGATCTATGGAATCTCGACATTTTGCCAGCCCTGGATTGGAAGGAATTACAACAAGTAATAACTAAGATATCTTCGGAGCAAGGTCCGACAAGACTAGTTGAAGAATCATATAATTACTTAATTAGCCGGGGCTGGGAAATAAACACTGAAGAGGAGCTGGAAACTGTAATAATCTTCCTTAAAACTTTCATTGGTACTTTTGCTTCTCCTGATCTGACTGAAGCTAATTTCAAATGCAGCGATAATGACTACTACATAGAACTTTATGAGCAGGGATTGCTTCAAGAGCTTTCTGATATCCGAGTAAGGACTCACATTGAGAAAATACAAAATGACAATGATAAAGCGCATTTTATAGAAAAGCAGCCAGCTGATAAGATTATAAAATATTATTTAGAGTTTCCATCTCTATCCAATTACCGAGAGAGGCACATCACTAGCATTCTTGAAAATAAATTTGCAAAAATTGACTTCCTATGTTTCGATCTGGAATCCGATGGTGAGAAAATAAATGAGTTTGCCTGGAAAAGCGAATCAGGTGTAAGAAGTGATGTAGATTATAAAATACCTGGAGATGGGATTGCCGAACTTGTCAGTCTCTTAAATTCCAGTCGCTTAATAATTGGGCAGAACATAAAAAAATTTGACTTACTGATACTAGCAGATCATGGAGCTTCACCGCCAGCAGACTTGATTTGGGATACGCTCGAGGTCGAAATGTTTCTAAATCCGGAACGATTCAGTTATGGCCTTAAAACCGAGCACGGTGCAGTATCCGATGTGGAGCTCACCTATCGATTGTTCAAAAATCAATTATCTAGGATAATAGCATCTATAAATAACTCAGTAGCTATTAAGGAGTTATTGCCATCAAAAGCAATCAACGCAATTAATCAAATTAGCACAAACCCAACCTTGGCATTGTTAGATTATAACTATCTTACAACTCAGGCAAACGAATTTTTCCGCCCAAATCCTACGAATCGAAATCTTCCAGAGCAAATACTTGCTCAACTCTCAAAAAACTTAGAGGACGTGAGTAGCAAGATTATAATTGCTCCTGAATTTCTATGGGATACATTGTCACATCAATTTGACTTCGCATTCTATTCCACTGATAAGTTCTTAAGCTTTCACTTAAATAAAGAAAAGATAGCAGCAACTTTTGCCGATGAAAATATACTAAAAGCTATCCTTTATAGCTTTGTGGATTCACGAGTTTCAAAAGGACTTCAGTCATACTTACAACATTTACCGACAGCTATAAAATCAATGTTGACTAATGAACAGTCAACAGCAATATGCGACTGTATAGAAGTTGATTTTGGAAACAAAATCGACAAACCTATCTGTATTAAACCCACTGATATAGAAATTCTCAAACAATATGTGAATCACGATTCGGACATTCAAACAATTGTAATCGGAAGTGAATTGTACAACCTAACTAGCAAATTACAATTAGGCCAGGACTTGGACTTCGCTACAATTTTCGCCAGATTGAAGAATGAACCTATTTGGTTGCAGATGTCGGGGGGTAAAAGTTTCGTCAGTCTTGAACAAATCCACTGCAGTAAATTAGGTATTACTGAATTCCCCAAATTTCTTCAAAATATTTGGTTGGAAAAAATTGGAAACGGCAAATTCAGAGTATGGTGTAACGTGAATTTCAAAGCATCTCTGGAAGATCTGCCTCTTAATAAAGTTTACCACATTGATTGGGTGGAAGAGACGTTTACAAAAACAAATTCATTCGTCATACGGCCTGATGCCAAAAATAGCAGTTATATAGCAGAGGAGAAAAGGGTAAACCCTGAATCATTGTACCGGAAAAGCTATTGGACATATCAATTCAAATTATTTGAGGGTATGGGTGAAGTAAACAATCCGAAAGTTCTAATTATCAACAATGAATCTGAAATAGAAAAACTATCTGCTTATGCAAGACGTAAAGGGTATTATATTCCTGACAAAAAAGCTTCACTGGCACGGCAAGTAGAACTATTGCACACACACAGATCATCTAACAAACTCTTAATTGCATCTTTTCTAATATTAGACAAAGTCATTTCAACAAACTATTCTGGCTCAATAGATTTCATATGGGATAGCTTTTTGTTGCAGGAGAAATTACAGATGCTGAAAAATACTATTGAGAAAACAGATATTGAATTATCCGAAAACGCAAAATACATTCCAACAATAAAGAAGGATTTAGTAGGTGAAGGTGATTTTGATACGTACAAATTATTTAGGCTTCACAAACCCCTAGTTGACTATTACTATAAGATGATTGTAGATAATAATCCAGATTCTTGTTTGTATTTGTGTGATACTAGATTAGCTGACTTTGTTGGTATTGAACAGAGTTTGGATGTAAAGTCAAAATATGCACGACTTTGGAATAGAATAGAAGAATATCAATCTGATTACAAAGAGGCATCTGAGTTTTTCCCTTCAGATATTACGGTTGATATTGATTTTGACGTGAGAGAAGCTAAGGAGATTTTAAGACGATTATTTTTGCCCCAAAATGAAAATGGAGATTTTTTTGATTGGTACGACTATCAAGATCAATGTCTCAATGATATCCTTCCGGCAAAAAAAGATTTATTAATCTCCCTGCCAACTGGTGCTGGAAAATCTGTGTTATTCCAAGCGCCAGCATTGTTTCGATCTTCATTTACGAATAAACTTTCAATCGTTGTATCACCTTTGAGAGCATTAATGCATGACCAGGTAGAGACACTATGGGACAAAGGTCTATATAGCAACGTTGAATATCTAAGTGGTGATAAATCACACGAAGAGATTAAAGACATTTATAGAAGAATCGTAGGAGGTGAGATAACGCTTCTTTACATCACACCAGAACGGTTTAGGTCTCGATCTTTTGAAAATTGCCTTCTAACAAGATTGGATGCGGATAGCGGATTAGAATATGTTGTATTTGATGAAGCACACTGTATTTCGCAATGGGGTCAGGAGTTTCGGCCTGACTATTTGAATGCTGGTAGAAAAGTTGCAGGTTATTCTGGAATATATAAAATGAGTAAGCTGCTATTTTCTGCTACAATATCAGAACAGGTATTTGAAGAAATAAGTGTTTTGATGCCCGGCGTAGTTACCGTAGAAGGCACTGAGAAAAGTTACAATCCTGTAAGAGACCACATCAAGATGGATTTCAAACATAATGTGGTTGAAGATGACATGCTTCTTGAAGTAGCGAATTACCTAAAATCAGGCAAATTTAATTTTTCCCTAAGCCGGGCAATCATTTTTGTTAAGAGCAGAAAAAAGGTTGAAGAATGCTCTCTAATAATGCCGGACAGTTTAAGGGATGTATTTGGCGCAGACTGTAGTTTTGCGGATAAGGTCGGTGGGTTCCATGCAGGAATGGATGCAGAAGATCGAACGGATACTTACGAAAGATTTAAAGCAGGCGAAATTCTAATACTCTTTGCAACAAAAGCATTTGGTATGGGAATGGATATTCCAAACGTTCACTTTGTAACACATTATTCACCACCTAGTACATTTGAGGATTTTCTTCAAGAAGTTGGTAGGGCTGGTAGAAACGAAAAACAACGTTTGGAAGCAGGATTTAGTAATATTGAAAATCCTATTAGGACACTCTGTCTTACTACCACCAATGATTTCGCAAAGTTGAAAGACCAACTGCATGAAAGCCGAATTTCCTGGCATGAGGTCAAGGATATCAAACATGTATTGCAAGAATATATCGAAAGATTTAAGCCCTTGACATCTAATACCGAAATTCCAGTAGCAGTTCCGTTCAATCTGTATTCGAATAAAAAGGGTTCTGTGAATGATGACCTGGATAATAAATTCAGAATCGCTTTGCATTGGCTGGAACGATTAGAAAGAATTAAATTGGGCTACTTTACAATTACTCATCTAGAATTTGATTCCGCATCATTAAACAAATTAGCCGAACGTATAAATAACTGTCCGGATAAGGATTGCGAAAAAGTATGTTATGCCATAATTGAGCTACAACCAATTGATTATCAATCTAGTAAGGTAGTACAATTATCTATTGCATCACTTCGGAGCATTTCAAGGCTAAGTCTCAACAACCTATTTAGTGCTTTACTTAAAAATCATTCTGCTGGAATATTTAAACTAATACAAGATGTGGTGATTGAGCCATCTAAAATCCGCTTCGACGAAACAAATCATTGTAAAAATATCCATTCTAGAGCCGAAAAGTACCCAGCACTTCAGGTTATATTTTCATTGGCATCTAAAATCCTAAGTACAGTCCCAATCAACGACTCCAAGATTTTTGACGGTGAGGAATTAGACGTGTTTATACATGAATCTATAACTGAAAATATAAAATTTAAGAAGCTACCTTGGACAAAGAAAGACAATGCAGAAAATCAAACGAAGGAATATAACAACTACCTCAAAGACATTGTCAAGAAAAGAAGCAAACATGCCTTTACCATCATTCGTTTGTTGGGAAAAACAAAACATGAAACCAAAATGGAAAAGGTTACTGACGGTAACCAGAAAGTCAAAATAAAGCAGTCAATCTTTAATGGCTATCACAAAAAGGAAGAATGGTCAAATAAAATAGCACAAATTAAGAAAGATTGTATAAAACTATTAGATTATGTATCCCAGCAATATTTTGAGAAAAACTTAAAGAACTTCAACTGGCCAGATATTATTTCCGGATTGAATTTTGAAGGAAATATTCAATACTTATCTGACTTACTTTTTATACTATCTGTGTCAGGATATAGTAAGACGGGAGGCTTGCTTCCTAGCGGCATTGAAATTTACCTTACCTCAACTGAGAATATCGACGAAACAGATTTGCAATCTGCTGATAAAATAATATATGAAGAATTTGATGAAACCCGAAAAGTAAGAGAATTGAAACTGATTGTACTCGAAGTATTGGCTGGATTCCATAAAGGTGAGTTAGGTAATAACGTGCGTGAAATCAGAAAAAAGCAAGACACTTTCATCAGGAAATACTTCGGTTGTAACTCTTTGGAAAGTTTATTACAAGTATTACAAGAGGAGCTTCCACCCAATGACCCATTGCTTGTAAAATGGAGGGGAGACGCAATGAAAACGGAAGAAGATCGGTTGAATAAAGAACAACGAAATGTTTATGATGCCGAAATAAATCAGCACATCAATGTTATGGCTGGTCCTGGTTCCGGTAAAACACATACATTGACGCTTCGGGTAGCCAAATTGGTGCATCATATCGGAACGAATCCCGAAGAAATTTTAGTGCTAGCTTATAATAGAGCTGTTGTTTCCGAGTTGAAAGAAAGATTAGGCCATCTATTCAACGACTTAGGTTACGGAAACTTAGCGAAGAGAATCAAGATATTTACCTTTCATGGTTTAGCGAAAAGGTATTGCCAAAATGAAGTTAATGGTCATCCGTTCGATACATGGGAAAATATTTTACTTCAGCGTTTGATTAGTGCTCCTGGGCAAATCATGAATCAACTAGCACCGTTAAAGCATATTTTAGTAGATGAATTTCAAGACATTAATAATGTAAGAATTAAGCTTTTAAACAAACTACATGAATTAACTGATTCTCAGTTGTTTATAATAGGCGATCCAAATCAAAGCATATATGGATATGAAAGAATAAAGGAAGGTGGAAGCATGGGCCCTTGGCCATATTATGCTGATTTTAATAAGATATTCAATCCAACTCAATTTAAATTATATGACAATCATCGGTCCTACCCGGCAATATTGAATTTAGCGTCTCAGATACTGACACTTCCGGCAGAGCACGAACATTTGATTCCAAGACCAACAAGAGTTCCTGATGAGAATTTCATTGCAAATTATGCTCAAATAATAGACCGGACGCAGCAAAGAATGGATTGGTGGGATCAGATTTCAATGTTAATGCAAGAAAGAGTGGGGCAACGGCCATATAAGCAAATAGCAATTCTTTTCAGAACAAACAACGAGGTATACAGAGGCTTTCAAAAAATAAAAGGACTTAATCTTCCAAATATTAGAATCCGTATTCAAGGTAGCTTGCCTTATGAGTTCACTCGCATAAGAGAATGTCATGCCGTTATGTTATTCTTAAAATCCAAGATAGGTGAACAAATTCTTCCAAGTTTTAAACAAACCTTTCGTGAATTTATAGGCGATCTGATCAATCACAACCAAAATTGGACTCATTTTTACATTAGAGTTATTCATGCTCTTGTTTTAGAATACCTGGAGGAACAGGATGAGCATCAGGTATTCGATGGTTTATTAGAGTTCATAAATGAGTTGACTCAAAAGGATGATGGACAATTATATAAAATATACGAAAAACATGTAGATAAAATTACGAATAGCACTAGTGAGACGGAAATAGTTCTAACTACAATGCATAAGGTTAAAGGTCTTGAATTTGATAGCGTTATTATTCCTCCATCATTCTCAAATTTGCCTTTAAATAGCAATGAGTTACATACTCAAGCAGAACTTGAAGAACAGTTAGATGAAGAAAAACGGTTAGCATTTGTAGCCTATACAAGAGCAAGGTATCGCTTGGTGATCTTCAAACATTTCAGAGAAATTGCATTAGCAAATGGTAATCGCTATGTTATTCCTGAAAATGAAAACGTTCGCATGGGTATTCCTTTACAGCCGGGAATTAAAAAATTGAAAATAGGATGGGCAGCTAAAGCTTTTAATTTTAATAGTGGTGTGAATAGTTATATCAATGCTTCTGTCAGAAGTGGTGACTTCGTTTTTATAAGAAGGAAAGTTATTTCGCATAACGGCGCACATTTTAGTGTTCATGAACTTTTAAAGGAAAATTCAACAAGACCTATCGGAGAATTAGCAGGTAACGCCAATATTGCGGGAGACCATCAGACGGTTACCGGCTTTGTTGTAAGTGAAGTGGTGGTTTGGTCTTACGAAGATACTTGCAGATTCGATTTGGAAAATGAGACAAACTTTGCAAGAGATTGGTGTACGGAAGCAAGAGATCAGGGTTACATTTATCTGGTAGACTTTGCCGGCTTTGGTGTTCCGGGCAGCTAAGGGCGCTTGTCTTTCTGGAACTTACAAATTCCGGTAATACATAAACTTATGTTTCTTAATCACCGGACGAATTTGTCTGGGACGATTCTTTGTCCTTAATTTTCCAGATAACATGCTCTCTAATTCCTAATTTTAAAATTTCTGTAATTTCGATCAGTTACAGCTTTCTCTGCTCAGGGTAGCCACTCAACTACCTGTTTGTCAATTAATTTCAGCAGTCCATTGCTGAATTGTTACAGTTCTAGCAGCAATAGAAGCCCACCTCTCTATTGTCTCCGATAGCATGTAGTTGACTTTTAAATATACAAACATGTCTTCTTCACGTAACTACGTCATCTAACTTGTTGATATTGAGGAATATTGAAGTAATTCGAGTGCTCTTTAAATACACAAGACACATAAATATACTCATATTTACAAAAACACTTGATATTTAAATATTATACTTAGTTTTGTGGTCTAATCTATCATTATCAAATGGGTCCTATTGAAACGTTGGCAAAAATTGCTCGCAACACCCTTCCAGTAGACGAGCTAGTGAATATTTACACCTGGAAAATTGAGAATTTGATCGGTCGTAGCTCGGGCTTATTCGCAACTGAGGAGCAGAATTTGTTACTCTCTGCAGATACTGCTTTCGAGCAAAATAGGCTTCTCAAGTACACAGTTGAGCGGCAACTGGCCACCAAACCGTTGCATTATCCGTTATTGTTCTGGATTATTAGAGAATGGGGTGGAATAAGAGCCTTTAAAACGAGCGAAAAAGAAAACGCACAAAACGTAGTTAAGATTAATGAGTTTTATGTCCGGATCTCAACACTTAAACCCCTCAGTTCTGGTTTGTTCAGAGTTATTTCATCCTTATCGAAGCTCGCGAGCTTCTGGAAGCCATCTGATTTTACTATCTATGACAACCGGGCGGTATACACTTTAAACTACCTCATATTTAAGGCTAATGAAGCAGGTGAGGCAATAAAATACTTTCCTATCCCGGGCGGATCAAGGAATAAAATGATATCCGAGAAGCCTATTGAGCTTTTAATTAATCAGGAGCTTCATGCTAACTATCACAACGAAGATGTAGCCTATTTTGAGTATTGCAAACTCATCCAATCACTCAATACGGTCCTTTATCCAAACTTCCCACAAGAACCTTTCCGTACAGAGATGCTTTTGTTCTCCTCAATTGCCATACCATTCAAGGAGATGGACGGCAAGTTTCACAACCTCAATCCCAAGACTAGAGGCAGACTCAAAAAAAATGTTTTCAAGAAGTGTAAACCCCTTGACCCAAACCAGAAATACTTTCCCATTCAACGAATTTTGTCCACAGCCGCTTCAACGCATGAGGAAACAGTCACGGTTTCTATCCACGAATTAAACATCCAAGTGGGACTGATGGGCAAAGGGGGATTGCCAGGGGTTGCTTTTAAATATAGCGTGTTTTGGGGAAACGATTTTAACAGCCCGACTCACACTCAAAAACAGGCGTGGCTAAGTCAAGGCTATATTGTCGCTCAGCTCAAGAATGTTGTAGATCCAGGTCGGAAAGAAGGCGACCCTATTCCTGACAATGGCACCGTCACATTCCAGTTTATCAAAAACAGCAATTTTGACAATCAACTACAGTCGAATACAGCACTTGAGCAAGATCTCCAATTAGATTTAGAAAGCCTCTATAAAAAGATACAGAAAGAGATTAACAAGAATGCCCCAACATATTTTTCTACGATGCTTGGGAATGTTGACCCCATCGGTTTAGTCGAAAGCCATATCGAAGGCGAGAATGCTTCCGATGGCTTCACCGTCTTGCTACTTCTTGGAAGGCTTGATTTAACCTTGGAATTTTTCCTTGTAAATCAAAACAAGTATCACCCATTATTTCCAGATTTACTTCTGAGCACCGCTAAACTTAGGATTGGAAGATTATAACCAAAGTTTTCAAAAAAGACAAATGAAAAATCAAAAAAACTATTGAAAGGCTTGATATCGAAATGCGTGCGCAGATTGACAGAATATTTAAAGAGACCAATCGAAAATACAACCCTAACTATTATAGACAAATGTTAAACGATATTGGTGCTTTAGCAACCGCGGAACGCTTGCTTCCTCTGAGAAGGCCTCAGAAGGATATACTAGGCTACTATTACTGGATAAAAAAACATTGACCTTGGAAATTTTGATATTAAATGACTTGGAATTTACTAGCCTTTTTCAAGAGGATGTCATTAAAATCGCAGAGCGAAGATTAGACATAAGATAGATTATATGATGGGAGTGAGATAGCATCTATTTAACTGATTGTAAGGTTCACATTCCGGCTTTGTAACAAAGAACCGAATACAATCTGCTGCGGTTGAAAGCGAATACGTTGAATAGAATACACATTAAATCAACGATCAATGGTCTATCACTTTCACTGAAAAATCTAGCAGTTAGTTTCCTTCTTCGAAAATTTAAATGCATAGAATGGGTTGGTCAATAGCTATCCTCCTTTTAAATAAAGCATCAAGCGAGTTTTGAAAAGTTCGCCGATTGCCTTATCGTCTTATTATGGCTGATTTTTTTGGGCTTGAAGCAAATTCATATTGTGAGACAACTTAGTTTAAAGGGTGTAGTTACAATACCTAAATGGCAAGTTCTCTTATCTTCCCGATAATTACTTCTGCATTTTGCTTGAAACCGCCTTTCCGGAAACGAAGGCTATTAGGATGGCAGATTTGGAAAGTGTTCGTAGGGAGTTTATCTGCAGTCCATCGATAAAGTAACCTTGGCATAAGCTCTTCTCGCCGCGCCAAACCTGTGGTTAGCCCTAAATGTTCACCTAGATGCCACCGATAATTAGGACTTGAAGTCATGATAACCACAATTGCCGGCTTTAACAGATCAATCTCTTCTACCAACAAGTCAATAAAACCTGCCATCGTATTATTAAACAGCTGGCCAGTAGGTCGGCTCTTGCCAACGTCAATTTTCGACAAATTAGTCCAAAGCACAGTTTTTCGCAGATCCGATTGCTGGTATACGGCATTCAGGTCTCTCATAAACCACCAGAAGGGAGAATTAATAGGCTTTTCTTGTGACATAAATTCCCGGTGGCATTCCATGACCTTCTGATAGGAGATCATTAAGTCTTCACCCAAATCACACTTTCTCCATCCATGTGTTTCCATTCCCACAAACATAATCTTTTTCGACGCTTCGAGATACTCCGGTTGTACTTCTATCAAAAATGGACCGTGCAGATTTTTCAATTGAGAATCAACTGCATGCGTGCGAATGGTAGTGTAGATTTTCGAAAGTTTTTGTAGGTACAAATCACGAAGTTCGAAATTTAATTGTGTTGCGGATAATGACATGTTTTTAAGATAAGGGCCTGAACAATGTAGTTATTATTCGTCAAACTGTAACGTAATTAACAAGTTTTTAAGAAGGCGGGATCTTGAGTAAGACCGATTTTGAGGCGGCTAATTACGGACCAAACGTATCCCTATGGACTTATCAAGAAAACAAGGAGAATTAAACTTTTAATAAAAACCTCTATCACAAGACACAATTAATAACTTAGCTGGGGACTATCGCATTAACTGTGTAAACTTTTCAATCGGGGTTGGGCAAAGCTTACAGCCTGACCCTGTTTTCAAAAATAGTCAAAAATTGATTCAGGATCATCCCCCAGTTTCGGATCGGCATGGTCCATTTTTTCGAAGCCTCTCTTAAGGCTAGATATACCGATTTCATCACTGCTTCATCAGTCGGAAATGACAGTTTGTTCTTCGTGTACTTTCTTATTTTCCCATTTAGGTTCTCTATGAGATTTGTGGTGTATATAATCTGGCGAATCTCTAATGGAAAATCAAAGAAGACAGTCAGCTCATCCCAGTTTTCGCGCCAGCTTTTGATGGCATAGGAATATTTGCTGTTCCATTTCAGTTCAAGGCTATCCAGGGCAGCTAAGGCCGCCTGTCGCGTGGGAGCACCGTAAATGTCTTTTAAATCGCGGCTGAACTCCTTTTTATCTTTCCAGACCACATACCGGCAACTGTTCCGGATCTGGTGGACTACGCAAATCTGGGTGGCCGATTCAGGAAAAACAGACCGGATTGTTTGGGTGAAGCCGTTGAGATTGTCTGTTGCCGTGATCAGAATATCTTGTAACCCTCGGGCTTTCATATCTGTCAGAACACTCATCCAGTAGGCGGCAGACTCATTTTTGCCAAGCCACATGCCTAAGATTTCCTTATAACCATCGCGTTTAAGCCCAACAGCGATGTACACTGTCTTGTTGACTACCTTGCTGTTTTCGCGCACTTTGAAGACAATACCGTCCATCCACACAATCAAATAAACGGGCTCCAAAGGCCGGTTCTGCCAACTAACGATGTCTTCTGCTATCCGGGAAGTGATACGACTGATAGTTGATGTCGAAACCTCAAAATTGTAAACATCCCTGATCTGGTCTTCGATGTCAGCAACGCTCATTCCTTTGGCATACAGAGACACAATTACCTCTTCGATTCCGTCTACCATATTTTCCCGCTTGGGAATAATCATGGGATTAAAACTGGCGTCCCGGTCGCGAGGCATTCGTATTTCCGACTCGCCATAGCTGGTTTTAACCCTCTTTTTTCCATAGCCATTACGGGAATTGCCGTTGGGCGACTGCTCGTGTTTATCGTATCCCAAATGCCCATCCAGTTCGCCTTCCAGCATTTTCTCAATGCCCCGTTTCTGTAACTGGCCAAGAAAGTCATTGAGCGTGTCGCGGCTCTTGAACTGCTTTAAAAACTCATCAGTCAACAAATCTTCTGGTCTCATAAACTGTGTTTTGTTAAAAGTAAAAAATCGGAGTTACAAACCCCGATTTAAACTTTACACAGATTTTGAGATAGTGTCCTTAGCTGATCGGAGAGGCACGATCTCGCATGCCTTCTTGGATCAGCTAAGTCTTTGCTAAAAAGCCCTATTGACACTATTTCGTTAGTATATCCTTTAACCTCGCCATATCATCACTAATCTTTCTATCAACAATCTTCGCATACTGCTGAGTAGTCTTAATATTCCGATGTCCCAGCATTTTTGACACACTCTCAATCGGCACGCCGTTAGTAAGAGTGACGGTAGTCGCAAAAGTATGCCGAGCCAGGTGGAAAGTAACATTCTTCTGAATCCCACACAAATCCGCAATTTCCTTCAAGTAGGCATTCATTTTCTGATTAGAAAGCACCGGCAACACCCTGTTCTCATTTTCACACTGCGGATGGTCTTCATACTTCTCCATAATTTCCAATGCTAGTGGTAACAGTGGAATTCTTGAAGGCGTGTCCGTCTTCTGCCGTTTAGTGGTGATCCACTTCCCGCCGTCAATTCCTTCGACTATTTCTGTGCGTTTCAATTTGTAGACATCGGCATATGCAAGTCCAGTGTAGCAGCAAAAAAGAAAGATATCTTTCACATATGATAGACGCCCGTCGCCCATATCCTTTTCCCAAACCTTCTTCAACTCGCTTTCGGTTAACGCCTCCCTATCAACTTCTCTCTTCGAGAACTTAAAAGCATAAAATGGGTCACGCGTGAGCCAACCTCTCTTAACACAAAGAAGAACGATCTTTTTGAAGTTGGCCAAATACTTCATTGTAGTATTATGACTAATCTTCTTTTTTGCTTTGAACCAAAATTCAAATTGGGAGATGAATTCGAAGTCCAATTTTTTGATATCAAAATCGTCTTCATTGTATTTCCACTTGATGTACTCCCGCGTATGTTTGAGAGAAGTCTCATATCGTTCAAGTGTACCTGGCGCAAAATCAGCCCCGATCAATGCCGCGATTTGATCATTATGCTCCTTGAAAATCTTCAGGATCGTCCTTTTGTCCCCTTCTTTTCCGAGGAGCATATTCTTGAGTGCATCGGCAGTGACTTCTTTGTCCGCTTCCAGCAGAGCTTTTTTAGCCTGAAAAACTTTTGCACTGAGGGAGTCCAGGTAACTGTTTAATTCTTTAGAATCTTCCTTGTTTCCTGTGGCTCTTCCGGCGCGGATATTCCATTTGGACGGGTGCCATACTCTTTTCGTAGCAATATCCCTGGGTTGGCGATTTACGGTGATGCGCATATAAATGTGCCTGGTACCGTCTGGACTTTCATTGCGTGGGGTCTTCAAAAAGAAGTTCAACCCGAAGCTTGTTTCTAACATGGTAAAAATGTTTAAGATGAACAAAAATCGAATTGTTACTATTGAAACGCAAGATGTTCATCTAGTGAACACCTTACTAACCAGCTAGTTAATGGCTTTTTTGTGCGTCATTTCGTGAGACTTATGGAGTTCCACGATCGGCGTCAAAAAACATTGGGAATTTTTGAATATTTTGGTAGTCCGTAAAAATCAAAAACCCCGTTTAAAGCGTTTAAACGGGGTTTTTGAATGTTTTGACATCATGTCCTGCAGAGAGAGAGGGATTCGAACCCCCGGACCTGTTACAGTCAACGGTTTTCAAGACCGTCGCAATCGACCACTCTGCCATCTCTCTAAATACTTCGCCGTGTGCGAAACGTGGTGCAAAGGTAAAAACAAAATCTTTATGCGCAATAGCTCATGTTAAAAAAAAACTAGGCCTATGCAAAATATAAAATCTCACACGCACCTTCAATTGACAATCCTGAGTTCTCGTCATCATAGTTAGCTTCATAACTAATTATTATTTTGTCTCTTATCCGGACATTGACCTCTGTGTGGAATTGAACTGATACAAAGTTGTAATGCTCATCATCCAATAAATATTCGACGATAGCTGTACCGCCTAAGCTCATCCACACATCAAATTCATCGGTTGCTTTGCAACCAACATTGAACATTGAAATGGATTGATCATATTTAGCTTGCAAGGGGTCATAATTCAATATACCCTTATAGTACCTGACAATATTTCTTTCAAAGGTTTCAAAGTAATAACCGCAATGATTCCGCGGACCCCTTCCAATACCGACAAATTTAAAAATTCCCAGTCAATGTTAGTGCTAACCCATTGCTCGTCAAGAAAATTTAGGTGGTTTGCGTGAACCCCATTGAAATGATTCAGAGATCGAAAATATCTTACATCCAGTCCAAGCTGTTCAGTCTCATTTTGCAGATAAGGATGCAGATTATTGCCTTCTCTATCCCCAAAGTCATGAACATTAGCTGATATAAAACACACTGTGTCTCCTGGATGTTTTTTGCTAAGTCAAGAACAGAGAGCTATTCTAGCTCACTACTACCTGCAAGATATGCGCTGTACGTCCATGAACCTTGTACCGCTCGTCTAACCTCACTCCTACCACCCAAATAACTTCCCCATTGCCATTCAAAAGTACCAGCACCTGTTCCTTTGCAAATCTATCCATCTTCGAATCGATGAAAAGATCACTTAACTTTTTTCGCGCGCCATTCATGCCCAGTGGTCGGAACGAATCTCCTACTTCCCATTTTCTAATTTTTAAAGGAAAAACCAATTTGTCATAATTGATGGAAACTATGCTTTTGTTACTAGGAAGCTCATCGTTTGAATTGCGGCTCTTCTTGTATAGCGAGATCAATCGTCCGGCAAAATTAACTTCGGATTGACTTTCTTCTATTTTGATCTCGTCATCAGACGCTGCAATAACCCGATTTTTAAGGATTAGATCTTTTCGATCTATCAGCAATGTATAAGATGCGGATTCGAACAGTTTTCCCGGCATTCCATTCAATCCCTCAACAATTTTCTCTACTTGCAAATAAGCGAATCCATAATCCTGCAAAATATGCCATAACCTATACCCCGGCTCGCTCTCCAAAACAATCTTGGCCTTACTAATCCTCACCTGCTCCCCCTCCTTCACAACAACCCCTTTCGCCCATTCGTCCAGCATTTCTTTCAGCAACCGATCTGCACTTGACAGTTTTGCGGAGGAGTGAATGAAGGTGGCTTCCAATGACGGATTTAGCTGCTGCAAAACGGGCACAACCTTGTGCCTGATCAGGTTTCTTTTGTAGTCGTCCGAAGCGTTCGAGCGGTCCTCTCTCCATGTTAGCGCGTTCTCTTGCGCGTAGGTCAGAATTTGCTCTTTGGTGGCCAGGAGCAATGGGCGGATGAGATGATTGTTGATACCTGAAATGCCGTGTAGGCCCGATAAACCTGTTCCGCGGGTGAGATTTAAAAGGGTTGTTTCCAGTGAATCATTTGCGTGGTGGGCGGTGGCAATGTGTGTGTAGCCGTTGGTGGTTCTTAGCATTTCAAACCATTGGTAACGCAGGTCGCGTGCAGCCATCTGCGTGGAAATGCCCTTTTCCTTTGCAAAGGACTTTACATCAAAATGTTTGGCAAAAAATGGAAAACCGTATGCTTGGGCAAGCTGCTCAACAAACTCTTCATCTCCATCAGACTCTTCGCCTCTTAACCCGAAGTTACAATGTGCGATGCCAACGGGAAAACCGGCTTTGTGAAACAGATGAAGCATTACAACTGAGTCTACTCCCCCACTCACAGTCAATAAGCATGGCTGTTTTTCGAGATCCAGCTTGTGTTGGTTAATAAAAGTTAAAAAAGCATCCAACATGAACCTAAGAAACGTAATTGATGTAGTTTTGGCGTATATAAGACATGAATAGTCTTTTACCAGACTCGCCAGAAGGCACTGATTTCAAAGGTAAAAGAAAGAATGGCAACATGAATAAAAAAAAATACATCGCGAACTGCAACCCTTTTAAACTTTTGCGCGTCATCAATATCAAAGGTAATATGTTTCGTTTGACGTTCTTTGTTTTGATGTTTTTTTCACATTACCTGTTGGCCCAGAGAGCTTTACCAAAACCTCAGCCAGTTCAGAGTGAGGATCTTGTTGAAATTATAAAGTCCGACGAGCTGGAAATTGTGAATGAAAACGGAGTTGACTCCCGCCGGGTCAAAAATGGCGTTTTTAAGCACAAAGGAGCATTCTTGCACAGCAATCTCGCGATCCAGAATATTAATACGAATGTGATCGAAGCTTTCGGGAATGTTAAGATCATACAGGGTGATACGGTTACAGTGACAGGCGATACGCTTTACTATTTTGGCAACACGCGACTCGCTATTGTAAGCGGTAAAAAGACGGTTTTGAAAGATAGCAAACGCACCCTAACGACCCGCAAAATCGAATACGATATGGCCAATGGCATTGCCAATTATAAAACGCCTGGCCGGACTGTCGATGAGGAAAATGTGCTGACGAGTAAAGAGGGTTTTTATAATACGCGAACAAAGGAGTTCACTTATTATAAAAGTGTAAAACTGGTCAACAAAAAGTATGTGCTTACGACGGATACACTGCTGTATAACTCGTTGACGAAGTGGTCGGATTTTAATGGTGTTACTAAAATCACGAATAAAGACGGCACGGTAAACGGAACCAGGGGTCGCTACAATACGGAGTCTGCCGAGTCCTCATTTCAGAAGCGGACGATGGTAGACAATGAAACGTATACACTCACCGCTGACTCGCTGGAAGTGGACGGTAAAACCAACAATGGTCGCGGAAAAGGTAATGTGGTGATCGTCGCCAAAAAGGATAAAACGGTCTTGAATGGTGACGAAGGATATTACTGGAAAAAAGAGGGCTATTCCAAAATATTCGGTCATGCATATGTCAGAAATGTAGTTTCCGACGACACTCTTTACATTCGTGCGGATACACTGTATTCATATGAAAATCAGAGGGATAGCACAAGGAAGCTGATCGGAAATAAAAACGTTTTTATATATAAAAGCGATTTCCAGGGCAAATGCGATTCGATCACTTACAATACAGCCGATTCGATTATCCGATTTTTCCGGAAACCGATTTTATGGAGTGACCAGCATTATCAAATGGAGGCCGATTCGATTACTGCTTTTTTAGTCAACAATGAGATCAACCGGATGCTGCTGAAAGGCAAATCTTTTGTGATTACAGAGGATACCTTAGTCAAGCAGTTTAACCAGGTGAAAGGACGCACGATCAATGCTTTTTTTGAAAGCGGGAGCAAATTAAAACAGGTTCTGGTGGATGGAAACGGCGAAAGTGCCTACTATGCGGTGGATGATGAGCAAAAAAGCATCGGCTTGAACCGGGTTGAATGTGGAAAAATGAATCTGCTTTTTACCGACAATCGTGTACATAAAATCTCATTTGTGGGGAAACCGGACGGCAGGCTCATTCCACCCTCGAAAATAAAGGCTCCGGAACGACAGTTGGACGGGTTTAATTGGCGAATTTCAGAGAAACCAACCAAGAATAAGACGATTTGGAAAGAGTTGTAAAAAATATATCGAGACAAGCTTCATTTTATTTAAGCAGGCATGATTTTTTAGATTCCAAAATAAAGATGTCCGTTCACACAATATATTTTGAATATACAATTGTTTCTCTATATTTTTGTAATGTACTTTTTTACTAAAATATTATAAAATATTAGTCAAAAGTATTCCAAGATGACGCTATGAAAAGAAATATACTTTACTTAATAATAACACTAACGTTGACCTTACAGGGTTTAAACGCACAATCCGTCTCGAACGGCAGCCGTTTGAACATGGTCAACAAGAAGAACCCTGCTGCCAGCGAAAACATCAAATTTTCAGGTTTGGCAACGGGTTCAAGCTACAAATTACTGTCTTTGCAAAATCCAAAAGCGCTGAACAGTTTCTATCGTTCTTTCTTGTTCGCTTCTCCCAATGCTTCTGAAAGCACAGGCGTCGCTACTGCCGAAATCGTGGAGAGATCTTCAAACAGAAGACAACCTGAGATGGAAGCGCAGCTGAAAGTGGAAGAGCAACTATATGCCAACGATAAGATTTCAGTATCAAACATTTATCCGAATCCAGCCAGCGAATATGCAGATCTTGACTATAACATCACTGCCAACATTCGTGACGCGAAACTGATTATCTACAACGTGCTTGGTTCTCAAATGGCTGAGCTGCCCCTGAACAGAAATGACAGAAAGCTGCGTGTCAATACGAAAGATATGCCGACAGGGCTTTATTTCTATCAATTGTCACTGGACGGTCAAAAAGTAGCCACTAAAAAAATGCTTGTACGCCATCAGCAATAGGCTAATTTTTAACACTATATCAGCTACGCATTCGTTATGAATGATGTAGCTTTTTTTATTACCTTTGCACCTAATATGCGAAAAAACAGTCCAGCAAGCTATTTCTTGCTTTTTATTGCGGTCCTTGTAATTACTTCTTGCAGTAAGTTCTCGAAGTTACAAAAGACTGGTACGGATCAGCAAAAGTATGATGCCGCGATGTCTTATTACAAAAAGGGGGATTTTTATCGTTCCGGCCTACTTTTTGAAGAACTCATTCCGTTGTTAAAAGGAAGTACAGAATCCGAGTTGGCGCAGTTTTACTATGCGTATACCCAGTACCAGCAGGGGCAGTACAATACGAGTCAGTTTTTGTTCAAAAAGTTCTTTGATACCTACGCACGAAGCGATTACGCACAGGAAGCATTGTATATGCATGCTTTTTCTCTGTATAAGGATTCGTCGCCGTACAACCTAGACCAGACCAGTACATTTACCGCGATTTCGGCCATGCAGGATTTTATCAATGCATATCCTGAAAGCCCTTTCCGCGAAGAATGTACGCGTTATATTTTGGAGCTGCGCGCAAAGCTTGAACGCAAAGCATATGAAAGAGCCCGCTTATATCACAAGATCAGCGATTTCAATGCAATGTCGATGAAGTCTGCCGTAATATCGATTGAGAACTTCCGTAAGGATTTTCCAGATTCGAAATACAATGAGGAACTTGCGTTTTTGAAGGTGGAATCACAGTACAATCTTGCCACCAACAGTTTTAGTTCGAAGCAAAAGGAGCGTTATCAGGACGTCTTGAAGTTTTATCAGGAGCTGATCGATAAATATCCGACAGGAAAATATAACCGTGATGCGGAAAGAATGTTTGACGAAAGCCAAAAGCAAATCGATGTGATTGCAAAAGCCGAAGTGGAACGTCAAAAACAACTTGAAACGCAGCCCGATCCAGCCAACAAGCCGACCAAAGTAACAACGCCGGCCATTACAGAACCGAAAGGACAGTAGTTCTTTCATTTAGATTTTAATTTTAACTAATATCACCATAAGTATGGCAACCAATCCATCAATCATTACCCGGGATACCGATAAGATCGCAGACGTAACTGGTAACCTATACGAATCAGTTTCTGTAATCTCCAAAAGAGCCCGTCAGATTTCGAGCAAGATGAAAGAAGAGCTTAACAATAAGCTTGCTGAATTTGCTTCTGGCGTAGACAACCTGGAAGAAGTGTTTGAAAACAGGGAGCAAATTGAAATTTCCAAATTTTACGAGCGTATGCCAAAAGCAGGAAGCATTTCAATAGATGAATTCATCGAAGGAAAAACTTATCACGCTTACCGCGATACAACGGAAGAATAAAAATTGATTTCATTCAAGAGCCAGCCGCAAAAACTGTTTTGCGGCTGGCTTTTCATTTACAGGCTTTAAATGTTACACTTATCTCTGTAACTTTATGCCTTACAGGAGTCCTTCCGAATTGACCACCCAAAGCGATTGAAGTTTGAATCTTAAAGGTAAAAAGATACTCGTTGCCGTCTCAGGCAGCATTGCCGCATATAAATCTGCCCTTCTTGTCCGGCTTTTGGTAAAAGTCGGATCTGATGTTCAAGTGGTTATGACAGAGTCGGCAAAGGAATTTATTACCCCGCTTACCTTATCTGTTTTATCTAAAAAACCTGTATTAAGCGTATTTACGGACCGTCAGGACGGAACATGGAACAACCACGTGGAGCTTGGACTCTGGGCGGATGCGATCATCGTTGCCCCGGCGACGGCGCGGACGCTTGCAAAATGCGCCACCGGCAACTGTGATGATCTGTTGACGGCCGTTTATTTGTCAGCACGCTGTCCTGTTTTCTTTGCGCCCGCCATGGACGTGGATATGTATCAGCATCCGTCCACGAAGCATAACATTGATACATTACTTCGCTTTGGAAATCACTTCATCGAGCCAGAACATGGTGAGTTGGCCAGTGGTTTGATTGGGGACGGTCGTCTTGCCGAGCCAGAGGCAATCATAAAAGTTTTAGGCAGCTTTTTTGCAAGAAAACCCATCGCTTCCGGAAAGCGCGTGCTAATTACTGCCGGCCCCACCGTAGAGGCAATTGATCCGGTTCGCTACATCAGCAACCGCTCGTCGGGGAAAATGGGTTATGCAATTGCAGCGGCCTTTGCATCCGCGGGAGCACAAGTTACGCTTGTGAGCGGGCCTACCAGCCTGCCGGTGCCCGAACCGACGGTCAAGCGCGTCAATGTACAGAGCGCAAATGAAATGTATAAATCCACTGCCCAACATTTTGAAGAAAGCGACGTGGTTATATTTGCTGCTGCCGTTGCTGACTACACGACAAAGGTTATAGCCGAGCATAAGATTAAAAAGCAAGGCCAGGAAATGACCCTGGATCTGGTTAAAACGCAGGATATTGCAGGGACATTGGGAAAAACCAAAAAGGAAAACCAGTTGCTGATCGGCTTTGCATTGGAGACAGAGAATGAAATGGAATATGCAGTGGACAAGTTACTGCGCAAGAACTTTGACTTCATCATTCTGAATTCACTGAATGATCCGGGTGCTGGCTTTGCACACGATACCAACAAAATAACCGTTATTGACAAAGGGAAAAATGTGAAACATTTCGATCTTAAAAATAAAGATGAAGTGGCACAGGACATCCTGGACATTGTCTTAAATAAATGGAGTGAAGCATGAAAAATATTTGGGTTTGGTTGCTCTTACTGGTCGCCTGCACGCATTCTGCACAATCGCTGGCGCAGGAGTTCCAGTTCTCGGTGAATCTTAATTACGAGCAGCTGGTAGCACAGCAAAAGACTGATCCACAGTCTATGGCGCAGCTTCAAACTTATATGAATGATTTTTTGAATAATACACGCTGGACTAATGATGAGTTTGGCAAAGAGGAAAAAATCAAATGCAAGCTCAATGTGAACCTGACGCGCTCACTCAATCAGGGCGCCTATGAAGGGAATGCACAGTTGGTTGTATCAAGGCCTGTTTACAATTCAAATTACGAGACAGTGCTTTTCACTTATGTTGATAAAAATTTCACCTTCAGTTACTTACCCAACACGCCCCTTTATTTTAACGAAAATAACTACACCGAAGAGCTTCCCTACATTCTGGCCTTTTACGCGAATGTAGCGTTGATATTTGACTACGATTCTTTCAGCAAACTCGGCGGGGCGCCTTATGTTCAGAAGGCTTTTAATCTTGTGAATCAGGCTCGCAACTCCTCCCCTAATAAACGCGGCTGGGATTCCAATGGTGACTCGCGCAATCGTTACTGGCTTGTAGAAAACCTGATGAGCCAGCAGTTCACGCCGTTCCGGGAAGGCATGTATAAATACTACCGGCTTGGGCTCGACGTTGCCACTCAGAATCCGGCGGAGACCCGCGCAAAAGTGCTGGAAGTGCTCAATACGGCCAAGGAAGTCAACCAGTTAAGGCCTGCCAGTGTGGTGATTAACTCTTTTTTCGATTCAAAATCCGATGAGCTTTACCGGATCCTGATAGAGGCGCAGCCCGAGGAACGTGCGAAAGCTTATACGCTTCTGGTAGGGCTGGATCCTAGCAAAACGCAATTATATCAACGTCTCTCCTTATAAACCATCGCACTTCCCCTTCAAATCGTTTCTGTGATTTCTTATGAGTAAAAGATTGATACGCATCTCTTCCAAAGACATTTTTGCTTCACTCGAAAAGTTGCTTAAAATAGAAATCAACGCAGTTTTGAATAATGGGAACACGCATTTTGGCAAACTTGAATCTTTTACAAACGAAAGTTTGCTGATCCGGGACCCGCGTAATCACACGCATCTCATTCCATTGCCATCGCTTTACGAGATCGTTTATGATGCCAACTCGAAATGAGCAGGCAAAACCAGGCCGCGAATGGTTATATTTCCTAATTGTTGATCTGATAACTATATTCGTATAGATATGCTTTCGAATTTACTTATAAAAAATTACGCGCTCATTAAGCAGCTGGAAATGTCGCCAGATCCCGGACTCAATATCATTACAGGTGAGACGGGGGCTGGAAAGTCGATCATGCTGGGCGCAATAGGCTTACTTCTGGGCAATCGGGCCGATGTGAAATCACTTTACGATTCCAGCGAAAAATGTGTGATAGAAGGCAGTTTTAATCTTTCCGGCTATGACCTTGCCCCCAATTTTGAAGATGAAAATGTCGATTATTCCGATGAATGCATCATCCGCCGTGAAATTTCTGTGGCTGGCAAATCGCGCGCATTCGTAAATGATACGCCCGTCAATCTGGAATCTTTAAAGCGGATCGGCAGCCAGCTGCTTGACATTCACTCGCAGCACGATTCGGTGATGCTGGGCAACAATGAATTTCAGCTGCGCGTAGTGGATTCCTTTGCCGATAACGCACAACTCCTTAAAGCATATCAGCAGGATTTTTCGGCATACAAGGACGCAACACGGGCCTTTGAAACGCTGCAACAAGAAGCGGGTAAGCTCCGGAAAGAGTTCGATTACGACCAATTTCTCTTTCAGGAATTAAACAACGCCAAGCTGGTTTCTGACGAGCAGGAGAAGCTGGAAGTTGAATTAAACATTCTGGAAAATGCAGTAGAGATCCGCGAAAAGCTGCAACTCGCTTACACATTACTAGATAACCCCGATAATTCCATCCTTGAACTGCTGAAAAATGCGGCTAATGCAATAGGTCAGGCCGCCAGGCTTGTTCCTGTGTATGACGCCATCCGTGAGCGCGTGCAAAGCACATTGATAGAACTGCGCGACATAGCTGACGAGATCGACCAGGCAAACAGCTCAGTAGACATCGATCAGGGACGTGCCGAACTGGTTCAGGAGCGCTTGGACCTGATATATACATTGCTCAAAAAACATCAGGTGACTACTGTTGAGCAGTTGCTTCAAATTGAAGAAGAATTGCAGCGTAAGCTCAGCATTGTGCTGAACCTGGATGATGAGCTGCTTAAAGCGGAAAAAGCTGCGGTTCAGGCGAAAGAGGCGATGCTCAAAAGCGCCAAAATCCTTTCGGAAAAGCGGCGAAAAGTTACCAAAGCAATAGAAACGCTGATTTTGGAAAGACTTTCGGAACTGGGAATCCCAAACGCAAGTTTATCTATACAGGTAACAGAAACTTTGCCGACAGCTAATGGCCTGGATTCGGTGGCGTTTCTTTTCAGCGGCAATAAAGGTGTCGTCCCGCAAGAATTGAAGCAAGTTGCTTCGGGCGGCGAGTTTTCCAGATTAATGATGGTCATCAAATACATTCTTGCAGATAAACGAATGCTTCCTACGATCATTTTTGATGAGATCGATACGGGCGTTTCGGGTGAAATTGCAAGAAAAATGGGCAAGATGATGC
Organism: Dyadobacter sp. CY351; assembly: GCF_021502625.1. Classification (NCBI taxonomy): domain Bacteria; kingdom Pseudomonadati; phylum Bacteroidota; class Cytophagia; order Cytophagales; family Spirosomataceae; genus Dyadobacter; species Dyadobacter sp. CY351. The sequence goes on along the minus strand of NZ_JAKFFU010000006.1, from coordinate 18,334 downwards.
AAAATATGGCGCTTAACCATCAGATTATTGCCATTACACACTTACATCAGATTGCCAGCAGCGGCAATGCACATTACTTTGTTTACAAGGATCATTCTTCGGAAAAAACCGTCAGTAAAATAAAGAAACTTACCGTAGACGAGCGTGTGCTGGAAATTGCGCAAATGATCGGGGGGCATAATCCTTCGGATTCAGTGCTGGTCAATGCACGCGAAATGATTCTTAAAGAACAAAATTAGGCCAAACAGCATTTTCAAAATACAATAGATTTAACCTCCCAAACTCATGAAATACCCGATACTATCCGTGTTTGTTCTGGCCCTTTTGTCAGGATGCGGCAAAGAAGGCAAACAAGATAAGGCCTCCGAGCTGGAAGCAGAAGTGATGACGATTCACGACGAAGTGATGCCGCAAATGGACCAGATCATGACATTGAAATCAAAGTTATCCAAGAAAATCCAGCATATGGATAGTTTGCAAAACGAAGGCATCAGCAGCAATACCATCGCCGAAGAACGCATGAAAGCTGTGGATCTGAATCAAAAACTAAATGAATCGGATAAGCTTATGATGAGCTGGATGCATGCTTACCGAGGTGATTCTGCCAAGAAATTAAAGCCTGAAAGTGCAATCCATTATTTCGAGAGCGAAAAGGAAAAGATTCTGCAAGTAAAACAGGTAACATTAAAGTCCATTCAAGAAGCGCAAACATTTTTGGAGTAACAGGTTATGATACAAGGAAATAAGACCATTCATATATATACGTTCGTTTTCGCTGCATTCATTTTAGGCGTGCTTGGTTGCAAGGACGATAAGAAATTGCCGATTCTTGGAGAACGCGATGCGGTCAAGAAAATGGTTGACGGAAAGGAAGTGGTTGATACGGTTTATAATACTATTCCCGCATTTTCATTTGTTAACCAGGAAGGAGACACCGTTTCTGAAAAAATCGTGGAAGGCAAAATCTATGTTGCAGACTTTTTCTTCACAACCTGCCCTACCATTTGTCCTGTTATGAAGCGGCAAATGATAAAGGTTTACAATCAATACAAAGGCAATCCGCAGGTAATGATCCTGTCCCACTCTATCGATCCGGATCATGACACGCCCCAGGTTTTGAAGAAATTCGCAAGTGATTTAGGCATCGAAGGCAATCAATGGCAATTTCTGACTGGTAATAAAGAGAAGATTTTTGAAATTGGTCAGACAAACTATCTGGTTACGGCAAAAGAAGACAAGACGGCTGACGGTGGGTACATTCACGGCGGGGCTTTTATCCTGATCGATAAGGACAAGCGGGTAAGAGGCATGTATGACGGCACAACAGAAGAAGGAACCCAGAAGCTCATTGCCGATATGAAGATCTTACTCGACGAATATAAATAGCCAGTCACCTCCCGTTTTGATGATCAAACCAGCGATTCTTCTTCTCTCAGTTATCTCCCTGTTTTCCTGCCAAAGTGCATCTGAGCTGAAAAGTGAGCAGTATTTTGTTGAAGGATATCAGCTATATACGACCTATTGTGCCAATTGCCATCAGGCAGACGGCAAGGGAATGGCTAATCTTTATCCCCCACTGGCAACGTCTGCCAGACTGAGCGATAAATCTGCCATTGCTTGCATTATCAGAAACGGGATGAAAGGCAGTATTCTGGTTGACGGCAAAGAATTTAACCGGCCTATGCCCGCCAATCTCAAATTGACTGAGATTGAAATTGCTGAGCTGGTCAGCTTTCTGGGTATGAAATGGGGTAAAGACAGCGTATATACACCTATTGAAACTGTACAAGCTGCATTAAAGGATTGCAAGGAATATTAAGGAGCGCCGCTGAATTTATAGATTCCGGTTGCCTTTCGAAATTTAATACGTGTAAAGTCCTGCTCGGCATCCATCCCGATCGCATTGGTAACTTCCGAAGTTCGTTTGTTAATAACTGAAAGCGGTTTATCTGTAAAGACCTTACGCGTGCGCGGGCTCCAGTTGAGCTCAGTCGTGGTAAGCAACTCTTCCGTTTCCGACTTGACGACGCGCACATTTCCTTTTACAATATAAACGTCGGCTGCTTTATCATAATGCCCCGAGTCCGAGCGTAGGCGGGTAACTATCGTCCCTGTTGTATCATAAAAATTAATGTTGATCGTATCGGGAAAAACTTGTGCTTCGTTCTGATAAGCGAGGCGCTTTGGCGTTTTCATCACCACTTTCAGCTTTCCCTGCTCGCTGTATTTTACTTCAACATCATTGACAAGTTCGAGCGGGCCGGTATACAAGGCACCGACTTTGTTTTGTTTGCCTTCGCAGGCGGCCAGCATCCATACAGTCAGCACAATAAGATAAAAAGGAGATAAAAATTTATCTCCTTTTCGTATTTGCTTGAAGATCAATGCGATTCGCATGTCTGATTTTAGTCGATTTTTTGTTTAACAAACCATCTTTCCAGAAGCGTCACTCCCAGTACGACGCGCCCGTAACGTTCTCTGATCATCCCGCCGCCGGTGCTTCCTCTTTGTCCTGCAACGAGTGCCACAGACAGAAAGTTCTGATAACCCCTACCCATCGGGAATGTAAAGCCAAGGCTTACATTGGTATCATTCACGTCACTATTTCCAATCGAATAGGGTGTTTTACCATAGCTAAACCCAACGCGGTATCTTACCAGATCAAAATAATTCAGTGAGGTAAATCTTGGCAGGTATTCTGCCCCCACGTTAATGCGGCCCACATCCTTCAAACCGTCATTGGCGTTTGTAAAGCTTCTGTATTGTGACCATTGCTGGTAGCTGAAATCCGCAGAAAGGATCAATTTGAACGGCCATTCCAAACTTCCGCCAACCAGCAGCTGGTTAGGCGTTTTAATCCCGCCGCCCATCAAATTCTGAAGCGTGTCAGGACTGATCACGTTAAGCGCGTTGGCAGTAACCTCAAAAGTGGTGGTTTGGGCCGCATTGATCGATGTTCCAATGCTGTAAGAAGCACCCAGATTAAGGTTCAGCTTATTTTCCTTCTTAATGGGGATTCTTAACGCAGCACCCGCCCGAAACGCAATATCCGAATAAGTTGTGCGGTCATTTAAGCTAACCACATATTCATTGGAAAGATCGTCGCCGCGTTCAATTGCAGCCCTGTCAACCAGGGAAACCTCTGTGGCCTTACGCACATTCCCGAAAAAATAGGAAGTTTCAAGACCAAGGCTTAAATATTTTGTAACCTGGTAAGCTGTTGTGACCGAAGCCTTGTTAATGCCTCCCTTTCCGGTAGTATTGTAAATTCCTACAAACTGGGTTCCCGGAACATTGCGTATCGAAGCATTGCTGTAATCTACAAACGTGTACGGTTTAAGGCTTACACCCAGCACCCAACGCGGGCTGATCGGAAAAGCCAGCGAAACATAAGCAAGATTACCGCCTGTGTTTGTTTGTTTGTTTGCTCCCGAAGCAACATCCTTATACTGCCCGACCAGGCCAATATCCAGGGTTGTAAACCTGTTACGCACCCAAAGGGCTGGATTAAGATTATTGATCTGAAACCCGGTTCCCGTGCTAACACCGGATTGACCCATTCCCGTATTATCAGAATAAGCATCGCCATAAAACTCTCCCATTCCCAATGAAGAGTATGGAGAATTGCCCAAGCCTTGTGCCCTTAGCGCCGTATTGAGGTATGTACAATTCCAAATGAGTGCAATTGCAAATGTGAGTATTCTGAATCTACTGTAACGAGACATTATATGTTAAAATTCTGTTCAATCCTATTAAAACCAATTCCGGCACCGCAAAGATGGGTGGTTTCAGGCTACTTTCAAAAAAAGCAGCATCACCTCCACATAATAGTACGCGCAAATCCGGCGATTTGTGCCGATACCTTTCAATTATTCCATGCATTTCTGCAAGAACCCCATTCATTACGCCACTTTGCATGGCGCTGTGCGTGCTTTTTCCAATCAATTCCGGATCTGAATCCGGTTCGACCAACGGAAGTCGCTTAGTAAACGAATGCATTGCATTAAATCGCATTCTCACCCCGGGGGAAATCAGCCCGCCCTGAAACACCGCGTTTTTGTCAATCAGATCATATGTAATGCAAGTGCCCATATCAATAACAACCAAATCTTCCCCTGGATACAAGAAATTGGCACCGGTGGAGGCGGCAATCCGGTCGGCACCCAGGGTTTGAGGCGTGTCGTAATTTTTTTTGATAGGCAATGGCGTGCCGGGTGTTAAGTCAAATATTTTCAGTGACTTTCCCAGCGCATCTTCAAAGTCGGCGGCCGTGTGACTTACAGATGAAAACAAGATATTTTCCGGAGCCTGCGCCAGCACTGCTTCGATCAGTTCCGTAAATGTAAGGCGCGTCGTATAGCGTATCAGTTTATCGTTTTCAAACCATCCGACCTTCGAATAAGTGTTTCCCGAATCAATGACAATGTTCATAATTTTGCAAAAGTCCCACATTTGAGGCACAAAAACTAGCGCTGTCAAAACTGTTGGCGCATGTTTTGTGCATTCATTATCAGCACTTAATGTCAGTGTTTCGTAGATAGAAAGCTTGAATTGTTTATTTTTTTGTATTAAATAGGTTTTCGCTTTGATGTAAAAAATATTTTTTTTACCTTCGTCGCTATAAGTCCAGTATCGACTTTTAAATCCAATTCCATCTCACGATGACTCTCAACGTTGTCGAGGTTTTAAAATCTTGCCGATTTACTGTCTTTACTTCCTTTATTTAATTGCCAACTTTCAGAGTATATCTAATAAAGTTTTTCAGGTTGTAGAGTCGTCACCCGGACTTTTACAAAAGATATTTTTAATATTAATGACCATCACGTCACTGCGAGATATGCTTCTCGGCTTTTGTCCAAAAAAATTCAAAACCTTAATATCCATTCGGTAAAGTGCTACTTTACTTTCCCTTGTCTGTATGCCTACAATTGATGAATTGAACATTAAGCTTTTATCAGAGCTTAAAGAAATAGCTGGCAACCTTGGTGTTGCTGATTACGCTAAACTCCCAAAAAAAGAACTTATCAACAGAATCCTGCTTAAACAGGAGCCTGCAACAGTTACAGAAGCTCCCGCAGCTGCTGAGCCTGTTAACAATATAACCCCGGCAGCTCCCGCAGCACAACCGGCTTTGGAATCGGATGGTTATGATGCCGATGAACCAAAGAAAAAACGGGCAAGAAGGCCATCTGACGCCCCTTCGGATACTATGAAACCGGCAAACAACAGATCGGCAAGGATGAAAAAAGACAATGCGTCGCCTTCACCTGCTCCCCTATTTGACACTTCCCTGAGAAATCAGCGCCCTGAAAATAATGACAGGCCCAAGAATCTGGACATTCGTGAAGAAGCCGATTCAGATAATGATACATTAAATGATCTGGGCAAAGAAGAAGTAACCAACCAGCCGGAAGCTGCTGCGCCTGCAACAGAAGAAGTGGTTCAGGAAAAAACAGAAACCAGCCCGGAAGAGAATACACCTGCTGCAAAAGAAGAGAGACAAAACCGCCAGCCAAATCAGCAGAATCAGCCTAACGATTCCAGTGAACGCCAGCCGCAACAACCGCAGCAGCCTGCACACCGCGACGATCCATCGTCTAAAATCAAACGCAACTACAACAACTACGTAAGAGAGTTTGACGGATTGATCGTTAATGAGGGCGTTCTTGAGATTATGCAGGATGGCGGCTACGGCTTCCTGCGCTCAGCAGACTACAACTATCTGGCTAGCCCGGATGATATATATGTATCGCCTTCTCAGATTAAACTTTTTGGCCTGAAAACCGGTGATACGGTTAAAGGACAGATTCGCCCGCCGAAAGAAGGTGAAAAATACTTTGCATTGCTCCGTGTTGAGACTGTGAATGGTAAAACAACCGAGGAAATCAGGGACCGTATTCCTTTCGAATATCTTACGCCTCTTTTCCCGGATGAATGCTTGAAGCTAAGCTCACGTCCCGATCAATATTCAACAAGGATACTGGATCTTTTTGCTCCTATTGGAAAAGGACAGCGTGGAATGATCGTTGCGCAGCCAAAAACGGGTAAAACTGTTTTGCTGAAAGAAATTGCAAATGCCATCACGCGTAACCACCCTGAGGTGTTTCTTTTGATCCTTTTGATCGACGAACGTCCGGAAGAGGTTACTGATATGCAGCGCAGCGTAAGAGCTGAGGTGATTGCATCTACATTTGATGAGCAGGCAGACCGTCACGTAAAAGTGGCCAGCATTGTTTTGGAAAAAGCCAAAAGAATGGTTGAATGCGGCCATGATGTGGTGATTCTGCTGGATTCCATCACGCGTCTTGCACGTGCTTATAACACGGTGGTTCCTTCATCCGGTAAGATCCTTTCGGGTGGTGTGGATGCCAATGCGTTGCATAAGCCGAAAAGATTCTTCGGAGCGGCCAGAAATGTAGAACACGGTGGCTCACTGACCATTATTGCCACGGCATTGATCGATACAGGTTCTAAAATGGACGAAGTTATCTTTGAAGAATTCAAAGGAACGGGTAACATGGAATTGCAGCTGGACCGCAAGCTTTCCAACAAGCGTGTATTCCCTGCTATTGATGTTATGGCTTCCGGAACGCGCCGCGAGGATCTACTTCTGGATAAAGAAACACTGAAAAAAGTGTGGATCCTGCGAAAACACATGTCGGATATGAATGCAATGGAATCCATGGACTTCCTGCTTGAACATATGAAGGGCACAAGAAGCAATGAAGAATTCCTGATCTCTATGAACCGCTAAGCAATCCGGCCCATGGAAGATTTGAAGATTATAGAAGGCATCGGCCCAAAGATTGAAGAATTGCTCAATCGGGAAGGCATTCATACCATTGAACAGCTCGCCGACACTTCCATTATCAGGTTAGCAGCCGTTTTGAAAAAAGCAGGACCCAGGTTTCAGATCCAGAATCCTACATCCTGGCCAAAACAAGCATTGCTGGCCAAAGACCAGAAATGGGACGAGTTAGAAGAACTGAGAAGGTTGATTATGTCAAATAAAGAATTCTGACACCATATAGAAGCTGAAAAGCCCGCCTACTGCGAAGTAAGCGGGCTTTTTTTATGACTTACCAAGCCTTTTTGCAGACTTGATAAGATTGATGACAGTCTACAAAGTCGAAACTGTGCGTTGAATGAACTGCGTAAGATCGCTTCCTGAAAGCAGACCTTGTGAAAGCAATGCAAGGTCAAAAACCTGTTTTGCCAAAGTCTTTTGAGCTTCTTCGTTTTCGGCTTGCAGCACGCGGCTGATCACCGGGTGATTAGCATTAAGCGAAACAGTATACATCAAAGGCATATCGCCAAACATAGAACGCTGTCCCGAAGTAGCCTGCATATCAGTCATGCGGCGCATAAATTCAGGGAAAGTAATCACCACTGGCAGCTCGTCCACCGGCATGGCCTCTACCTGAACATGCGCGCTTTTGCTTCCTGCTACGTCTTCAAAAATCTTCTTCACTTTATCCTGATCATCGCTGGAAAGAATGCTTTCTAACGTCACATCCTTTTCAACAAGCTTGTCAAGCGTATCGGCATCAACGCGTTTCACATTCACTTTTTCAAGTTTCTGTTCAAGCGTATTGATAAAGTGCGAATCAATGATCGTCGTAAATGTCAGCACGTCATAGCTGCGCTTTTTCGCAGACTGGATGAATGCATCCTGCTTTTTCTCGTCGGTCGTATAAAGCCATACTTGCGTGTCGTTCTTATCAGTCTGATTACCTTTTACGTGCTCGCGGTATTCCTCGAAAGTAAAGAACTTGCCTTCTGTATTTTTTACCAGACAGAAATCCTTGGCTTTTTCATAGAATTTATCATCGCTGATAATTCCGTATTTTACAAAAAGGCCGATATCATCAAATTTTTTCTCGAAACCTTCGCGGTCATTTTTGAAAATCTCTGACAGTTTATCAGCCACTTTACGCGTGATATAACCATTGATTTTCTTCACATTACCATCGGCTTGCAGGTAACTTCTTGAAACGTTCAAAGGAATATCCGGCGAGTCGATCACCCCGTGCAGCAGTTGAAGGAAATCCGGCACAATGTCTTTTACCTCATCGGTAATAAAGACCTGGCGGCTGTAAAGCTGGATTTTTTCGCGCTGACCCTGGAAATCGTTTTTGAGTTTTGGGAAATACAAAACACCCGTCAGATTGAAGGGATAATCCACATTCAAATGGATCCAGAAAAGCGGATCTTCGCTGAAAGGATAAAGCTCTTTGTAGAAGGCCAGATAATCCTCATCTTTCAGATCAGACGGATTTTTCGTCCAGATCGGGTTTGGATTATTAATGATCTTTTCTTCAAATTCGATCTGGATTGGCAGGAACTTACCATATTTTTCTAGAATGCCACGCAGACGGTGCTCATCGAGGAATTCCTCGGAATCAGCGGCAATGTGCAGGATAATGTCCGAACCGCGCTCTGCTTTTTCAGCCGGGCCCAATTCAAATTCCGTAGAACCATCGCATTCCCAGCGAACCGCTTCGGAGCCTTCTTTGTAAGATTTTGTAATGATCTCTACATTTTCTGCAACCATGTAAGCTGAGTAAAAACCAAGGCCGAAGTGTCCGATAATTCCTTTGTCACCTTTTCCGTCCTCGCCTTTGTCTTTGTATTTTTCTACAAACTCGGTGGCGCCGGACAATGCGATCTGGTTAATATATTTTTTGATCTCATCGGCAGTCATACCAATCCCATTATCGCTGATGGTGATTGTTTTAGCCTCCTTATCAAGCTTTACGACCACTTTCAGCTCACCCAGCTCGCCATTGAACTCGCCATAGGAGGCTAGTTTTTTGATTTTCTGAGAAGCGTCGACTGCATTGGATACTAATTCACGTAAGAAGATTTCGTGGTCCGAATAAAGGAATTTTTTGATAATCGGAAATATGTTCTCGGTATGAATGCTGAGGTTTCCTTTTTCCTGAATCACTGATTCCATAGTTATGCCGTTTTTGTTTATAATATTGAAGAAATTGTTTTTTCTGCTCTGCAATACCGAATCCAAATATGCGTTCCAAATACAATTAAATCGCAGGTCGGCTGACAGATTGTCAGGATTGCTGAAATCAACCTCATTAATCAATCGGTTGGTAACTGACTAGCTTTTTTGTTAATATTGCGAACGGTAACCAACTCAACTAAAATTATTCAAACAGTTCATTCAGAACACCAATTAGTAACATGAATCTTATTAAAAAACTCTTCGCAGGCGTATTCTTATTGAGCGCAGTATCAGCTTGCACCACAATGAATTCCGTCCCTCTCTCTAATTATACCGTGTTTACGGAAGATCTTCGCCGCGACCTGGAAGCAGCCAACATTGAAATTGCCAAGGTTCAGTTTTTCAACGACAAGGCAATCAACATTCGCCGTGAAGTTTCTGATCCTAATGACATTAAAGTAAACCCGGAAGGGCAGATCACCATGAGCAACGGTAAGAGCATTCAGACCATCAATGTGCTGCCCTTTACGCCAGGTGTAGCTTTGAGCTCAGACAACGGTGTTATTCATGTTTCCTGGGACGATACCCAGCAAGATACCAAGGGGATGAAGTTTAATTTGAGCGGCCAGAATTATTTCCTGGATGTGCTGCCCAACAATAAGTTTGATTATAAAGAAAGGACATTCGATCTGCAAGGCGGAAATGGCGCCCGGTTGTTCGTAAAGAAAGATCTTTTGAAGCAGGTTAAAAATTCAAGAGAAACACTGAAAGGCCGTAAAGTTGGTCAGTAAGAAATCAAGATAAACGAAGAAAGGTCAGGAAATCCTGACCTTTCTTCGTTTATAGCCTTCATTAATTAAGATTAAAATACTGGTTTTTCTGTCCCGAAATTTTGGGCTTGTTAACAATAGACGAGTTCTGGATCAGCACCAGCAACATAAGCCCGATAACAACGGCGAGCGCGATTTGCAGAAATGAAATAATGCCAAAGCTGGCAATGTCACTTTTAGATTCCTTCATCAGATCCTTTCCAATGCTGGACTGAATGTTTGTCAGCTCGTTGAGATTGGTAATGGTGTTTTTGAAAGTGTTTGCTCCCACGCCAGCGAAAAGTCGCTTACCTTCCTCCTGGGCGCCTGCATTATACAAACCAAGAATAGACTTTTCAAGGGCCGTGTATCTGTGCACCTCGTTCTTAAATGCAGTCAGACTTTTAGCCTCTTCATCAACCAGATATGTTTGCTCGAAAGCTTTGATCAGCGAGTCAATGTTCTTGTTGTGCGTGCTTAACTGCACACGGATCTCGTTTTTATTTCCTGTCCCGTTGGTCAGTAAATATTCTTCAAGGGAAAGCCGCTTTCCATACAGGTTTTCTGTCAGATAAATGATCGTTGTTGCAGGGATCAGCCGGTCCTGGTAAATGGATGAAAAGGACTTGTCAATCCCGTCCATATTGCGCCTGGACAGCAATGTGGCCAATATAATAAGTGCCATAATGCCTCCAAGAAGCATTGCAGCTTTCAGTTTTTGTTGAATTACAAAAGACCATTTCATGAAATAGCATTTAAAATTGTAAATACCGCGATCCGTATCCAGCATTAAAAAAATGCTAAAACTCCTCTGTATTATAACGTTTTATTTACTACAAATATATCGTCAATATAACTAATAATAAGAGATAAACCGGGAAATGTGCATTCATTCCAGAATCGTGGTATAATTTTGTTAGATTGATTATTTTAAAACACTCAGCCGTTCATGAATGAAGTTGCCATTGATTTCAGTAAGGTTCATCAGATCCAGGTTTTTGGAATTACCATTTTAGAACCTTCCACTGTAATCTCCAGTCTGATGATGACTGTGATCTGCATATATGCATTTGTCCACCTTGGGAAATTGGGAAGGGCCCACAGGATGTACAAACAAATCCAGTATTTTTTCTTTTTCATGGGCATTGCCACTGCAATCGGCGGTGTGCTAGGGCATGGATTTCTGTATTTAACAGGTCAGCCTGGCAAAATTCCCGGCTGGTTTGCCAGCATGATTGCCGTAGCGCTCTTTGAACGCGCAGCGATCTGGCACATCAAACCTCTGCTCCAAAAGCGTAGCGGCTTAATCCTGGGCTGGTTGAACTATGTAGAGCTGGCCGTGTTTTTTGCACTGACCTTCATTACCCTGAACTTCGTCGTTGTTGAAATTCACGCATTTTACGGTCTTTTCCTGATGCTATTTCTGATTGAGATATATGTTTACAGACAGCGTAAAGATCCGGGAAGCATTAATATATTCATTGCAACAGCATTAGGCGCTATTTCTGCCGGGTTACATGCACTCAAATTCAGTTTCGGCCCGTGGTTTAATTACAACGACATCAGCCACATAAGCATGGGCGCATCCATCTGGTTTTATTACCAGGGAGCAAGGCATATGATCTATTATGGAGAAGAAATGATCAAGCCCGAAGAAATACTTGAAAGCGAGAACGAAAGCTAATTTTAATAACAGCATTTGATAACAAAAAAATAGGATGCCGCCTGATGCGACATCCTATTTTTTTGAGCCAGGCTCACTTACTTATTAGGCTGCGGCGTATAACGCAGGTAAGGCTTAACAATGTTGAGACCTTTGGTAAATTTCTTTTCGGCATCCTCCGTGCTCACAGCCGGGACCACGATCACATCATCTCCATCTTTCCAGTCGGCAGGCGTTGCAACGCTGTAATTGGCAGTGAGTTGAAGTGAATCAACGACGCGCAGAATTTCATTGAAATTACGGCCTGTCGACGCTGGGTAAGTCAATGTAAGCTTGATTTTCTTATCAGGCCCGATAATAAAAACAGATCTAACGGTAGATTTCTCGCTTGCATTGGGGTGGATCATATCGTAGAGTTCAGCAACCTTGCGGCCCTCATCGGCAATGATCGGGAAATTGACCTCTGTATTGTTAACCTCGTTAATATCGGGAATCCAGCGATTGTGTGAATCAATGTCGTCAACGCTCACGGCAAGCACTTTTACATTACGTTTTTGAAATTCACCTTGCAAAAGAGCCGTCTTGCCAAGTTCTGTGGTGCAAACCGGCGTAAAGTCAGCCGGGTGAGAGAATAGCAATCCCCAGCTGTCTCCTAACCATTCGTGAAATTTAATCTGGCCTTGTGTGGTGTTTGCCTCAAAATCAGGGGCAATATCTCCTAGTCGAAGTGACATGATGTATGATGATTTAAGTGGACGATATAATCTATTAATATGATAGAGTTAACGCAAATTTAAATAATAAGTTTCAAAAAAGTGTTTCTCAGTTTGGGATGGTTTTTGTTTAATTTGAACTATAAACAAGGTTTTTGTTTTCTCCAATAAAGATTCACTGCTGTTGCCATGACCTTAAAATTGCCTGTTTACCTGGATAATAATGCAACCACTCCGATGGACCCGGCGGTTTTGGAGGAAATGCTTCCTTATTTCTCGGAAAAATTTGGCAATGCAGCCAGCCGCACGCATTCCTATGGCTGGGAAGCAGAAGAAGCCGTAGATATTGCGCGTGAAAATATTGCCAGCCTCATAGGCGCACATCCGCAGGAAATCGTTTTTACATCGGGCGCAACAGAAGCAGCCAATCTGGCTATAAAGGGTGTATGGGAAAATAATCCTGATCAAAAAGGCCACATTATTACCGTGGTAAGCGAGCACAAAGCCGTGCTGGACACCTGCAAACACATTGAGCGTAAAGGCGGCTCGGTTACCTATCTGGAAATTCAGCCCAATGGTGTGGTTAACTTAGATGATCTCGAAAAAGCCATTACGGCCCAAACGCTGCTGATTGCTGTCATGTATGCCAACAATGAAACGGGCGTCATTCAGCCGATTAAAGCAATCAGCACGATAGCCAAAGCGCATGGCGTTATCTTTTTTACGGATGCCACGCAGGCAGTTGGTAAAATTCCAGTGGACGTGCAGGAAGATGACATTGATCTGCTGGCTTTCAGCGCCCATAAATTGTATGGACCCAAGGGAGTCGGCGCCCTTTATGTACGCAAGAAAAACCCCACCGTTACACTCACTGCACAGATCGAGGGTGGCGGCCATGAGCGCAATATGCGCAGCGGCACCCTTAATGTGGCCGGCGTTGTGGCTTTTGGCAAGGCATGTGAGATTTGTGCTGAAAAAATGGCATCAGAAAGTCTTCGGCTCCGCTCGCTACGCGATCATTTTGAAAAGCAGATACTGGCATTGCAACATATAGATATTAATGCGGGCACCGCCCCGCGCCTGCCCCACGCAACCAACATTTCTTTCCATGATATTGATGGGGAAAAAATGATTTTTGAAGCCGGCAGCGACATTGCTTTTTCCAGAAGCTCGGCCTGCACATCGGCTACATTGGAACCGAGCTACGTGTTGAAAGCGATGGGGCTTTCCAATGAATTGATCCATAACACATTCCGGTTCAGCTTCGGAAGGTTTTCTACGGAACAGCAAGTAGATCATGCTGTTGCAGTAATTTCTAAAATAGTAAAAGAACACAGGGGGTGAAAGAAATTACGGACATTATAAGATCATACGAATCTGCTGTCAATGCTGGCAAGAAAACAGCGCTGGCAACCGTCGTACATGTAGAAGGCTCCTCTTACCGGCGTCCAGGCGCGCGTATGCTTGTCACCGACGATGGTCAGCTTACGGGAGCCATCAGCGGCGGATGCCTGGAAGGAGACGCATTAAGAAAGGCGCTGCTGGCAATTTCACAGCAGAAGAACAAACTGGTAACCTACGATACCACAGACGATAACGACACAACACTTGGCGTTCAGCTGGGCTGCAATGGCATTGTTCACATCCTATTCGAACCCATCCACTCCGACGACGAGCTTAATCCAATCGCATTACTTAAAAAAGCGCTTGAAAAACGGCAGAATGCGGTGGTAATCACGCTGTTTTCACTTTATTCGCGCACTGCCATTCAGCCTGGAACCTGTTTTCTGGATCTGGAAACGGATCACCTAACCATGGATAACCTTTTGCAACCTGCGCTCTTAGAGCAGTTGCTTCCTGAGGCAGCACTCGTCAAAGAGCGTCAGGAGTCGTTTTTTAAAGAACTTGATTTTGAAGGCCAAAAGCTGACGAGTTTCGTAGAATATCTGCGTCCGGCCCCGGCGCTGATCATCGCTGGCGCTGGAAATGACACCATTCCCCTTTCGGAAATGGCTGGTATTTTGGGTTGGAACGTAACTGTTGTCGACGGCCGGAACGGGCATGCAACCAGGCAGCGATTTCCCAAAGCCAGTCAGGTAATCGTAGCAAAGGCATCAGAAGTTTTATCGCATATTCAAGCAGATGCGCGGACGTTTTTTGTGTTAATGACCCATAATTACAACTACGATCTGGCGCTGCTCAAAGAGCTCATTGAGCTTGAAGAATGCATTTATATAGGCGCGTTAGGCCCGAAAAAGAAGCTGGAAAAAATGTTTGGCGATCTCAGAAAGGAAGGCATTGAAGTCACAGAACAGCAAAAGAGCAAAATTTTTGGTCCTGTCGGACTCGACGTTGGCGCTGAAACCTCTGAGGAAATAGCATTGTCGGTGCTTGCCGAGATTAAAGCTGTTTTAAATGGAAGAACTGGAATTTCCCTGCGTGAAAAGCCCGAGCCGATCCACAGCCGAGCAGATCAGAAAGTGGACTATCGCAAATCCACACGGGAGGATTTTCTTTGCGAAATACAAACGAGTCAATCCTGAAATATATGGCCGAGACGTCTGGTTACGGGATCATTATTCTTGCCGCCGGCAATTCCTCACGCCTGGGCGAGCCTAAGCAACTGCTCCGCTATCAGGACAAAACGCTGATCCGCCATGTCACCCAAGCCGCTATTGCCGCAAAAAGCACAAGCGTGACCGTAGTGACTGGCTCAAATGCTGATCTGATTGCAAAAGAGCTTAATTCGCTTCCCTGTCATGCAGTTTACAACCCAGACTGGGAATCGGGCATGGCCTCTTCCATTGTCACCGGAGTTCAGCAGCAAATGGCATCGCAGCCCGGCATTTCAGGCGTTATTTTCGCTGTCAGCGATCAACCTTTTGTTACTGTTGATCTGTTTAATGCTTTGATAGATAAGTCATTGGAAGGCAATGCAGGCATTGTCGCTTCTGCCTATGAGAACACTTTTGGAACGCCTGTTCTTTTTTCCAGCAAATATTTCCCTTCCCTTTTAAAGCTCACCGGAGCCGAAGGTGCTAAAAAGCTCATTACTAAATTTGCCATCGACGTGACGCCAGTCCCCTTCCCTTCCGGCGGCATCGACATTGATACGCAAGCAGATTACCAAAAACTGCTGGGCAACAGCTAGAATCACCAGCTGCAATCACATCTCAAAATATTTTTTGACAAAACCTTGCTTACTCATTTCAGATGTTTACTTTTACAGTGTACTACTTAACTAGAACACTAAACGATTCTGAAATGATCCAGCTAGACCGTGTAACATTTGGATATAGCAAGAAGAATAAGCTGTTTGAGAATCTGTCGATTAATCTGGAAGCCGGGCACATTTACGGTTTGCTCGGCAGAAACGGCGCCGGTAAATCCAGCCTGCTCAGAAACATGGTCGGTTTGCTTTTTCCCCAGCAAGGCCATATCAATGTGGTGGGTTATGAGCCTAAAAAGCGTCTTCCGGCATTTTTGCAGGATGTCTTCTTTCTTCCTGAAGAGATTTACCTGCCCTCGGTAACGATCCGCAAATATCTTGATATGATCGCTCCGTTTTATCCTAAATTCGATGAAGGACAATTTGACGGCTACATTGCAGAAATGGACATTCCTCTGGGTAACAAGCTGACTGACATGTCCTATGGCCAGCGGAAAAAGTTTCTCATTGCATTTGCGCTCTCTGCCAACACCAAAGTTCTGATCATGGATGAGCCCACCAATGGCCTGGACATTCCCTCGAAAAGTCAGTTTCGCAAATTGGTCTCAATGAATGTTGATAAAAACAGGCTGTTTCTGATTTCAACCCACCAGGTTCGTGACCTGGATAATCTGATTGACTCGATAATTATCCTGGAAGACAGCAAGATACTCATCCAGCATAGCCTGGAAACAGTAGCCGAAAAACTGTGCTTTGGAACGCTTCCCAGCATCGATTACGACAACCGCGTGCTTTACTCCGAGCCATCGCTCAAAGGTTATAAAGCTGTGTTCGAAAATTCTGAGCTGGAAGAAAGCCGTGTGGACCTGGAATATCTCTTCAATGCTGTGCTGGGAAACCCCGAGCGGATCAGACAAATTTTCGGCAAACAATGACCAGGCTCCTTATAACGATGCTGTTGCTTTTGCTGGCAATGCTCACCCGATCCATTCTTCCTATCCTATCTGAACTTATGCTATGAACCAAACATTTGATATCCACCGTTTTGCGCTCGTCTTAAAGCTGGATCTGGTTGAAAGAGGCAAAAATTATCTATTGATTGCCACGCTGCTGACAATTCTGCTGCTTTCGATGATGCTTCCTATCGTTACGTCCAGCAAGCCCGTAGGAACCTATGAAGCCTTGCACTACATGGCCATGTTTATGGTAATGCTCTTTGCCAGCTCCTTTTACACGAGCAATGCAATGACGCACTATGCTTCGCTGCCGACTTCTATCAGCAGCCTGATGCTACCAGCCTCGCATTTGGAGAAGTTTCTGAGCGCAATGTTTTTCAATTTGCTCTTTATCGTCAGTTTCCTTGTTCTTTATTTCCAATTGCATTACAAGACGATTGATATTGCCAATGCCAAGCTGCCCTCCTGGGGATACAAATATCCTTACATCAAATTCGACCTGGCAGTGTATTTCTGCTTTGCCTATTTCATATTACACAGCCTTTTGCTTTTAGGATCCATCTATTTCTCAAAACGATCTTATGTCAAAACAGCTGCCTTCATTGTAGCTTCGGTAATCATTGTATTTACGATCCATCTCAGTATGGCGCATTATCTGACGCATTATCCATCGAAACTGAACACATTACCCTTCACCAGCTGGCAAATGTGGTATTTTAAGGATGGTAACTTCACCGTTTTTCGCGGCCTGAACACGTTTCATATCCAATTCCCAAAGAACATTTATCACGCCATCCAGGCCTTTATTACATTGTTTATACTGAGCATTTGGTATATCGCTTATTTACGCCTTAAAGAGAAGGAAGTTTAATCCCCGCATTCATGGAATTTAAAGATAAACAGTCCATTTACCTGCAAATCGCCGATTACATCTGCGAGCAGATCTTACTGGGCAAATGGCCTCCTACTGAGCGCATTCCATCGGTAAGGGAGCTGGGAGGCATGCTGGAAGTGAACCCAAACACGGTGATGCGGACGTATGATTTCTTGCAGAACAAAGAAATTATATTCAATAAAAGGGGCATCGGCTATTCGGTAAGCGAGGATGCGCAAGCGCGCGTATTGGCTTATAAAAAAGAACGTTTTCTGGAATCCGAGCTGCCGGAAGTTTTCAAAACGCTTTACCTGCTTAACATTAGCCTGGAAGAACTACAAACGCGTTATAACCAGTTCGTCACCGACAATTTCCCTGTCAATAACTAGCATAACCTCATGAAAGCCAGCAATATACTACTCATTATCGTGCTATCATTGTTTCTGAGCGCAATGGTTGCCTCCAACCTTGTTTTAAAGAAACAGTTTGATAAAATTGATAGAAAAGACCCCTACTCGGGCTACCTCACACATAGTTTGGAGCCATTTCACTATGTAAGATTACAGGGCGTCGGCTTTGGTGTGACCGAGGTGTCGCAGGGCAAAGATTTTGAAATCAAATTTGTAGTTGATCAAAAATTCATCGACTGGAAAGTTGTCAATGATACATTGACCGTCAATTATAAAAAAGACTTCCCCGAAGGCGGCCAGTCGCCGCAGCAGATTGTGCATACATTGCCCTCTGTCTACATTTTCGTTCCGGCATTGAAGGGTTTGGAGTCAAACACGATCAACTGCAAGATTAAGAACATGAAGCAGGAAAGTTTAGATATAAAACAGATCGGCGGCGCGATGGTCCTGCTGGAAAATCAGGTCAATGATCTTCGGGCAGATTTTGTTTCGGGCGCTATCGTTACGGCCTATCGTGAAAATGACTTTGGTAAGAGTAAGATAACAGTCCGGGATAGCAGCACTTTCCAGGTCGACAGCAACATTTTCAAATCACTTGATCTGGCAGTTGGCGACAGCGCGCATGTAAAAATGCCTGGAAGCTTGTTGAAGAAGCTCTAATTTTTTCTATGTCTCCGGGTTGAAACCCGGAGCAATGGTTGGGTCGTGGGGGGGGGGGGGGGGGGGGGGGGGGGGCCGGCCGGACCCCCCCCACCACAGGCCCCCACAACGAAAAAGA
>NZ_JAKFFU010000005.1:0-65536 GCF_021502625.1 Dyadobacter sp. CY351 | reverse complement strand
CACCCGTCGGCGGGGGGGGGCCGGCGCCGCCGCTTCTGGGGCCTGCTGGCGCCCCCCCCCACGACCCATTAACTGGCCCCAGATTTCAATCTGGGAAAAGAAGGATTATTTTATTCCAAGCATTAAACTCGTGCTGCCGCCCGCGTTGGTGGTGGGCAATACGCCGTTCCATTTGGAAACCCATTCCTGCTGGATCAGTAGTGGAGTCAATGTTTTCTGGCGCAATTGGTTGGCTTCCGCTTCGGCGCGGGCTTTTATCAATGTTGCCTTCGCCTGTCCTTCCGCGCGGGCAATGATTACTTTTGCTTCCGCTTCGGCCTGTTTTGCCATATTTTCAGCTTTCAGACGAGCCTGGATCGATGTGTTTTTTTCATCTATCATTTGTCGCAGCGATGGCGGTGGCGTGATGGCCGAAGTTAGCTGGTCATAAATAAAGCCATCCTTGCCCAGTGTCTTGGTAAGCACATTCTGAACGCGGTCCTCGAATGCTTCCCGGTTTGACATAACGCTATCCGAACTGAATGAATTGGCAACGATCCGGTATGCATCGTAGATTGTATTTTTCATAAAACCCTGCTGAATTTCACCTAACGGTCGTCTGTATTGGCGGTAAATCTGAGGCACTTTTTCAGGGTTTATGTGGTAGTTCAATTTTGGATCTACCTTGAATTCAGCCGCATCTTTCGTTGTTATTACAAAAGAATCATAATCCACGCTTTGGGTGAATGTCGGGAACTCTATGATCTTGGTAGTCCAGCTGTTGTACCAAACACGGCCCGTAACCAATGTGATGTTATCAACGCCTTTGTCGGTTCCATAAAGGTTTATGCGGATTCCGACATTTCCCGCGTCAATGTTTTCAAAAGTAAAAGGCTGAACAAAAAGCGCGATCACAGCCACAAAGAAACTTACCGAACCAATTATAATTTTTTTAGCCAGCGTCATTATATTTCAGAATTAAGTGAGCTTAAAAAACGATCAAGATCCCGGGCAAGCAAATAGACCGAGCTACCAATAATGGCCAAACCGCTTAATACAAGCACATCGGATTGTGAATTGACAAGCCGGAGTGAATAAGTGATGACGATAATGACCGCCAGGATTTTAAGTAAGTATTTCATGTGAGCGAGGTTTGTTTTAAATAAATGTAGCATGAACAAATCCGGGCACATAATATTTTTATCCAGTGGTGACTTTGGAATGTTAAACGTATCAAAAAGCCATACAAACAAAAGAGACGCACCGATCAGATGCGCCTCTCCATGTATTGAATAAAGCTTAATCTCAGAGCATAGCAGCTGCCGCCTGATCCACAAACCAGTGCAGTTGTCCCTTGGTAGGATTGATAATCTGGGAAGGATAAAGATCAAAATTGGCCTCACCTTTCAAAACATGCTTTAATGTCTCGGCCTTACCGGCTCCGGCTGCCAGAAATGCAATACAGGCTGCATTGTTTACGATTGGCGCTGTTAACGTAATTCTGAACATCTGTTGAGCGGGCAGATAAAATGCTTTAACCCAAGCATCTTGCTCATGAATCACCTCGGTGCCGGGAAACAGCGATAAGGTATGTCCATCATCGCCCATGCCTAAAAGAACAAAGTCGAAAGTCGTTTCGGAGTCTTTAAAATACTGTTTCAGAACCTTTTCATATTCAAGGGCAGCTTCTTGCGGTTCAATATCCGTGCGCATGATGTGAATGTGATCGGCATGAACCGGCACTTTATTGAGCAGCTCATCATAACACATTTTGGCATTATTGCGCGAATCTTCAAAAGGAACAGCGCGTTCATCTCCCCAGAAAAAATGTACTTTTTGCCAGTCAATCGCCTCTTTGTAAGGCGATTCGGCAAGCAAAGCATACAGTTGCTTGGGCGTGCTGCCTCCGGATAAGACAAAAGTAAAGCAGTCTTGTTTAGACAACACTTCCTTGATGTAATCACTCAGCCAGGCGGCCAAATCATGACTAAGCCGCCCCGTATCGTTTGCAATGTGAATTTCCATATGTTAAGGAGCCGGTGGAAGGTTAATCCAGGTATGACCGTCGCGTGCAAGCAGTGCGTCGGCGCCATCTGGCCCCCACGAATCGGGAGCGTAATTAGGGAAATCCTGCGGTGTTCTGCTCTCCCAGGTTTCCAGAATCGGCATGATAACTTTCCAGGCAGCATCCACCTGATCATTACGCATAAACAATGTTGCATCGCCCTCCATTACATCCAGAAGCAATGTTTCATATGCTTCCGGTGCATGCTCACCCGCCACTGCGTCGTAATCAAATGTCATATCCACAGGATCCAGCGTCATGGTCTGACCAGGACGTTTCGCCTGAAAACGAATGCTAATGTCCATATTAGGCTGAATACTGATAGTCAACCGGTTAGAACGCCAGGTTTCGGCAGCCTCCGAAGGGAAGGCGTAATGTGGAGCAGGTTTGAACTGTAATGTAATGTGCGTGGCTTTTTGATTTAAAAACTTACCCGTACGCACATAAAAAGGAACGCCCTGCCAGCGCCAGTTATCAATATAGAATTTGGCAGCAGCGAAGGTATCAATGTTGGACTGGGGATTAACTCCTTCTTCCTGACGATATCCAACCACTTTTTCACCCTTTTTCCATCCGCCGGAATACTGGCCGCGGACAGCAAAATCATGAACCTGTTCCTTAGTAATGCGGCGTATCGCATTCAAAACGTCCACTTTTTTGTTACGGATCTCATTGGCATCAAAGGAAACAGGCGGCTCCATGGCGATCATACAAAGGATTTGCAGAATATGGTTTTGCACCATATCGCGCAATGCGCCAGCATGTTCAAAATAGCCTCCTCTGCCCTCCAAGCCTACACTTTCGGCAGCTGTGATCTGAATGTGATCAATGTAGTGACGGTTCCAGAGCGGCTCAAAAAGCGCATTGGCAAAGCGCAATGCCAGAATGTTCTGAACCGTTTCTTTTCCTAAATAATGGTCGATACGGAAAATTTGCTCTTCGGCGAACATGCTTGAAAGCAGCTCATTAAGCTCATGGGCACTTTCCAGATCATGTCCGAATGGTTTTTCAACAACAATTCTTGTCGTGCCTTTTTCCGAGCATATCTTCAACGCGCCTAATTTCTGAGCAATGGAAGGAACAAGCTGAGGGGCAACGGCCAGGTAAAATATAACATTGGGATGAACGCCCCACTCCTCTTCTTTTTGTTTGACCAGATCCGTGATCAAATGGTAGGCAGCCGCATCGTCGCCATCCATTTGCAGATACGACACGTGCTCGGTAAATTCTGTCCAATGACCGTTTTGCTTTCCCTTACGGCGTGAAAACTTGGTAACACCGTCTAATAAATGCTCGTGGTATTTTTCATTGGAATAAGCACTGCGGCCAATGCCCGCTATGGCAAACTTCTCGGGCATCCAGTTATCTAAGAATAGATTGTAGAGCGCGGGAGTAAGTTTTCTGTAATTAAGGTCCCCGCTTCCTCCGAAAATAAAGACTACTGAGGCAGGTGGACGTTTAGTGGTTTGCATAAAATTTCAAATTTATTGTTGACCCCACTCTGTATGAAAAGTACCGGGGATATCGATACGTTGATAAGTATGCGCCCCAAAATAATCACGCTGGGCCTGGATCAGGTTGGTCGGCATTTTCTTGGATTTATATGCGTCAAAGTAAGCCAGTGACGACATTAACCCTCCAACCGGAATCTCTGCTTTGGCCGCAAACGCAATAAGCGAACGCGTATTATCTTCTATCGATTTAACGACTTCGGCTACCTCTTGGTTCAAGAGAATGTTGGATAATTCCGGGCTTTGCGTATATGCCTTGGTGAAGACTTCCAATAACGAGGAACGGATAATGCAGCCGCCTCTCCATACGCTCACAACTTTGGGAAGCGGAATGTCCATAGCCAGGTCTTTCGAAGCCTGAAACAACATGGCTAATCCTTGCGCATAGGCCAGTATTGTTCCAAAATACAATGCATCATGCACCTGCTGGATCAATTCATCCGAGGGAGCCGATGAGCCGTAACCATCTTTTGCATAAATTTCAGCTGCCTGGATACGCTCGTCTTTGTAACCTGACAATGTCCGCATAGCCACCGCCGTATCAATAACGGGCACAGCCACAGGCAGTTCCATAGAATCCTGCGAAGTCCATTTGCCGGTTCCTTTTGAACCCGCTTTATCAGAAATCACATCCACAAGATGTGCATCACTCTTATCATCTTTTTGCAGGAAAATATCCGCTGTGATCTCAACCAAAAACGATTGCAGATCGCCCTCATTCCAGGTTTTGAATACCTCATGAAGCTGCTCATTGGTAAGTCCGGCGTGCTTTAAAATGGCGTAAGACTCACTGATCAACTGCATAATGGCATATTCAATGCCATTGTGCACCATTTTAACGTAATGGCCAGCCCCTTCTTTTCCAAGGTAAGCAACGCAGGGAGTTCCGTCCACTTTGGCGGCAATCGCTTCAAGCATTGGCCTAACATGCTCATAGGCAGCCTGATCGCCTCCCGGCATGATGCTCGGGCCCGTACGGGCGCCCTGCTCTCCACCGGAAACACCAATGCCCATAAAATGTATTTCTTTCTCGCGCAGATATTTCACGCGCCTTAAAGTATCGGTATAATGCGAGTTTCCACCATCAATGATCACATCGCCCTTTTCCAGTAAAGGAAGCAAAGAAGCGATCACGTCGTCAACAGGCTGACCTGCCGGAACAAGCATCATTACCTTGCGCGGACGCTGCAAAAGCTGGATCATTTCTGCAAGCTCGGCCACCCCTTTTACGGTAGTTCCAGGCGT
Source organism: Dyadobacter sp. CY351 (assembly GCF_021502625.1). Lineage (NCBI taxonomy): Bacteria > Pseudomonadati > Bacteroidota > Cytophagia > Cytophagales > Spirosomataceae > Dyadobacter > Dyadobacter sp. CY351. The sequence goes on along the minus strand of NZ_JAKFFU010000005.1, from coordinate 60,736 downwards.
TGCAGCAGATTCCAATGCTGCGTTTTTGGCTCCGTCCTTATCGAAACCGATAACAGAGAAGCCGTGATCGGCCATGTTCAGCAACAGGTTCCTACCCATTACTCCAAGCCCGATCATTCCAAAATCGAATACGTTATTTGACATAAATTAAGCGTCTTGAATAAAGAAGATGCAATAATAAAGGAATTTACGCTATGGGATTCGCTTTGTAGCTAATTTTATCTAGTTAGCATTGCTGCATAGTTAGTATTGACCATACAGACCCTTGAACCTGTTTAATTACCAGAAATCATAGTCAATCTGCGGTGGGAAGCGTTGCTGTCCCCCAATTTGTGTTTGGTGTAGGGCCCATTTCCAGTATCAACGAGCCGCCTTTCAATAAGTCCGAGGCTTTGAACCAGAAGTTGGTCAGTGGCTTGCCATTCAGCTGCGCACTTTGTACGTAGACATTTTTTCGGGATGTATTTTTCGCTTCAATGGTAAAGTTTTCACCTCTGCCAAACTGCCCGCCCAGGACAATGACCGCTTTCTCAAACATAGGACTTCCGATTTCGTAGATCGGATCTACGCGCGTTCCACCGTCCGTTTGAAAAAGACCGAGCGTGCTCATCACAAACCACGCGCTCATCTGGCCTTGGTCTTCATCGCCCAGGTAAGCATTGGAGACTTCGTGTCCGTAGTAACGGTCCACAACCGAGCGGCTCCATTTCTGGGTCAGCCAGGGCTTTTTCACCCAGTTGAAAAGAAATGCAAAATGCATGGACTGCTGATTTCCCTGAACCACAGGATAATCCCAATATTGATCATTCGGACCGTTGTAGCGCCATTTGACGCTTTCATTAAAACCCCAGTCTAATCTTTTTACAAACTCGTTTTCTCCAATCGTTCTGGCCAGGCCTGCTACATCCTGGGGCACAAAAAAAGTGAGCTGCCAGGCATTCCCTTCCACATAATGATGGTTTGCCCCTGATTTGAAAGGATCAAAATCAGCCAGCCAGTTGCCTTTCGCATCTTTCATGCGTGCAAAGCCGGTTTTGGGGTCAATTACATTCTTCCACCATTTGCCTCTTTGGGAAAACTGCTGATAATCCTCCTTTTTATTTAATGCCTTTGCAAACTGGGAGACGCTGTAATCATCGAAACTATACTCCAAGGAGTTGGAAAACCGGCCTTCATCATAAGGCACATAATGATGTTTGAGGTAGGTCGTCAAATCCTCATTGCCGGCGCGCCCGCCTCCTACTGCCTCAGCGGTCGTAGTCTGCATTTTACGGACGGCTTCGTATGCTTTGTTGACATCGTAACCGCGGATGCCCATCTGGTATGCGCCAACGATCAGCGGAACTTCGTGCTCGGCCACCATAACCGGAATGTACTCCATGCCCGCTGGCCCTTTTGCCAGCCAACCGCTTCGATCGTACATGGCCAGCTGAGACTTCACCCATCTGTTGGACCATTCCGGTGTAACCAGGTTCCAGAACTGGTTCAAATTCCAGAAAGTATTCCAAAACGCGTCGCAGCCCAAGGCCACATCGTCTTTGTTTTCAAATTTGCTAACGACCTCATCCGCATCGCGCCAGCTGCCGTCCACGTCACTGAAAGCATTCCTGCTGGCCAGCGAGCGGTACATATTGGTATAAAACCGCTCTTTTTCGCGCTTATCATTACTGGTAATGGCCACACGTCCCAGGAGCTCATTCCAGACTGCCTCCTGATTGCTTCTTACCTTATTAAAATCCCAGCCGAACGGATCTGAAATTTCGGTTTTCAGATTGAGCGCCGCGTTTTCGACGCTTACATACGAAATTCCGGTTCTTAGCTGAACAATGTGATTTGTTTTTGTATCAAATTCCAAAAACAGTCCCGCGTTTTTGGCGCTGTCTGCCAGAAGGTTGGCTTGCTGCTTTATCTGGTCATTAAGCCAGATGCCGTGATTTTTAATTGGCTGGTCAAACTCTATAACGAAATGGACTTTATACTGCTGGTCAATGCCCCCAGACCAGACATCGGTTGATAGCTGATCACTAAATCCTTCAATGCGGTTTGCGCTGACTTTATCGACCTTGATATTTTTAAGTTTGTAACCATATTCGGTGGGAATCTGCAAGTCGACCATAATGCGGCCGGTTTCACTATTGTGATAAGTGTATTTCTGAAAGGATGCGCGTGTTGTAGCCGTCAGTTCTGCTGTAATGTTGTTGTCTGTCAGATTTACCTTGTAGTAACCCAAAGGCGCCTTTTCCGAGCGCTTATCCATGCGCGATCGGTAACCTTCGTCGGGCTTATTTTGATCGCCCATCTTGATTTGCAATGGTCCTGCGGTGGGGAAAATGCCCAGGCCCGTCATTGTCCATTCATGAATGTGACTGAATGTGCCTATGGATTCAAATGTCGGATCATATCCTGCCTGCCAGCCATTATTCTGGTTATCGGGACTCAGCTTCACCATGCTAAAAGGCATCCATGGACCGGGCGCAATCATCCACCGCGAATGTCCGGCGCCCAGCATCGTGTTGACATAACCGGCAGGTGTTTTGAACTTTTGCTTATCGCGCTGGACTTTGCCCGAACTGATCAGCTGCTTATCGGTATAGACCTCGAATGTAGCCGATGCAGGCCGGGTGACGGCAGGCATAGGCGCTTCCAGCATATAGCGATCTTTTTCGATTTTCTGATTCAAAATCGACTTTCCGTCGAGCTTGACTTCAATGACCGGCTCGCCGCTAAGCTGGGTAATGTCAACTAGCAGAGGCTGAACCTGCTTTCCGTTAACGTTTAGCTCATAATCAGCTGCGCTGACGTTTCTGAGCAGCGCTTTACCCGGAGCTGCAAGCAAGGCTTGGGCGGGGCCATCCAGCCTGAGCTGATCAAATGCAAGCCAGCCGCCTTGCAGGGTTGTCATGACAATTTCATTGACTCCGGCTTTGATCAGCTCGGAAGGGATCTCGATTTTGACCAGCTGTTCTTTTGAATGTGTGGTTATGTTATCTGGATCCTTCGAGCCGGATCCCTTCGCCAGCTGAAATCCCCAGGATTGGCCATTGATGAGCACTTTGAAAAAAGGCGCAGAGAGCGAATCTGTTTCCAGAACATCTATCAACAACTCCCATTTGCCAGAAGCAGGTTTATTTTTAATGTCAAATAATACGGTCAGAAAGTGCGAGCGGATCCCGGAAGTTCCTCCTGTTCCACCCCAACCATTAACAGGTCCGGGCAAAACGTAAGGCCAGTCTTTCTGAGCGTCGGAGTGTCCTACCAGGAAAAAATTATCTTCATAACCAAAATCCTTTTCCAGAAAACGCTTAAACTGGTCGGGCGCCACGGCCAGGCCGCCAGGCGAATTATCAGCCTCCCCTATTTTCCAGATCGTTTTTTGCTGGCCGTAAGTCTGGTGAAGACCAAAAAGCATCAGCAAAGACAATAGCTTTATAAAAGAACGGATTCCGGTCAGTTTGAACATCGCGATTTTTGATTTTATTAATTGACAAACACCTCATCGACAAACACCCACGCCTTGTTGCCTTTACCGGAATGCCATGCCGGAAGTTTAGGCAAATGTTTAGCTATCACCTTAATGCAGCTGAGTTGCTGCTGCTCAAATGGCGCTTCATACAGAATCGTTTCCACCCCAGGAATATCTTTGACCGGCATTTGCGGCGTGATGACTTTGAGTAATTTAAGCGAGTTTTCATCGGCGCCTCCCCACACCTCTATACGCGTAGGCGGAAAAATAGAGCCGTTCAAATTTCGGAGCATGCTAAGGGTAACGCGCCTGGCCTGGACAGGCTTTTTGAAATACAGATAACCCTGAAAATCCTCATTGTAGCCCAGCCACTTTCCACTGTTTTGCTCATCTTCACTTTTCACACCGTCTATGAGTGTCGCCCCAGCTTTGCCTGCATAGCGCTGATCGGCTGGCTTGACCAATCTTACGCTGTCTATTTTCATACTGGCTTTGAAGAAACGTCTGCTGACGGGCTTGCTGCCATACCAGCCGTCTTTGTAGGCTCTGGCTTTTAAAAGCTTATTTTCAGATAGCTGAATGGGTTTTTTATAGACCAGCGACTGGGTGCTGTCGGGCTCAGAGCCGTCTAATGTATAGCGAATGGTGGTCTGAGGAATCTGGTGTTTGAGAGAGACCAACCCATCAGCTGCAAGGATCTGGCTTTCGTTGACAATGGTAGGCGGCGAGAGCGGAAGAATAACGGTATCGCTTCTAAAACCTGTTTCAAATGCTATTTTCTGACCTTTTCTTAATGATGCAAGCTCATCGGTAGTCAGGCCGGTGCTCCATATGAAGACCTTTTTCAAAGAAGGAAAAGTTTCCAGCGACTTTACGTGCTCCATTTTGACGGCTGTTCCGCTCAGTGAAAGCTCTCTGAGCTTTTCGAGTTTTTTTAGCTCACCCAGCGTAGCCCCGGTAATGTCTGTGAAGTTCAGGATCAGCTTGCGCAGCTCGGTAAACTGTGTAAGAGATTTAAGATCAGCATCTTTCAATGGCATTTTACTTAAATCCATAGAAACAATCTGGTTCTTTAAGGGCGTCAGGCCTGCTATCTCTTCACTTGTAAAATTAGCGCTGTTGTAAAAATTGACATACAATGCAGGGGATTCGGCAGAAAGCGACTTGATGAGCCTGTAAGTGGAATTCAGTTTTTTTACCTCATCTGCATCTGCTGCACTGAAATCGTACTGCTCCTCGGTGCGGTCGCCCCCTAATGTATTCTGGGCATAAGCATAGATGGGATCCTGGCCTGATAATGTGCTGACCTTCTGATCAAAACGAGAACCAGCCTTCACCCAGGCCGCCAGCAAAACCACCTCTTCTTCGGTAAGCTGAACTTTCCCGCGTGGCGGCATGTGTTTTTTGTCGTCCAATGGCAAATGCAGCCTGCTGATCAGTAAACCCAGGTCAGCTTTGGTCGTATCCCATAGCGCGCCGCTTTTCCCTCCTTTTACAAGCAGCGCCTGCGTTTGCATTTGCAAATTGCCTTTTGATTTTTCTTGATTGTGACAGGAAATGCATTTCTGCTCCAAAACGGGCTTTACCAGGTGCTCATACACCTCTGCCTGCTCCAATGCAACTTTGGGACGCTCCTCAGCCGAAGGGCCAAGCGGCGAGATCAGAAAATCCTCCCCGTGCGTTAAGTTTCCTCCCAGGTGTCCTCCTACAAATAGTACCAGCAAAAAGATGCCCGCAACTAGCTTTGATAGCAGCTTCCAGGGCATCAGATACTGCCGTAGTCCGTACCAGCCGATGCTCATCAGCGAAATGGCAACGCCCAGCCATTTGTGCCACTGCAATGTATCCGACTCGTATCCATCCTCGCGCGAGAGCACAAAGCCCGAAAATGCTGCAACCGCCGCTGTAAATGCACCAATAGCCAGCAGGGTATCGGCAATCTCGGCATTCCAGCGCGTAGAGTCCGGCCTTTCGATGGCTACGACCCAAATGCTGTACAAAATCAGCACCACCAGCGGAAAGTGCAGCACCAAGGGGTGCATCCTTCCCACGGCTTGCATCCAAAACGGAACCGCAAAGCGGCTTTCGAAAATCAAGAGAAAAACGAGTAACCCATTCAGAAAAAGGGCTGCGTTGAAAATCAACCCTTTCCAATCTGATACAAATCGGCGCATTGTAAGCTTTTATTTACGCAATAATACCTTTTACCAGTTTGCCTGCCACATCCGTCAGGCGGTAACGGCGTCCCTGGTGTTTATAAACCAGTTTTTCATGATCCAGACCCAGCTGGTTGAGTATCGTAGCGTGAAAATCGTGCACATGCACCGGGTCTTTGGCAATGTTGTAGCCAAATTCATCCGTTTCGCCGTAAACGATGCCAGGTTTTACGCCCCCGCCTGCCATCCACACGGTGAATGCCCTCGGGTGGTGGTCGCGCCCGTAATTGTCTTTGGTCAGTGTTCCCTGGCAATAGTTGGTCCGGCCAAATTCCCCTCCCCAGATCACCAGCGTTTCATCCAGCAGCCCGCGTTGTTTTAAGTCCGTCACCAGCGCTGCCGAGGCCTGGTCCACATCCATGCACTGGCCTTTGATTTCATTCGGCAGCCCGCCATGGCTATCCCAGCCCTGATGATAGAGCTGCACAAAGCGTACGCCCTGCTCGGAGAGTTTTCTGGCCAGAAGACAATTGGCCGCATAAGTGCCCGGCACGAGACATTCGGGGCCGTACATTTTGACAATGGACTCGGGCTCCTTGCTCATATCAGTGATTTGCGGAACGGCTGTCTGCATCCGGAAAGCCATTTCATACTGCTGGACTTTGGCCGTAATTTCAGGATCACCGAACTCATTATACGTTCCCTGGTTGAGCTCAGAGAGCTTATCGAGCATCTTACGGCGCTGGGTCCTGTCCATGCCCTCAGGATCATTTAAATACAAAACCGGATTTTCACCACTGCTGAACTGCACGCCCTGGTGCACTGAATCCAGAAAGCCATTCGTCCACAACTTGGAATAAACGCCCTGGCCATTTCCTTTACCACGGGAAAGCAGCACGCAAAAACCCGGAAGATTCTGATTTTCACTGCCCAGCCCGTAACTCAGCCAGGAGCCGAAGCTTGGCCGGTTACCTACCTGGGCGCCCGTCTGAAAAAACGTCAGGGCCGGATCGTGGTTAATGGCCTCGGTATTTAATGTTTTAATGATGCAAAGATCATCTACTATGCCAGACATATGCGGCAGCAGCTCGCTCATCCAGGCACCTGATTTTCCGTATTGTTTAAAATTAAAAACGGAGCCTGCCAGCGGAAATTTCGCCTGATTGGCCGTCATCCCCGTTAAGCGCTGCGTACCGCGTATGGATTCGGGCAGGTCCTGCCCGTGCATTTTATTGAGCATGGGTTTGTAATCAAACAAGTCCAGCTGCGAAGGCGCCCCGTTCTGAAAGAGATAAATCACGCGTTTGGCTTTTGGCGCAAAATGCGGCAGGCCTGCCATGATCGCATCCGAATTAACTTCCCCGCCGCTTCCCTTAAACAGGTCAGGAATCAGCAGCGAGCCCAAAGCAGCGCCTCCAAGGCCCAAACTCATTTTGGACAAAAAGTGTCTTCGTGTGGTATTGAGTCCGTAATCAAAAACTTGTTTTTCCATGATTTGAAGCTGTTAATCAGCCTTTTGTAATGGTTTCTTCCATGTTGTACAGTGTATTGATCACCCGCATCAGGGCGGCCGCCTGTACTTCATTTACCTTTTCATTCCTTGGGTACTCACCCACATTCAATACTTTGAAAGCATGCTTTTTGTCCTTTGCAAACATGGAAGCTTCACTGTTATAATACTCGGTAAGCAGCTTGACTTCCTTATCCGTAGGCTGGCGGCAGACGATTCTCTGAAAAGATTCCTTAATGTTGGTTTCAATATTGGTTGATTTGGCTGTAAGCCTTTCTGCCAAAACCCGGGATGCTTCCAGAACCGTAGGATCATTGAGCATAACCAGCGCCTGCAAGGGTGTATTGGTCTTGGAGCGCTTGATCTCACAATGATCGCGGTTGCTGGCATCAAAAATAATCATGGACGGCGGCGGAACCGTCAGCTTGATGAATGTATACATTCCCCTTCGGTATAATGCCTGCTCTTTATCCTGCTGGTAGGTTTTCAATGTGCCCCTGCCCGAGGTAGCCGCTTCCCATAATCCTTTTGGCTGGTAAGGCTTTACGCTGGGCCCTCCTATTTTGGATACCAATAACCCGCTCGTAGAAAGCACCATATCCCTGACCAGTTCGGCAGGAAGCCTGTAACGCGGCCCGCGCGACAGGAATATATTGTCAGGATCCGCTTTGAGCTTCTGCTCGGTAATCTTGGCCGATTGGCGGTAGGTAGCCGATGTTGCAATCTGTTTAACAAGCCTTTTTATATCCCAGCCATGGTTCATAAAGTCAACTGCGAGCCAATCCAGCAGCGCAGGATTAGTAGGCAAATCACCCTGCATTCCAAAATCGCCTGTGCTTTTTACAATGCCCCGTCCGATAAATTCCTGCCATATCTGGTTTACAAAAACGCGGGCAGTAAGCGGGTTGCTCTTGCTGGTCGTCCATTTGGCCAGGCCCAATCGGTTTTGAGGAAGTCCGTTGGTATCAAATTTCATTACCGCAGGCAGCGCGGAGGCCGTAACCACGCGGCCAGGCGCATCATACACGCCGCGGTTTAGAATATGGGTGGGCCGGAGCGTATCACGGTCTCCCATCACCGACACCATCAGCAGGCTCGTATCAGGCTTGTTGATAAATGTCAAAAGGGATTTAGCCTCCTCGTCTGAAATACGCAGAATAGGGTTTTTCGCCGGCTTTGTGCGCGAGATATCTCCTTCAAAGCCAAGCTCTTTGGAATTATTGAAAAACGCGAAAAGACGGTAATAATCTTCCTGTGAGATGGGGTCATACTTGTGATCGTGGCATTGGGCGCATTCAACAGTAAGCCCCAGCACACCCGTACTGTATGTTTTGGTTTTATCAATGTTGTATTCGATCCTGTACTCCTCGGGAATTACGCCACCCTCCTCGGTGTATTTATGATTTCGGAAAAATGCGGTTGCCAAAATCTGCTCTTTACTTGCATTAGGCAGCATATCACCGGCAATCTGCCAGGTCAGAAACTGATCATAGCGCATGTTTTTATTGAATGCACTGATCAGCCAGTCGCGCCATGGCCACTGCGTGCGCACTTCATCATCCTGATAGCCGTAAGAATCGGCATAGCGCGCCACGTCCAGCCAGTAAATTGCCATTTTCTCTCCATAGGCTTTCTGGCTGAGCAGCTCATCGACGACCTTTTCATAGGCATTGCCGCTTTCATCAGCTGCGAAACGGTTCTGTAAATCCAGTGTCGGCGGCAGGCCCGTCAGATCCAGCGAAACCCTTTTGAGCAGGTGGCTTTTGTCAGCCTGCTCGTTGGGAGCAAGCCCAGCCCCTTCCATCTTTTGCAAAACAAAATGGTCGATCTCATTCTTGGGCCACTCTTTATCTGAAATTTCGGGCAGAGCCGGCAAAACCGGCGCTGTAAATGCCCAGTGCTTTTCATACTTGGCCCCTTGCTCGATCCATTTACGAACCAGACCAATTTCAGTTTCACTCAGTAAGCCCAGGTGTGATTCCGGAGTGGGCATCTGATAGGCCGGATCCACCGAAGTGATCCTTTTATAAACCTCTGATTGCTCGGGCTTACCCGGAAAAATCGCAACCCCTTTTCCATCTTTCAGCTTCGCATAAGCATTTTCGGCTACATCGAGCCTGAGGCCCGCCTCGCGTTTGTTTGCATCCGGGCCATGGCAGGCGTAGCATTTGTCGGAAAGGATCGGACGAATGTCAAAATTGTAGCTCACAAGCCCTTCACTGCCGCCTTTTTGTAAAGTATTATTTTTTTGAAAGCAGGAGACGACCACAAAAAAGGCTACGCTACTCAATGCCAGGAAAAGGAAAAGCTTTTTTTTCATATCTAAAACAGGCTCACAAAGCCTGCCGTTACATACTATGTTTGTACAAACTACTTAGCTAACGCAACTTTATCAGCACAATATTGCTTTAAGCCAAATATTTAAATACAAAGTTAAATTATTTAATGGCAATTCAATGCTAAACCATATACTTTGTACATACAAAGTATCGCTACTTATCCGGGGATGCTTTAAAACGGAATACCATTGAAAAAATCAATGGCAGAGCAATGCCCGGCCATTGATAAAGTACGTGAAAGGATTTATCTAACCTAACTAAAAGCTAGATGATCAGTAACCAGGGTTTTGTTTAAGCGCCCCGTTGCTTTTTCTGATCTCGGTGTTGGGGATCGGAAACAGATAGTAATGATCCCCTTTCCATGGTTTTCTCACCTCAGCTTCGGGAATGATGCCATACGTGTAGGTAAGCTTTCCGAGGGCATCACCGGGCTTGGCCCCTGTCCAGTCCATGGTTACTTTGGTCAGTCCGCGTACGGCTATGTCCACATGTCCGGGCGCCGCCTTCCAGCGCATCAGATCAAAAAAGCGCGAATCTTCCAGATGCAGCTCGATGGCCCTTTCGTTGCGGTAATCCCTGACAAGTGCTGCTCCCGTGCTTTTGATATCGGGCATGTTCACAGAGGATCTTTTGCGAACCTTGTTGATGTACGCTCTGGCCATGGCCTCATTTCCCAAAGCAATTTGTATTTCGGCATAGTTCAGATAAAACTCGGTTAAGCGCATAAATACGATGACCTGGTTGTAATCATTATCGTAGCTTGCGCGCGGCCCTGCGAAGTCATCCGTTTTTTTGAATGTATAACCTGTCTGCACGCGCCAGTGGAAGGGAGTAAGGCCTTTCACCCAATAGGTTTTCGAATCCCTGCCAAAGTCAAAAAGGTTCTGGCCATTTTTGGGATCCACCTTATTGGGGTTAATGTAGGGAGCTGCATTGTCGGGGTTGGGATTGGCATCTTCCCAATATTCATAAGTGCGCACCGTGCTTTTTGATCCGTCGATAATGTTAAGCGGACCTGCTCCCGGATAAATGACGGCATCATAGAAACGCGGGTCGCGGTTTTTCTCGGGCTTTTGAGGATCATACCCGGAGGCTGGATTCACGGTCACGCCGTCTGCCAGATAGGGATATTCACCATTTTTGAGCTGGAACATATTGACAAAATTCTGGGTCGGAACAAGCCGCTGCTGGGCGTCAAAGCCGCTGGGCCAGTAATCATAATTGTAACCCCAGCCTGGTATTCTGGTTGCGGGCGTAAATGATTTGCCAAAGATCGTCTCGTCGGTTTTCAATGGTTTCTTGAAAAGCTCGGCATACTGCGGGTGCAAGGTAAAACCCAGATCGAGGACGGCTTTGGTGGCAGCCTCGGCGGCCTTCCATTTGGCCAGGTCTTTGGTTGGGTTATTCAGCGGACTGGCCAGATATAGCAGCACCCGGGCCTTGAAGGCCAGTGCTGCGGCCTTGCTGATTTTCCCTGTATTTACCGGCAGGCCATCCAGAAAACCTATGGCAAGATCCGTTTCACTGAGTATAAACTGGGCGCATTCCTCAAAGCTGTTTCTGGGCACATCAAAGGTTTCCGAATTTAGCTGAAAGCTGTTTGTAACAATGGGCACACCGCCAAATGTGCGCATGAGCTCAAAATACATCCAGGCACGCAGAAAATGCACTTCTCCTCTCATGGGACCCAGCTTGTCTTCGGCGATGGCAGAGCTTTCTATATTTTCAAAAAACACATTCGCCTTCCGGATGAAGCCATACTCGTAGTCCCAGAGCGGGATAGGCACGGGCTGTTCCTTGGCAACTGAAAGCAGATCATTGACATTGTCAGCCGTCAGGTTGCCTTCCAGATAATTGCGGATACCGGCTGAGCGCTCGTGGGTTTCGGGCTGATTGACAGCAATGTCGGTCAGGGCGTCAAAGCCTCCGGTACCCGGCGCCCAGGGCGGCTTGATGCCATTATAAATGTTGTAAACATAGTTTTGCAAAAACACGGCATCATTGAAAACCGCTTCGTCGGATATGGCATCAAGCGGCTTTTTGTCCAGAACATTACAGGAGGTTGCCGTGGCAATGATGCCGATAAATGAGATACTCAGCGCCCTTTTTACCAATCTATTTTTGATGAAATATTTCATAGGTCGTTCTCAGATTAAAAGGTAAGATTAACTCCGAAGCTCAGCGTTTTCATGTTGGGATAAGCGCTGCCGTTCCCGCTCAGGAATTCGGGATCACCATTACCGTATTTTTTAAGGGAATTAAATACCATAAAGATGTTGTCGCCCGAAACGTACACCCTGAATGCTGCGATCCGGACTTTTGAAAGCAGGCTTTTGGGAAGCGTGTAGCCCAGCTGAACGTTCTTCATACGCATCCACGTGGCAGTGCGGTAATAAAAGTCGCTGTCTGAGCCTGCAAAGCCTGTCGGCGAGATCATCGGAAGTTCCGCGTTTACATTGGATAATGTGTAGCTGTTGAGCGCCACGTACTCCAAACCATTACCACCAGCGCCCGAGTTGAATCCATTGCTCAGACGGAACTTTGCACCGCTTTGTCCTTGCAAAAGCATGGCCAGGTCAAAATTCTTGTAATTCATCCCAATGCTCAGTCCATACTGCGTACTTGGAAAAACAGTGGTGACATTATTTGCGTCCGTATTATAGGTCGAGTTGAACATATACTGGTCATTGCTGTCGATGATCTTGTCCCCATTCAGATCGGCGAAAATCAAACCGCCCAATGATGCTCCGGGATAATTAACATTGTTATCCAGGTCCTGCTGGGTGCGGTATATGCCGACGGATTTGTATACCAGCCTGGATCCGAAAGGCTCACCTTCCAGCTTTTGATACTCTTCTGCCTGGGGCGTTTCGTCGAAGTAAATGATCTTGTTTTTGTTATAAGAAAAGTTTCCGTTGACCCGCACGGTCAGATCTGAGAAATTGTGCCGGTAACCTGCCTGAAGCTCGATGCCCTGGCTGTTCATTTTACCAATGTTTTCATCGGGCAGAAGCAGCCCGGTGTAACTCGGAATCGAGGCCTGTCTTTTTCCCAGAATGTTTGAAGTTTTGTTCTGGAAAAGATCCAGCTCGAAGGTCAGGCGGTTATTAAGGAAAGCTGCTTCCAGACCAATGTCCGTTTTCTCGCTCACTTCCCAGGTAATGTTGGGGTTAGGCGTGGATTGCACGGCGATACCGCGCGCGTCTACGCCGTTGACAACCCATCCGTCGGTATACCCGTAAGCGGCAATGTATTGGAACGGATCCACCCGGTCGTTACCCAGCTTTCCCCAGGAAGCCCTTAATTTCAAAGTGCTAAGCACATTTTTTGGAATAAACGCCTCGTTGCTGATCACCCAGCCTGCTGAAACCTGCGGGAAAAACCCAAAACGTTTGTCCTTTGGAAAGATAGGCGAACCGTCGTAGCGGGCGCTGAAGCCGAACAGATATTTTTGCTTAAAATCATAGCTTAACCGTCCGAAAAAATTCTGGCGGGCCGACTCTGTGGCAGAACCATCATTGTTCCAGTTCAGGCGGTTGGTAGTGCCGGCAAATAGCTGATCGATCAGCGGGGAATCGTAACCCAGACGCTGGGCAAAGAAAGTGTTATCATCATAAGTCATCTGCTCATAAGCCACGAAAGCTGAGAGTTTGTGATCCTGTGCAAACGTCCTGTTATAATTGAGCTTCACATTTCCGGTGGTGCGCAGGCTTTGTCTGAAATCTTCGCGCAAGCCGATGTCCTCTACGGATCTGGACTGCTTTTCTACAATGTTGCCATCCGGATCTTTTTCAAAATAAGGCCAGATGTAATTAAACTGCTTATCGTATCCCACGGTTTTGACAACAGACAAATAGCCATCGATACTGAATCCTTCCAGAAAGGACATATTGTACTTGAAGCGGACTGTTCCGCTGGCTACATCGGTTTTGTATTTGCGGTAACCCGGGCTCAGCAGGCGGGCGGCGGGGTTCAGATGCGACCATCCTTCTCCCGGATAACGGTAATCGCCTCCAATATAGGCTTCCTGCAAAGGGCTGGTGGTGGCCAGCGAGCCTACTTCCCCGCCCGGGCCGCCCTGAGGCGTTTGCGTTGCTTTTTCACGGATCGACAGGTCCAGGCCTACTTCCAGGTCTTTGGTTACGGTCACATCCACATTGCTTCTTACATTATATTGTCTGAGCTTGGATTTGTTGTCGCCACGAAGAATCCCCCCCTGGCTGGCCGTACCCAGAGACACAAAATAGCGCACCTTATCCGTTCCTCCGCGCATAGTCAGCGAGTATCTGGTCTGCCTGACGGGCGGGCCGATCAATGCCTTCCACCAGTCCTCAGGCCTTCTTGTTCCGTTCCGGAATGATTCTACCAACGCGTCAGGAAAGTCGGCCGGTGTCCCTTCCAGGGCCCTGCGGTCATTGAGGGCCTGCATATACTGGAATGCATCGGCTGATTGGACCTTCATAGTCGGCGACTGCCAGGACTGCGTTGTGGAAAAATCAAACGCGGGCTTGCCCGTCACGCCTCTCTTGGTGGTAACCAGGATCACGCCGCCCGCCGACTGCGCCCCATATATTGCCGCCGAAGCATCTTTGAGCACCGAAATTGACTCTATATCATTGGGATCAAGCCTGTTTAAACCATCGGGATCTGCATTGGCAACGCCGTCGATTACAATCAGGGCGGAGGTGTTGCGGTAAGTACTGGCGCCCCTGACCAGGATCTGGGCATCGTCAAAACCCGGGGCAGCGCTCCTTTGGGTCACATACACGCCTGCCATCCTTCCGGCCAGCGAGTTGGATAGGGATGCTGCGCTGGATTTTTTGATCTCCGCACCCGTTGTTTGCACGACTGCATTGGTGAGCTCGGATCTTTTCTGGGTTCCGTAACCCACCACCACTACATCGCTCAGCTCCTGGGAGGAAACCTCCATTTGAATGTCCAAAGCGGCCTGCGATCCTGCCGTTAACTCTTTGGTAATGTAGCCAATGTAGGAAAATACCAGCACGCTGCCAGCGCCTTTCACCTGTATCGAATACTTTCCATTGGCATCCGAAACCACACCATTGGTAGTTCCTTTTTCCAGCACGTTTACGCCTGGTATGCCCGCATTGTTTTCGTCCGTAACCATTCCGGTAATGGTCTGTTCTGCCGCGGTGCGGGCCCCTTTGACATCTTTAATGGAGCCAGAGGCCTTGTGCAGGGGGATAGCGGCCTGCACGGCAGAGGCCAGAAAGATTCCCAGTGCCAAGCCCAGACAGGTGCTCAACGATCTCCGCCCGTTTTTTGCAAGTAGTTTTGGTTTCATAAAAGCAGTTAGTGGTTAAATGGCTTTTTTCCCACGAAGTGAGGATTTAGGATTTAATCAGTACGCAAAGCACTCTATCTCAATACATTTTACATATGTACAAACATATAAACATATTTTTGAAAAACAAGGACTCCTAATATATTTTAAAGAAATAATGACATTTTATACAGAAATGGGAAAGGAAGGTTGATAGGAAGATAGACGCGAAAGCTGCTACTACACTTAGGCGAGATACCTATATAGGCGCATCCATCGCAGACCGTAGCCTAACGCTTAGCTGTAAACGCAGCATGATTATATTTGAATGCTATATTATTCCCGTACGCTTTCGACGGTGTAGACAAAACTGTCGGCGCGGTAATAGCCCAGGTTGTATTCAATGGGCCTGTCGCCCTGATCAAAGACAAAACGTTTTCTAAACAAAATCGGGCTTCCTACCTCCACTTCCAGCTTTGCGGCAATAAATTTATCGGCAGCAATGGCGCCAACTTCTTCCTTGGAAAGCGTGGCGACAACCAAATGGTCTTTTTCTAGAATGTCGTAAAGCGGCCGCTTGAAATCTTCCTCCCCAGTCAGGCCCACCCGGGGATGGAAATAGGAAATGAAGTAAACAAAGGGCCCTTCCACTTTACCCCTGAGCCGTTCGAGTTTCAGGATCTTTTTGGAGGGATCTATGTCAAAAAAGTTGGCTGTTTTCTCATCAGGCGTAACCCAGGTAACATGCAGCTCAAAATTTTTGACATTGATCCCCCTGGCATTCATTTCCTGGGTAAAGCTCAGCCAGTTCTTTGATTTTGAGCTTATTACCGGCTCTGCTACTTTGGTGCCAATTCCTTTTTTTCTGATCAGTAATCCCTCGTACACCAATTTATTGAGCGCCTGACGCAGCGTAGACCTGGATATAGCCAACTGCTTGGCCAGCTCCACCTCGTTGGGAAGGAATTTACCATTTAAATGCTCGGGATCATTGATCATCGTCCGCAGCAGGTTTTCTGCCTGAATATGTAATGGAACCGGGCTTTTATGATCTATGCTAAATTTCATGGTCGACAAATTGAGTAGAGAATCACAAAAATAGCGAATTCAGATGCCTTTCAAGCAACCAGACCCGCTAAGTTCTCACGTATGCTTTCAGCGTGGCGCATTTGGTCCCTGCCGCATTGCCCGCTGGCGTAATGGTGTAAACTGCCACACTAGCCGGCACTATAAAGGTTTCAGCATAATGGATCACGTAAGGCTCAAACAGATTATCCGGACTTTCCACAAGCACCTGGCTGCCTTCCACCAGATTGACCACATTCAGTGTTCCGTGGGTATAGTGCGTTACTTTCGAATCAAACCAATGCCTGCGGGTCTCAATGAACTGCGATTCATGCAGGCCGGTCGATTCCTCTTTGAGATGACCATTGAGCGAAATGCTGGTAACGTTATTCACCAAATGCTGCCTTACCCAATCCTCATCCCTGCTGTAATCGATCACATTTTTGCCGTGCTCAATGTTGATGGGCCGCGGCTTGCCATCCATGCCCAACCGGCCCCAATCCCACAATTTGAAAGTAAAAATGTAGGGTGTGGCCGAAATTTCCAGCACCACAGCATTTTTGCCAGAGCAGTGGATAGTCCCCGCAGGAATCAGAATGTGGTCGTGCTTTTTTACAGGCAGTTTGTTGACATATTTCTCTGTATCAAAATCAGTTAATTCTTTCTGGGCTTTTTCCAGGTCGGCAATCATGGTCGCCGCATCTACATTATTACGTGTTCCCAGATATACGCAGGCATCCTGGTCTGCTTCCAGGAAATAATAACTCTCATCCTGGGTATAGCTCATGCCGAAATGCTCCTGGATATATGCCCGCGTGGGATGCACCTGCAAGCTCAGATTACCGCCCTGCATGGTGTCCAGAAAATCGAAGCGGATCGGAAATTCGGCTCCAAACTCGTTGTAGACTGCCTGCCCAAGCAGCTGCTGCGGCCGGGTGAGAACCAGGTTGATCGAGGGAAGCTCGAAAAAATGCTCACCAATCTTAAAAAGCAGACTGTTCTCTTCGGGAACGCAGTCAAAACCCCAGGCATAGTTAATTTCATCACGGTCCAGATCGGCCACTTCTTTCAGCCATTGTCCACCCCACGGGCCTGGATCAAAGAAAGGCACGACCCGGAAGGGCCGCCCGACGGCCTGGTCCAAGCCGCTGCGGTATGTCTCAGCGCCCAGCATTTTGGGCTCGCCGGCAATGTTGGCATCCATGAAAAAGTCTATCTGATCAAAAAAGGAGAGCTTATGCCTGTCAAAAACCCGCCAGTCCAGAAAATAACCCTGTTTGTATTTTGCTGCAAAGCTCTCATCAAGATTATTGACGCCAAAATTGCCTACCTGTCCGCGCTTCATTCTCTTCTGGATTTCCCAGCGCGCCAGGTCTGCGTAAATTAAAATGTCGGCATCGGCAAACAGCGCCGCTCCTTCTCCGAAAACCACCACTGTGCCTGAGGCTAAATCTCGAATCTGGTCTTTTTGTTTTTCCAGCTTGGGCCCATCAAAAAAGTCATGGATTTGCAGATTATTGATTCTGCCAAAAATAGCATCATCGGTTACATACGGAAACACCATTTGCTGGATCTGAGCTGCATCTTTCAGGCAAGCATTTGTTTGGATAACTGTGGCTGCTGGCAGATGCGCCTTTATGGCATCCAGCATTTCTGCTGCGTCCACGCCATGATACACGTCCATGCAGATCACGGTTTTGCTTTGGCCTTTCAGCTCAGCGAGCCGCATTATTTCATCGAAAATATGCTGCCAGCCAGCAAAACACAGCTCCGAGGATTCACTAATTTCTACGTATGGATACTTATCGTAATTCGATTGCATTATCAGTAATTTTTTGTTTCAATAATTCATATACACCCAATATCCCCGCATGCTCAGGCTGGGCAGCCACAACCAGATCCACATCGCCAGAGCCAATCCAGCTGTGCTTATCGAGCATTTCTTTGATATAGGGCAAAATAATGTGACTGCTTTTGATGATCCCCCCGCCAAAAATAACTTTCTGGGGATCATAGGCATGGATCAGGTTAATCACGCATAACGACCAGACTTTCAGGCAGCGCTCCTGCAATGTTATGGCCAGCGCGTCGCCCTGAGCTGCCAGCTCAAACAAGTTTTTAAAATCAATGGTCTGTAACTCTGCCAGTTTGCTTGAAGCAAATTCGGAAGATGCTTTTGCAATCCGGGTCAGCGCCCAGGTGGAGCTTTCACTTTCCACGCAGCCCACATTGCCGCAGTTGCAGATGCTGCCCTCAAAATTGATGGTGGAATGCCCTCCCAGGTTACCGCCTATAAAGTTCTTTCCCCGCAGCGGCGCGCCATTGACCAGGGCGCCTGTGCCTACGCCGGTTCCCAGCGTTACCAGCACCAGATCGGTGCTCATCATGCCAGCGCCATGTTTCCATTCCCCAATGAGTGCGGCCCTGGCATCATTTTCAACGGCTATGGGAACGCTAAAATTCACTTTTGCCCACGCTTGCAGATCTACATTTTCAGCGCCCGGATATTTTACATATTTGGATAAAATCCTGCCTGTATAAAAATTGACAATGCCGGGAAAGGCAAAACCGATCCCTATCAGCCTGTATGCACCTTGTGATAGCAAATGCTTCATCTCCAAAGCAATACCGGCGAGCCTTTGCTCAAAGCTCAGCTCGGAGGCCGCTTCAATGTTGGCATCGGCAATGATCTGCCCCTGAAAAACAATCCCCAATTTAATGCGGGTGCCGCCAAAATCAACTCCTATAAAAATGTCTTTCATTTCAGATTCTGCAATAGCCTTTCCCAGTTTATTCTTTGATCCCCTACCAGCTTCTTTCAATTTCTTCCAGGGTCCTGTTTTTGGTTTCCGGGATTTTTTTAATTGTAAAAATCCAGATAATGACTGCATTCACCATGAAAATCCAGAATGTAACCGCCCCGCCGAATGTTCCCAAAAAATAGGGCGTAAGCTGCGTGATGGCCACAACACCTATCCATAATATCAATGTAGCCACTGACATAGCAATCCCCCTGATCTTGGTGGGGAATATCTCAGACATCAGCACCCAGGGAATGGGCCCCAGCGATACGGCAAAACTGGCAATGTAGCCCAGGATAAATAGTAGCACCCAAGGGCCTTTGTCGAAATGGAAATAAAAGCAGATTCCTGTGGCAAAAAGGCAGATGATCATGCCGGCCACACCCCAGATCAGAAGACTTCGCCTGCCGGCCCGATCGATAAGCCAGATGGCCACCAATGTAAAAAGCATGTTGACTACGCCGATAATGATGGTCTGTGTAAAAGCCGATTCGGCGCCAAAACCAATGCTTTTGAATATTTCGGGTGCATAATAAATGACTGCATTGATGCCGGTAATCTGTGAGAAAAGCGCCAGCACAATACCGATCAAAAGTGGCTTACGAAGCTTTGGGTCCAATAAATCGCTTAGCCTGCCTTTTTCGTCGCGCAGACTTTCGGAGATCTCTGTGAATATCTGCTGGGCAACGGCTTTACCGTTGATCTTTTCGAGGATCTTCTTAGCGGCTTCATCTTTGGCCTGTGCTGCCAGCCACCGCGGACTTTCGGGCACAAAGAACAATAATATAAAGAACACTACGGCCGGAATCACCTCCGAGCCCAGCATATACCGCCAGCCGTATTCAATGTTCCAGGCCTGATCACCCGCCTGGCTTATTTTCAGATTAATAACATATATAATGTTAATTCCCAGCACGATGGCAAGCTGGTAGAGCGTCACCAGGCGGCCCCGCAGGCGCGAAGGGGCAATCTCTGAAATGTACATCGGGCACAGCATGGAAGCTGCCCCTACCCCAATGCCCCCAAGCAGCCGCATGATAATGAAGCTCGTCAGATCATTGACAACCGCTGAGCCGTAGGCGGGCAGCGCAAAAAGAACTGCTGTTGCAATCAGAACGGCCTTGCGGCCGTAGCGGTCGCTGAGATAACCCGCCGACATGGCTCCCAGCACACAACCCCATATGGCACTGCTGGCAGCCCAGCCCACCATCAGCGGAGACAAATTAAACTTGACTTGCAGGTAACCAATCGTCCCGGCGATCACGGCCGTATCGTAGCCAAAAAGAAAGCCTCCGAATGCAGCAACGCTGGTAATGAGCATGATGTAGGGCAGCCGGTTTTTAGCTGGTAATGTATCGGTCTCTTCGCTTATCATACTCAGTGGTTTGGTTGGGAAGATTGTTGGCTGAACTTAACCCTTACAAACCGCGGGCGATACAGGTTAGGTTTTTTTGTGATGATCTCAAAAAATTTAAAACTATTTACATTATAGGAAATCAGCAGCTCACCCGGCGCTGACAATGCCGGGTGCGCTTTGGCATTATAAGTAAACAAATCCGGGTCCTGGATATCATTTGTGGTTTTATAAAGCACAATCCTGGGACCGAACGGGCCTACGGGCGTGGGGCCGAGCTGCATGCAAATCTGGGGAAAAATACTGCCCAGCTGATAAACCAATGCGTATTTGCCTTTGGCCAGCCGGCTTACGCTCATCTCATTGGAGACCGAATCGCTCAATGCTTTCACGGACTTGACATCCTTTGACCAGCCCCGGCCATTCCAAAACTCCCATTCGCCGAAGGAATCGATCCGTTCGGGCTTAACCCGGGCAGAGACGAGCTGCTTACTTTTGCCTTTTATCCCATAAACATATGCAAAACCATCCGGCTCGGCCTCTCCCGCAGACGCACTGTTATTAAAAATGCCTGCTCCAAAAGATATGGTCTCCCCTTCACCTTTGTAGTCATTGAATGGAAGCGGTTTTTGCTGCTGGTCGGCATAAGGAAAAGGACTTCCGGCTGGCACGCGGATCAATACATTACCCGTTTCCTTGAAAGGAAAAGGCGATTTATCGTGCGTATTGGTGATTTGATAAGCAAAAATAAAAAGGTCTTTACCTGCATCGGGATTAACAAACCCGTCGCCCAGCCAAAAGTAGGTGTCTTTTTCCGGCTTGTTTGATTTAGGGCTGAAAATGGCTTTATAGGTTCCGTTTTGGCTGGCTATTTTGAATGCCATCTTGGAGGAATCAGCCGTTTTACCCTTCAAAAGCGACACAGAGTTATTGACCATGACAAAGCCCGGCTGCAGGGAATCTCCCTGAATTTCTCCCACCATTGTATCACTGAACAGAAACAGCAGACTGTCATTTTTCTCACTATCGCGGCCCGACAGCGGAATAGCAAATATCCCGTCACCGCCGAACCATCCTGATTTTCTAAGGAACATGTTGGTCCACTCCGAATCAGCTTCTGCTGTAAATTCCTTTTCATTGATATGGACCTCATCCTGCACCTTTTGTCCGCCACAGGAAGATAGTGCCGTCAGCAGAGTCAGCATGCTATAAATAAAGAAGGGTTGCAGTTTCATTCGTTTGCGATAAATGTCAGCGCTAAACAATATGTTCGTATGTATGAACATTTAAATGTATAGAAATTATGGTGAAACAAAAATAGTTTAGGTAAATTTTGCCTGAATCTGTGATCAGCATGTTGACACATTGAAAAATACAAACAAAAGATCATAAGTTTATAAACAAGATCCAAAAGCGATTACTAATCTACCTTTATGAAAGCCAAAATCCGTGTTGTTATTGCCTGGCTGTTGTTCTTATCAGCATATCATCATGCTAAGGCGCAAAGTTTTCTTAAATATGTCGATCCAAACATTGGTACTGCACATAGCCGCTGGTTTTTTTATACACCAGCTGCGGTTCCTTACGGCATGGCTAAGCTTGCTCCCTCTACAAACGGGCATTATGGCAATCCATCGGGATGGGAAGCCGTTGGCTATGATACGCGCCAAAATTCGATAGAAGGTTTTGTTCATTTTCATGAGTGGCAGGTAGGCGGTGTAAGCTATATGCCGGCAACCGGACCGCTTAAAACCAAGCCGGGTGATCTGGATTCTGCCCATACAGGTTATCGTTCCGGCTTTGACCGAAAAAGCCAGGTGGCCCAGCCCGGTTACTACAAGGTTTTATTGGAGGATTATAAGATTACCGCTGAGCTTACGGCCACCAAAAGGGTTGGTTTCCAGCGCTATACATTCCCAGAACACAAGCAATCTAACATTATCCTTGATATTGGAAACAAGCAGGGCGAAAGCGACATTGTAACAGATGCCCGCATTAAAATGCTTGATGATACGCACTTTGAAGGCTACGTGATCACCTATCCCAAATATGTGAAGATATATGATCCTAAGGGAAAAATCGCCATGTTCTTTTATGGTGAGCTCAGCAAAAAGCCAGCCTCAGTTACAGCTTTCACTACTGATAAGATAATGGCAAACCAGCGTAGTTCGGCAGGCAAGGGTGCGGGCCTGGCACTTCACTATCAGACAAAAGATAAGGAAATCATTGAAGTTAAAACCGGCCTGTCTTACACCTCTATTCAGAACGCAAAACAAAATTTTCTTGCTGAGGCACAGGGCTTGTCTTTTGAGAAGGCCAAAGCGCAAGCCCAGACCGTCTGGCAGCAGCAGTTGGGCAAAATTGCAGTTGAAGACGGCGATGAGCAAAACAAAATCAAATTTTACACCGGTCTTTATCACGCCTTACTGGGAAGGGGCATTGCCAGCGATGTCAACGGCGCCTACCCCATGCACGGTGGAAAGACGGGGCAACTTCCGGTACAAAACAGTAAGAACCTGCCCTACGAATTCATCAACACAGATGCTATATGGGGCGCCTTTTGGAACATTACCCAGCTGTGGGCCCTGTCCTACCCCGAGTGGTATGGCAGTTTTGTCAATACACATTTGCAAATTTTCAAGGATAAGGGCTGGTTTGGTGATGGCATTGCCAACAGTGAATTTGTATCAGGCGTAGGAACCAACTTTGTGGGGCTGGCCATCGCAGGCGCCTACAATGCAGGTATCCGCAATTACGATGTGGAATTTGCCTATAATGCGATCAAGGCAAACGAGCTAAATTATAAAAATCGGCCCGTCGGCGCTGGTAAGCTGGATACCAAAGCCTTTGCAGCGTATGGCTACGTGCCTTTTTTAGAGCGGACAGGACAGGATTTTATCACCGATTCCACCAGGTCTAACTTTTCAGGATCACATACTCTGGAATACAGTTTCAGCGCATTTGCCGCCGCGCAGATGGCCAAGGCATTGGGTAAGACCCAGGATTATAGTCAGCTCATTAAACTATCAAACGGCTGGCGGCATATTTTCAACCCGCAAAACAAGCTGATGCAGCCCAAGAAGATAGATGGCACTTTTATAGCAAAGTTTGATCCTTACCAGCCGTGGCGCGGCTTTCAGGAAGGAAACTCGGTACAATATACATTCTACGTCCCGCATAACCCGGCCGGCCTCATCGATGCCATTGGTAAAGACAACTTCAATAGCAGGCTAGACAGCATCTTCACCGTTTCTGAAAAGCTCGGCTTTGGCGGCGGTAAAACCATTGACGCATTTGCCGGTGTTAATTCCATTTATAACCACGGAAACCAGCCAAATCTGCATACCAGCTGGTTATTTAATTTCTCAGGAAGACCGTGGTTGACCCAGAAATGGACCCGGGCCATCGGGCGTGAATTTTACGGAACCGAGCCCATACATGGCTATGGTTACGGACAGGATGAGGACCAGGGCCAGCTCGGATCCTGGTATGTAATGAATGCACTGGGACTCTTTGATGTAAAAGGCTTTACAGATCAAAGGCCGGTGATAGAACTGGGCAGTCCCCTATTTGATAAGGTTACCGTTACTTTGGGTAATGGTAAAACCCTTGTGATTGAAACAAAAAATAACGGCAAGGATCATGTATATGTCCAATCGGCAAGATTCAACGGAGCTGCTCTGGATAACTGCTGGCTGTATCGTGATGAGCTGATGAAAGGCGGCACCCTAAGCTTTGTCATGGGCGATAAGCCCAACGAGCAATGGGGAACAAAGACGCCGCCTCCATCAGAACAGTAGACTACCCGGCAGTTATCATCATGCTGAATGCGCTGCTAATACCTGATTCTGAACGCCTTTCAGGATTTCATAGCTGTGGATGCGCGCATCAGGATCATAGATGTGGCTGGTAACCATTAGCTCGTCAAGCTGCGTATGCCGCTGGAAATAAGCCAGGTCAGCACTAATCTTCTTCTGATCACCGATAAAAGTGTATTTCATCATTTGTCTGACGGCCGCTTCTTCGTAGTCGCCCCAAAGTCCGTCCATGCTTTCCACGGGTGGTTGCAAAGGCCGGCGTTTGCCTGTAATAATGCCCGTAGCCAGCTGAAAGAAAGAGGTAGCAATCCGCTCTGCTTCCTGATTGGTGTCTGCTGCAATCACATTTACGCATGCCATCACATATGGCTGGGTAAGATATTTAGAGGGCCTGAAATTGCGGCGGTAAAGCTCAATAGCAGTCAGGAAATGGGTCGGTGCAAAGTGGCTCGCGAATGCATAGGGTAATCCCAGGTGGGCAGCCAGCTGCGCACTGTCGGTACTCGAGCCCAGTATCCAGATGGGTATGTCTGCTCCTTCACCGGGAATAGCGCGCACTTTGGCGTTTTTATTGTCCGGCGAAAAATAGTTCTGCAATGCGATCACATCATCGGGAAAATCCTGAGCAGATTCCATGTAGTTGCGTCTGAGCGCGCGGGCAGTAACCTGGTCGGTTCCGGGCGCGCGTCCGAGTCCCAGATCTATACGCCCCGGGTAAAGCGAGGCAAGCGTGCCAAACTGCTCGGCCACAACCAGCGGGGCGTGATTGGGCAACATAATGCCTCCGCTGCCTACACGGATTTTCTTTGTGCCACCGGCAATGTAGCCGATCAAAACCGAAGTTGCCGAGCTGGCAACACTTTCCATATTATGATGCTCGGCAAGCCAGTACCGGTTATAGCCCAGCTCTTCGACACGCTGTGCGAGCCGGAGGCTGTTTTTAAATGTTACCGATGCATTATTCCCTTCGGTGATCGGTGCAAGATCAAGAATGGAAAAAGGTATATCTTCAATAAGTTTGTCTGCCATATCTGTTTTTACTAACAATAATAATACTGTTAGTAAAAAACATTTAGCTGGCCACAGAGTTCCCTCTTAGCGATCATTGCGCAAATAAACAGGCAAGCTTTTTCCTACTCAGTAAAATTGTCGTAGTAGGTAAAATCCTGTGTAATCTTGCCGTCTACTATCGTAAAAATGGTGCAGATGGGCATTGTAAATTTTGACTTGTCAGGTGCGGTGCCCGTCGAGATGAACTCGACGATCATGTGCTCATCGCCGGAAGGATACATGTTAACAACACTGTCGCGAACATCCGGGATCATTTGCTGCAACTCGCCATACTTCTTAATGATCTGCTCGTGGGACTGTTTGACAATACCCTGCCCCAGCGATGGATCTTTAAATTCTGCCGTATCGGAATACATGGCTGCCATCTCTTTCCAATTGTGCTGATTGAACTTCTCAAAGTATTCTTTGAGAAGCTTTTCATTGTCAGAATTGGCTACTACCGGGCTATCCTGATCCGTTTTCTTGGACTGGCAGGATGCAAATATTAACAGGCTTGCAACTAAAATGGGGAGGGTTTTCATTGGTTTGTGGTGGCTCGTAGTCGTTAAGAACAAATAAGAGCCAAAATATATCAAAAATTCCTAGCTTCTACTCACAGCAACATCAGTAAGTTTAGCAGCAACAGGATTTGCGTGCGAAGCTCCTTTTTTTAACAAAAATGGCTTTTCAACTAAAATCCAGGAAAGATATCCCAGCAAACATGCGCCAAAAATCACAATCCACAGATAATTTATGTTGCCCGTCATGCCTAATGAAACAAGAATATTGAGAATAAGGCCGTGATAAATATAAACGCCATAACTGATATCATTGCCTTGGAGCAGCCTCTTAGACAATCCGACACCGGAATAAGCTACTGAAATGGTGCATACTGACAGGTAAAGCAATGAGAAAATGGAAAGCACGGGAGAACTAAGGGCTGGAAATAGAATTTTAATGAGAATGAAGCCTGCAACCCAGTAAATCCCTTTTCCATAGATCCACCTGGATTTGTATATCTGAAAGCGCTGCATTACCACACCGGCCAGAAAAAGGTAAAAATGGGGAAAGTACGTGTATCTCAGCAACTTTTCGAGGCGGACCTCACTGCTGGTGCCAATGCCGGGGAAATAAATTTTGGCAATGAAGGCGAAAGCAAAAAACAGAAGAAACGAACCAACGATGAGGAAGTTCAAACGCTTTGTCCTCCGGCCGAGAAAGTAAACAACAGGAAGAACAAAATAGAACTGCATCTCTACACAAATCGTCCACAGACTACCATTGTATGAGCCAAAGCCAAAATCAGACAGAAAATCCGGTGTATAAATTATTCCACC
The DNA here is from genome assembly GCF_021502625.1 of Dyadobacter sp. CY351. Classification (NCBI taxonomy): domain Bacteria; kingdom Pseudomonadati; phylum Bacteroidota; class Cytophagia; order Cytophagales; family Spirosomataceae; genus Dyadobacter; species Dyadobacter sp. CY351. Next base: position 34,559 of record NZ_JAKFFU010000005.1, on the reverse strand, counting down.
CATTTGGCCCAGGAGCCAAATTAAGGCTGCCTTATTAAAAAAATCAAAACCAAAGAAGCTGGCCACGCCGATCGTTATGATTAAACATGCCCAGAGCCCGGGGAAGATCCTTAAAAATCGGTTGCGAAAATAGTGCCTGAGATCGCTGCTGCGCTCAAAGGAAGCTGAGATCAGATAACCGCTGATGGTATAAAATATGGGTACGCCCGGAAAGTATAATAATGGGGCCGCCCAGTCAGGCGTAGGGATATGCAGGTGATCAAATGTATGGAATATCAACACTTGAATAGCAGCGAAGATCCGGATAAGATCGAAATTATTGATTCGGAAAGACTTTTCCATTAGAGTAGGGACTAGTAAAAAAATTTGTATTGACTATGGGCTTCGGTAATAAGGAAAACATATTTACCTGCCTTTGCCCAGCAGGATTACCTGGATCGTCAGGAAAATCAGATAGATATCCGTTGTGAGGCTGTATGAATTCAGATAGAGCATATCATATTTGAGCCTCAGCAAATTCTCTGACATGTTACTTGCGTAGCCGACCTTTATCTGCCCGATCGATGTAATGCCGGGCCTGATTGTCAAGACCTTCTGAAATGAATGACTGGCCTCACCCATTAACATGTCAACGTCATATTTGTGAAGTGGCCTTGGCCCGACAACTGACATATCGCCTTTGAGCACATTGAGAAACTGCGGAAGTTCGTCTAACCGTGTGCGGCGGAGGAATCTGCCTACCACTGTGATCCGAGGGTCCAATGCACCCAGGGAATGCTGAAGTCCGTAGGTGTGTGCATCGCTATACATGGTGCGGAACTTGATAATTTTAAACTTTTCACCCCACCTTCCTGTACGCTCCTGCAAGAAGAAGATGCTGCCCTTGGAAGAAACCTTCACAGCAACCATGACCAGTAAGAATATAGGAAAACCCAGGACCATTACAATGGAAGAGAACAGCAGATCGAAGGCACGCTTGGTAAATTGCTCGTCTGAGCCCGTATGTGCTTTGGTCTTGACATCGATGATTGGGAAATCTTCAAGTCTTCCCGAGTGAAGCTTTCCGGAAAGGAATTTCGGATAGTCCGGCACGAGGCGAAGGTGCGTATTTTTTCTTTCGGCCAGCCTGATCACACCTTTAACTTGATCTGCATTCATCTCAGCCAATGCACAATAGACAAAATCAGGTTTACGGGTTTCTATAAAATCTTCCAGTTTTTCCAGTTGCGTGTGTTCGCTATCAAACTGGAATGAGCCGCAATACGCGTGTCCAAACTGATAATGGTTCTCGTAGAAAGGCTTTATCAGATCATTCAGATCCTCGTCTCCCACGATAACGTACCGCTTCACCATGACCCGGGACTTTTTAAGCAGCCATAGCGCAGCAGTGATGGTAAAGTGTACGATAAATACGAGAATTGTAAAGACCTGGTATCCGGCAAAGATCCAGTTCTCACTTATCTGGGTTGGATTTCCGCTCAGATAAATAAAAAGCTCCATGCAAACTAAATGTACCGTGCTGGTCAGCAACAGTCGCCAGAAGCGTCCCAGATTATTTTGCGAATGGAATGAGGGTGTATAATTCTCAAACAGATTTACACACACAATCCATAACAAATTACTGATCACGAGCAGACCCGAATAATTCTGGTCGTCAAAAGATCTGGCACCATACCAGTTGATACCGGAGGCGATCATGTAAGCGCAATTCAATAAAAGGATATCAGTCCATAAGTAGAACAATGAACGGCGTTGAGCAGAGTATGTTTTCATAACATTTGGAGGATTTTAAAAAGAGGCGGGAGTAGTAGTATTGATTATCAGGCATACTTCATCTAAAAGCGGCTAAATACGGCTCTCTTTTTGAGCTATACCCAGCATTACGGAAAACTTGTACAGGAGTCTTGCGGCAAGAGAAGCTTGTCCCTGGCTCAATGTGTTCTGCGCCAAACCTTTGGCAGCGGAACACAGCTTTCCATCCGGGTAATCAGAGGAAGGCTCTACATCCGATCCATGGCGAGCGCTAAACGTTAGCATACCGCTGATATCTTTGACCAGATGCGTAGTGGGAACTACGGCCAGACCATAGTTCTTGAAAAGCGTATATTGCCATTGGACTTCCCAATTTTGCTTTTTGCCATCTTCAAAAACCCGGTCAAAGCGCTCGTGCCAGTAGTTGGAAATGTGCTTGTCTCTGACGAGCCGCTGAATAAGCTTCTGACTCTTCATATCCGAGAGTTGTTCCATCCAAAAATCGTACTTTTTCCAGGCATGTTTCCATGTAGCCCAACCGCCGGTTTCCGCTATATGGCTGAACATATGATCAGCATCATTCGCCTCGACCTTTTCACTTTTATGCGCTCCGGAAATATGCATGATCCGATCATTATCGCGGTAGGTTTCCAACATTGATTTACAAAAGCTGAAAAAATCGGCCTGCGGAAAAAAATCATCTTCTAAAATAATCAGTCGCTCGCTGGATTCAAATGCCCATGAAATTGCAGAAGACACACCGAGTGCACAACCCATGTTGGTTTCCGGGAACCATCTTTCCACATGACAAGTCCAATCAATTTGAGAATCATTGAGAAGACATCGACAAGTTTCCACCAAATCAATATCCTCGGTATTACCTGATCGGGGTGCGTCAGAAAATAAATATAAATGAGTGGGTTCTAATTTCCTGATTTGTTCAAAAACCAGGCAAGTTGTTTCCGGTCTGTTAAATGTGATTAACAAAATAGGAATGTCAAACAATTTCTTGTTCATTCAATTACGTTAAATTAAATTCAGGCTTAAAGTACAAATGTGTTGACAAGACCGATTTGACGATTCAAAACTACAAGACAGATATTTTAGCCAGTTCTTTTTGGGGTCAAATCAATTAATTGTGGGGTGATATTAAATACCTCGGGGGTTAGTTAATTATTAACACCTATATATATAACCAGGCGCATACAATTGACACATTACTTAACAAAATGTAAATTCAAATGCATATTATATTTAGATAATATATTTTCTCAACATAGTTATATATTTTAATAAATTGTCTTCTGGCCTGATCTGAGAATTTTTATAGGTTAAACACTATTTAAATTAATATATATTTCAAAAACATTATTCGGTTAACCAATGTGTTATTATATATATAGTACCAAGTTGATTTTCATAAAAAGAAATCATTATTTCAAGTATTTATACAGCAAATAAATATTTAGTTTTATACCAACTAGATTTATATTTATACCCGCGCCAAGCATCACATCTTTTTAGTTGTACGACCAATTGTAGAAATAGTTTATTTGCTATTTTCATCACGAAAATTCCTGAAAATACTGCCCCCAAATAAGTGTGGACTATACCCTAATAATCGATACGATTACCCCAAAAAGTTACAGAGATGGACTTTGAAGCGCTAAACTTGCAGAGACAAGACCGACACCTGAAACCTGTGTCAACTTTTTAATCCTCTATCTCATGATTTTTGTTACCGTCGGAACCCAAGGCCCCTTTGATCGATTAATCACGACAATGGATGAACTTGCGCTTTCTATGCCAGACATCCCTATTGTTGCCCAGGTTGGTGCGAGCAAGTATAAAGTCAGGAATATGCACAGCTTCGAATTTACGAGCTCCCTGGAAATGGAAATGTATTTTAATAATGCGCACTTGATTGTAAGTCATGCAGGCATGGGTACTATCATCTCCGCCTTTGAGAGAAAAAAACCCATCGTTATCTTTCCAAAACTTGCCAAGTTTGGTGAGCATCGCAATGACCACCAGTTAGCCACAGCAAAACGGCTGGAAAGCCTCAATTACCTGCACGCAGCTTATGATTTCACAACTTTAAAATCCAAGATCTCCGCTGCAATGGTAGACCTGACGCCACTGCACAATGTTGGAAAATATGCTTCTAATGAGCTGATTACATCTTTGCAGACATACCTGACAATGTGAGTCAGCTGATAAACTCCTCAAAATACGCGCACTATATGTCAGCTAAATCTATCCCAGCTTGGGTTATGATGCTCCTGGTTGCGGGTTTGCATGTGTTGCTAAGCAGCTGTGAACCCATGAATATTGACAAACCACAAGAGGTGACCGGCCCTCAGCAACCAGCTGACAACATACTGGCCAGTTATAATTTCAACGAGACAATCGGTGAATGGGCTGAAAGAAACACCTGCTGCGACTGGTCAGCGACCCTGACCGACTCTATCAAACGGAATGGCTTGCGCTCGGCCAGGATCGAGCTCAGAAAGGGTGACCTGTCCCAAGGCGCGCCCTGGTCAGAATTTGGCCTTTCACCTAATAAAAACCGGGAGGAGTGGTATGCATTCTCCGTCTATTTTCCCCGAAGTTTTGTAAAAGATACCATAGAAGAAAGTATCGTTCAGTGGCAGGCGTTGCCTGACTTTTCCAAGGGTGAAAAATGGAGAAGCCCTCCCCTGCTTCTTGGCGTTTTAAATGATAGCATTGTGCTGGAAGTCAGGTCTGACAGTAAGGAAGTGAATCACCAGGGGGACTATACCTTCAACCGGTTGAACCTGGGAAGACTAGACAAAGAGCAGTGGCTGGACTGGGTTTTTCACATCCGCTGGTCGTATGACAACACAGGCGTTATCGAAGTTTGGAAAAACGGAAAGCTTGTTTTACAGCGAATCAATGAGCCAAATGCTTATAATGACGCAATGTATCCCTATTTTAAAATTGGTTTATACAAATGGGGATGGGAGCGGAAAAGCAAGACGGTCACAAATTCAAGGATCATGTTTATAGATGAGGTTAAAGTGGGCAATGAGAGCTCAGGATACGAAAAAGTTGCTATCCAAAGCCGCTAATTTCATGTAATGCTAACCAGTTCGGCAAAAAACCAGAAATAGTATGTAGAATTGTTTGCGGTATGCTTATAAAATGTTAACTAGGCGCATTAAGATAACATTGTATAAACTTAACGCTATGACAAATCTCTAAGCAATCTGAGCTTTTATGCCCTATCTGGACAAATACCAAACCCCTCTAACATCCCGACAAGTAGCCCATTTATTAAGAAGGGCTACCTTCGGACCGACTCCTGATGAAATCATTCAATTTACAGGTCTGACTGCACAGGATGCAGTTCAGAAACTTTTCGACAATGTGTCCGTGACAGCTACTCCTCCTCCGCCCGTAGTGATGGATGAGTACAGCAGCATTGCCGGGCAGACATTCATGGAGAAGCCCTTTGATTACCAGCGCAGGTTCGAATATTCTTATTTCCTGAAGTATTGGTGGATCGGCCTGATGGCAGAACAGAATGGAGCGCCATCGGTTCTCGAAAAGCTGACCGCATTTTGGCAAAATCATTTTGTAACTACACATAAGGTCGTCGAAGATTACCGGTATATATACCGATATCTGATGTTGCTTCGCAGTAAAGGACTAGGAAGCTTTAAAACGCTGACAATCGAAATAACCAAAGACCCTTCCATGCTCGTATACCAGAACGGAAACGAGAATGAGAAAAACCACCCTAACGAGAACTACGGCAGGGAATTGCAGGAGCTATTCACAGTTGGCCAGCGCAATAAAGCCGACCAGGCCAACTATACAGAAGAAGACGTAAAGCAAGCAGCGCGCGTTTTGACCGGATGGCAGGCTCTGAATCAGTATGTTAATGGCTCTACTACAATCGGTACGGTATTTAATAGCAGCAGACACGATTCCTCAGACAAAAAGTTTTCCCATCATTATAACAACAAGGTGATAACCGGGCGCTCAGGGCCCGACGCCGGCGATCAGGAAATAAACGAACTGGTGGAAATGCTTTTGTCGCATCCGGAGGCACCCAAATTTATTTGCCGGAAATTGTACCGTTGGTATGTAAATACAAACGTGACAGATCAGATAGAAAACAATGTAATCGTTCCGCTGGCGGCGTTTTTTGCCAGCCCTGAAAACAATTTTGCAATCGGGCCTGTACTTCAAAAGTTGCTGACGAGCGAAATATTCTTTGATCGTTCCAACGTAGGTGCCATTGTAAAATCACCCGCTGAGCTCGCTATTGGCTCACTCAGGCTTTTCAAACACAAGGTTCCTCACCCCGTAAAGGAATATGCGGCATTTCGTAACTATACCCAGCCGACTTACTGGCGCATGGTTGACATGCAATTGAATTTTCTGGATCAGCCATTAGTCTTTGGCTCCTTGCCTTACTATCAGACCGGGTATTCCATGAACTGGATTAATGCTTCTACCATTGGAATGCGGCGCAAAATGGGTGAAACCTTTATATATCCTTATCAATATCATCAGGGTCACACATACGGTATAGACTTTCTGGCCTGGGTCGTTTCTTTACAACCGAACTTTTCGGATGTTGAGGGCACTCCTTGTATCACCTGTGAACAAGTATTCGAGGAATTTTCGAAAAACCTGTTTGCTAACGAGCTTTTTCAGTCGCAAAAGGATTTTTTGATTGATAAAATCATGATGCAAACTTCTACGCGAAGCTCATGGACCTATGAATTTAATGCCTACCGGCGAAATCCATCCGAATCTACAAAAGCCAATTTTTACTGGCGGCTGCAAGTTTTGATGAAGTATATGGTCGGCATGGCTGAGTTCCAGGTTTTTTAATAACTGCTAATAACATGAACAGAAGAGATTTTATAGCCGCAGCGGCAACTATGGCTGTCCCTGTAACGCTGAATGGCTTCGGTCTGAGAGCTTTCACACAAAATTCAGCGTTGGTTCAATCCCTTGCACAGGCCGGCGCGGCCTATTCGGACCGTATATTGGTGATGGTTTACCTCAATGGTGGCAATGACGGGCTCAATACTGTGATTCCGCTGGAATATTATTCTGCATACAACAACTTGCGAAGCAACATCGCAATCCCCGAAAAAAGTGTACTACCATTGGCTGGTAGCCCTGAAACGGGCCTTCATCCGGCAATGACCGGTTTGCAGCAACTGCACGCGGAAGGAAAGCTGGCCATTGTTCATTCCGTATCCTACCCTAACCCGACCTTCTCACACGTACGATCATCAGACATTTGGATGACGGGCGTAGATTCGGATCAATATGCTACGAGCGGATGGGCCGGCAGGTATCTTGACAACAGGTTTCCCGGATATCCTGAGCAGTACCCAAGCAGTGAAATGGAAGATCCGTTGGCTATTCAAATCGGCTACGTAGGATCCACGAGCCTGCTGGGTAACAAACAGTCGATGGGCATTTCACTGGTGAGTCCTGATGAATTTTACCAGCTCGTGGGCCAGGAAAGCTTTATGCCCGCAACAGATCTTCCCTGCTGCGACTCGGGAGACCTGATAAAAGCAATAAGACAGCAGCAGGTTTTAGCAATCGAATATAGCTCTGAGATAAGAAAAGCGGCCAGTTTAGGAAAGAATATGGCTGTTTACCCGGAGGGCGAGAATGAACTGGCACAGCAGCTGAAAATCGTGGCAAGGCTGATTCAAGGCGGGCTGAAAACAAAAATATACTATGTTGAGATGGGCGGCTTTGATACACATGCTGCCCAGGTGACCAATTCAAGTACAACAGAGGGGACTCATGCGGTGTTACTGAAAAATCTATCGAGTGCAATCAGCGCTTTTCAGAAAGATCTTCAAATGTCGAATTTGGAAGACCGGGTGATGGGAATGACTTTCTCGGATTTTGGCAGACGGGCCAGCTCGAATGCGTCCAAAGGAACCGATCATGGGATTGCAGCACCGATGTTTTTGTTTGGAACCGGTTTGAAAAGGCAGCAGGTTGGTACAAATCCGGACCTGATAAAGGATCTTGTTCCTCCCAGCGAAACTGGTCTTAATAATCAAGACTTAAAGATGCAAATTGATTTCCGCAGAGTATATAACGACCTTCTCACCGACTGGTTTGGCACCCAGCAGTCCAAATCAGACCAACTTTTGTTTAAAAACTTTAAAACCACATCCCTATTTTCCGACTTGGTCCAAACGATCGGCTCAGGAAACTGGCAAGACCGTTCCATTTGGTCTACCGGAAGGCCTCCCGGCTTAAAGGATTCCGTTCAGATCAATGGAGGACACACCGTAAAAGTGCAAGCAGACGCCGCTGTTAAGGAAGTGTTTGTGAGCTCGGGCGGTGAACTGGAATTTGCAGGTAACTACACCGTCTCGACCAGCAAATAATAAGCTTTTACGTATAGCAATATAGGTTCTGCAATTAATAAAAATATCAGCGCTTCAATATAATTTTGAACTATTCAAATGTTCCTGGCGAATTAGCTCTTTGGCAAATTCCAGCCAGGAACTTTCTTTTGAAAATGGGTTCTAAATATGCGCATCCCGGACCTATTTTCACACCCCCCTTTTTCCCCGTTGCACCCCAGAGTCCTTACGAAACACCCCAAAAACTTGAAGCAACTCAATTACTATAACGTATTTTATGCTGTAATCAACGTTCCTCCTCAGCATGAAGTCAATTGCACAGACATTATTTAAATCAATTTTCAGATTTTCTATTTACTCCTTAATCACTGCATTTCTACTGATCCAGTTTGCATGCAGTTCTTACAAAAAAGTACCCTATTTTACTGATTTAAGAAGAGATTCACTTGTCACGGAAGTTGTCAAAAATTATTCTCCGTTAACAATCCAGTCAGCCGATATATTAGGGATAAATGTGACCAGCAGAAACCCTGAATCTTCCTCCATATTTAATTACAATTTAAACCGCGTAAATGGCAGTAGTTATGATCAATCATCGAGTAATCCTATTACAGGTTACATGGTAGATCCTAGTGGAAATATCCATTTGCCTTTAATTGGAAACATGAAAGTGGCGGGCTTAACAACAACTTCTTTAAGCGATTCATTAGCCAAAATACTGCTTACTTATTATAAAGATCCGGTAGTAAATATCCGCATCATTAATTTCAAAGTTGCCGTTTATGGTGATGTGCAACATCCCAATATTTATACCCTGCAAAACGAGCGGACAACCATTACCCAAATTTTAAGTATGGCGGGTGATTTGAATATTACAGCAATGCGTAATAACATTATTTTGGTCAGGGAAGAGAATGGAAAAAGAAATTTTATTCCTATTGACCTTACATCAAAAAAGCTATTTGAATCCCCCTATTTCTATCTCAAAAATAATGATGAAATCTACGTGCAGCCTGATCGCACCAAGTATGCCACAGTAGATCGGGGTTATCGCGTTACTACGCTCCTGTTATCAGGACTTTCCATCATAGCCATTGTTCTTTCGAACTTATATAGATAAATCTAATGAGTACCCAACAAGCCACGCTTGCCACATTCACATTGCCTGAGGCAAGAAAACAATCTTTCAATATCGGTAATACAATCAACAAGTATTTGTATCACTGGCCATTGTTTGTAATCAGCTTATCCATTTCGATTGCCGCTATCATTTTTTATCTGAAAATTGCCCGGCCGATTTACGAGATCAATGCAACCATTGTCATACAGGATGAGAAGAAAAACCAAAACCAGGCCTCTCCGCTTCACGAAATTGATGCACTAAGCTCGTCGAGGATCATCGAAAATGAGATTGAGGTTTTCAAATCCAAGCAGCTTATCAAGCAAGTTGTTCAGGAACTGTCGTTAGGCACTGGCTACCAGGAAATGGATGGTATATTTTCGCAAGATTTATACAATTCCGGACCGGTAAAATTAACAGTCCTCAAAGCAGGCAGTCAGGATGGAACCGTTACAGTGACCATCAAGGACCGGGATACGTTTTTCATCAGAATGCCTGATAAAACAGACCAGGCATTTAGTTTTGAAGATAGTTTCAGCAACAAGTTTGGTACATGGAAACTTGAACCCACCGAAAACCTGGATGCATTCATTGGTAAACAAATCAGGATTTCTATTTCTGATGTTGAGAAAACAGCTTTAAGCTATCAAAGCAAATTATCTGTTGCACTTTCCAACAAGCTGTCGACAACCATCATTTTATCCATTGATGATGAGGTCCCTCAGCGGGGAAAGGACGTTCTGAACCGGATCATCTTCAACTACAATTTGGCGGGAACGATGCAGCGTAACCGCGAGGCCAGAAATACGCTCGACTTTATTGACCAGCGTTTGTCATCCCTTAGCAAAGAACTTAATGATGCTGAAAAAGGAATAGAGGTTTTCAAAAGTGCGCGCGGTCTTACTGATATCAGCTCTAATTCCAAGATAAGTCTGGAAAATATGCAGAGCAATGATGCGCATCTGAATGAGGTTAATGTTCAATTGAGTGTAGTTCAGGGAATTGAGCGATATATCAACTCAAATCAAAGTCAGGACAAAACACCCACGACGCTCGGAATAGACGATCCCGCTTTGCGAAGCATGATTGAAAGACTTGCCCAGCTGAATTTACAGCGCGAGCGTTTGCTGGCAACGACTCCTGAAACAAACCCGGACTTTGAACCCATTAACCGGCAGATCGTAACAACAAAAGCGGCAATCCGTGAGAATGTGGGAAGCATCAGGGCATCATTGCAAAATACCCAGCGCAAATTAATGTCCTTCAATCAGAACTTCGAGTCTTCTATCAAAAGCATTCCAACGCAGGAGCGCCAGTATATCAGCATCAAAAGGCAGCAGGCCATCAAGGAAACATTATATACCTATCTGCTGCAAAAGCGTGAAGAAATCTCGGTGAGCTATGCATCAAAACTGGCTGAGGATCGCATCGTCGACCATGCTTATTCTGGTCCGGCAAAACAAACACAGCGGTCTATGGCCTTTGCCGGCGCGCTTCTGATCGGTCTGGGACTTCCCATCGGCCTGATTTACGTGCGCGGACTTTTCAGCTCCAAAATCCAAAGCATACAGGAAATCAAAGACGAGCTAGATTTGCCGGTTGTTGCCGAAATTCCCTTGGAAAGATCCAGCAACACCATTCAAATCAAGAGCAGCAAAGCCACCGCCATCGGCGAACAGTTCCGGTCTTTACGGTTGAAGCTCTCCTACTTGTCCAGCAATGCCTCAACAGGACGGGTAACCCTGATTACATCGAGTGTGCCGGGTGAAGGAAAGAGTTTTGTGAGCAGTAACCTAGCGGTGAGCCTTGCATTGTCGGGCAGAAAAACGATCATTTTAGAACTGGACCTTCGTAAGCCCAAGCTAAATGCCATTTTCGGCACCAATAACCAGCACCCGGGCATTGCCGACTTTTTGAATGAAAATGCTTTGCTGGATGAAATTATCCAGGTGTCGGTCTCCGAATCCGGGCTGGATATGATCGGATGTGGCGAACATATATCCAATCCAAGCGAATTATTGGAAACGCCCCAGCTTGCTTACCTGATCGAATATTTACGCAACCATTACGATGATATCGTCATCGACAGCCCTCCCGTTCACCTGGTGTCTGATGCGATGATTATCTCGCGCTATGCGGATACTACCTTCTACACTATCAGACAGGGCGTGACGCAAAAAGCAGAGCTGAGCTTTCTGAAAGAAATTCAGGAGCAGAAAAATCTAACCAATATCAACATCATTTTTAACGGCATTCAAAGGCTGAAATACGGCTACGGATATAACTACAATGCCAATTATTATTATGACACAAAAAGTAAAGGCATAGCATCGCCTTTCAGTGACTTTTGGGGAAGATTTTAGATCCGGCCATCCGTACTTCCTACATTCAAATCCCGACTTTATTACCAACAACGTTAATGGTTCAATCAGTTACTACGCAAAAATCAAAGCAGCAGCTTACAAAGAATGTACTGTCCCTGACAGTGGTACAGATTGCTACTTATGTGATGCCATTAATCTCAGTCCCCATCATTTCACGCATCATCGGACCTGAAAAATACGGCATAATCAACTTTGCTGCTGCTTTGATTACGTATTTCACGCTCATAATAAGTTACAGTTTCGACTTTTCAGCAACCCGGAAGCTGGCCAAAAGCCCGGATGATGCCGCACTACGCAACCAGATTTTCAGTGAAGTTTTTTTTACGCAGTGCCTGTTATTTGCCTTATCGACGGCTGCCTTTGCTGTTCTGCTTTTTACCGTAGACGACTTTAAAGCAAATCAAACGGTCCTGATATTCTCCTACACCTTGTGTATCAGCCTCTTGTTTACCCAGAACTGGTTATATCAGGCCATGCAGGATCTTTCCAAGGTTGCCCTATTTAACCTGATCAGCAGGCTAATGTTTACAGCCTCTATTATTTTGGTAATACGCCAAAATGAAGATTACATCTGGCAGCCACTTCTGATAGGGCTTTCACAAACCATTGTCGCATTGCTGTCGTTTTTCTGGGCTATTCGCAGATACAAGCTGAAATTCCTGCACACCCCGCTACGCAGATGTGCACAGGTGCTTTGGGAAGAAAAGACCATCTTCCTGTCCCTGATTTTCGTCAACCTGTATTCCAGCACCAATACCGTCATACTGGGTTTTTTCCAAAGCCAGGAGCAGGTCGGATATTATACAGCCGGGCAGCGACTCATCATCATTGCACAGTCTGTACTAGCAATGCCGCTGGCGCAAGCGTTCTATCCTTTTATCGGCAAAGCATTTGGAGAAGGCCGTCAACAGGGACTGCAAGTCGTACAAAAGCTGGTGCCTATGATCGTACTTTTCTTAGGGACTGCATCAATTGCCATGTTTGTTCTTGGTCCCTTTGTCATTACCCTGTTTTACGGACCGCAATTTGAGGCTGCTGTACCTGTCTTTCGTATACTGGCTATTGTTCCCTTGCTTTTCTCTTTGAACAATGTATTTGGAATTCAGATCATGCTCAATTTGGGAATGGATACGCAGTTTTTTAAAATATCCGTGGCCGCAGCGTTTGTAAGCATCCTATTGAATTTAATGCTCATCCGGCAATGGGGTTACATTGGAACAACACTAAACTGGCTGGCAACGGAATTATTTATCCTGATCTGCATGTGCACAGTTTTGATCAAAAAAGGGATAAACCCATTTAACAGAGCATATTTCAGGCTCTCGGTGATAGGCGAATATATTCAGCCGATGATCAAAAGATTTCAACCTGCCAAAGTCAATCCATAAAAGCGAAACATGCAGTCTTTAACCTATCCGAGTACGCGCGACATTATCACTGATAAAAAGACCATATTCCTGTTCTTTTTAGTGATATGTTCTCTGAAGTATTTCGGAGCTGTGGCCGCTCAGGCGGGAATCCTTAAAAACATTTGCTATGCATATATGGTGGTGGCGATATTAATCTCATTACCAAATTTTTTCAGGTACAGAGGTGGTTTTGTTTTACCGATCCAGCTGATATGCATTGCAATAGTCATATCGATTTTTATGGCAAAATATACCTGGGGCCAGGGTTTGGAACACAGCGTTTCTACGATTCCCTATATGATATGGTTTGTTTTCTTTTATCTGCTGGGTTCAAATGTATCGATCAGAACCATTGAAAATATCGTCCTTATCTATGGATTGATATACATGCTCCTGTTCCTTTTCCAACTCACGCATACGGGCACCATTTATTTTGGAACTGTTGAAGAATTCAAAGAAGACCGCGGCATCATCCGGGTCAATTTTCCGGGTGGAGGCGTATTCTTCCTGGCTTGTTTTATTGCCATCAATAAAGTTACAAGTGATTTAAAGAATAAGATGATTTGGCTTGGATATGCATCATTTGGCCTCATTGTGAATGTATTGCAAGTAACAAGGCAGACCATCGCTGTCATGCTTTTTATATATATGCTGCATTTTTTGCGCAATGTAAAGCTGCCTTTAAAAATTGCCACAATCACTACATTCGGCCTGGGCTGCTATCTTTTTCTGATCTCTGACAACCCCATCAGCAGAGGTCTGGCAGAGCAGCAAAAGGCAGATACTTCTGCCGGAGAAGAATACATCCGTATTTTATCGGCCAGGTATTTTCTGACCGAGTTTACACCCAACACGGTCAGCTACATATTTGGAAACGGGTTTTTTAATGAAACATCCAATTATGGAAAGACATTGAACGCCCTCAGCGTCAACTACGGGTATTTCCTGTCTGACGTAGGACTGGTAGAAGTATATGTCGTGTTCGGGATACTGGCCATCATTGGCTTTGCGATGATTTTCGTTAAGAGCTTCACAATCCCTGTTGATGCCGACCATTACTATTTAAAATATTATATCTGGATGATCATGGTCACATCCCTATCCTCTGATTTTCTGGTTTCCTACTATTATGTGATAACCACGGCGCTTGTCCTATACTGTTACCACAGGCTGTATGAAGAACAGAAAGTCATCAGCATGTTCCAATTGAAACGCAATTAAATAATGAAATTCAGCATTGGTATCCCCGCATATAAGACAGTGTTCTTCCAGGAGTGCATTGACAGCGTCCTCAGCCAGGACTTCACTGACTTTGAGCTCATCATCGTTGATGACAATTCGCCCAACGACATTGAATCCTTTGTCAGAAAGTACGATTCTGATAAAATTCGATATTTCAGAAATGAAAAAAACTTCGGGGCTTTACACGTTGTGGATAACTGGAACAAGTGTTTGTCGCTGGCGCAGGGAGAATTCTTCGTACTGCTGGGTGATGATGACAGAATGCGCCCCAACTATCTTTCGGAATTCGCGCGCCTTATAAACAAGTATCCCGATTGTGGCGTATATCATTGCCGTTCTGTGATTATTAATGAGAATTCAGAGCCTGTTAGCCTCACGGAGACACGTCCTGAATTTGAAAGCGTATACGATGCCATTCTACAACGTATAATGGGAAACCGTCATTTTTTCATTTCGGATTATGTTTACCGCACCAGCACATTGAAAAGCAACGGTGGGTTTTATAAGCTCCCACTCGCCTGGGCCTCTGACGACATCTCCTCTTACATTGGTTCCATGCAAAATGGCATTGCCCATACCAATGAGCCTGTTTTTGAATATCGCTTAAATACACATTCCATCTCCTCAAACGGAAGCCTGTACAACAAACTGGCAGCGATCAAAGGCGAGGAGGAATGGCTCAATACATTTTTGCAAAAAGAACCGCAGCATGCCGTGGATGTGATTTTACGAGAGAATATCAAGAACCAGATGAGGGTCTTTATCCAAAAAAAGAAGATTCAGACCATTTGCGATTCAAACGCAAATAATCTGATTTCGCTTGTCAAATGGCGTTTGAAGGATACTGCAAAGCACCTGTCGTTTCAGGAATTCTGCTACGCTTTGATTTTAAGTCTTAAAGAAAAAAGAAAATACCAGTATGCTTCCTAAACTTAAAGCTCAAAACGCAAAACGCAAGATCACCTGGGTTACGCCCGATTATTTTGTCGACTGCGATTTTAACATCGACATCTTCAAGCACATTCTGAACACATTCGATGTGCACTGGATCGTATTGCTTCCTGCAAAAAATGCCCGGTTTTCCGAAGCTGATTTCCAGGAGCTGATGGAACTGGATGGACTGCGCATTGAATTTCTGTATTCATCTTACAGGCAACGTGATCCGCGCAGACTGGGTTACTATCTGAACCTGCTCAGAAAGATCAATCGGGACGGCTCGGATATCAATTATTTCAACTGCGTGCCGGATCCTTACTCTATGCCGCTGTTTTGGCTTTTAAATAAAAACAGGACCATCTTCTGTGCCCATGACGGCGAGGTGACAGGCGCATTCAATTTTGCAGCAATCACTAAAATTGCTTTCAAGTATTCCTATTCCTTTGCCCGGTTTGTCAATATGTTTTCAAAGTCACAGGCCGGCAAGTTCAAAATAAATTATCCTCAGTCAGAGATATTTACCACCTATCTGGCGCTGAAATCCTTTGGAGCTTACAAGCCCATTGATACAGACCAGGATAAAATTACATTCCTGTCTTTCGGAGTAATTAATTACAGTAAAAATATTGAGTTGCTCATCGAGGCGGCATGCAACATTTACGAGCAGGGATATGATAATTTCAAAATCTCCATCAACGGCTCTTGTGCAAACTGGGAATACTATCAATCTTTCATCCGCTATCCTGAACTATTTGAATGCCAGATTCGCATGATCGATAATGTTGAGATCCCAGCCCTTTTCGGCAATGCATCTTATTTTGTTCAGCCCTACCGGCAGGTGTCTCAGAGTGGTGCAATGAAGGTTGCATTTTATTATAACCTGCCTGTACTGGCCTCAGACTTCCCCGGTTTCAGAGACGAGGTGGTTGAAGGCGTAAATGGATATCTTTTCGACCCCTCAGATGTTAAAAATCTGGAAAAATTAATGATTGAAAGGTTAGAGAAGCACAACCGGGACTATGGACAGCTAAAAAGTAAGATGCAAGAACATATCACCCGCCGCTACGCCAACAAGGAATTGGCTCAGAATTATATCACCATGTTTAACCAGGTAATCAATTCTTCGCATGCAGCTGCCTGAGATTTCAGTAATTATGCCCGTCTACAACGGTGCCAACTTCCTCAAAGATGCCATTGAAAGCATCCTGAATCAGACATTCAGCAATTTTGAATTCATCATTATAAATGATGGCAGCACCGATAATACGGAGCAGATCATCCAGTCCTATCAGGATGAGCGGATTATATATGTAAAAAATCCTTCTAACCTAAGGTTGATTAAAACCTTGAACCTGGGTGTAAAAATGGCACGGGGTAAGTTTATTGCCCGAATGGACGCCGATGACATTTCACTGCCCCAAAGGCTTGCAAGACAAAAAGCCGCGTTCGATGCCAATCCGCAAATCGACATCGTCAATATCAATGCTTTTTATATGCAGGAAAGTGGCGTCTATTTCCGGCAGCAGAAGTCGTCGATTACATTGGGGGCCGAGGCAATCAAGCATCTGAGTATTCTTCAGAATTTCATTTCACATCCCGGGGTCATGCTTAAAAGCAACCTATTGAAGCACTACCAATACTGTGATGAAGAATCCAGAGAACACATTGAGGACTTTGATCTTTGGAACAGGATGTTACAAGACGGTTGTGTTTGCCATACCATTGATGAATGTTTGCTGTATTACCGCGATACCAATTCCAGCATTAATCATACGCAAAAGGACAGACAGTTGAGCAGAATGTTTGCATTGAGCTCGGGATTGCTTCAATCCAGATTTGACTTTGAGATCGAGCCCGACAATCTCAAATGGCTGCTCGGTCAGGCTCGCGCAGTCGACTACGGAATGCTTAAAAGGATCAACACGCAGATACAGGATTACTTCTCAACGGTCAATAATAGCGAGCCCTTATCAAAGACTGCCTATACCGAAATGAGTGTCTGGAGAAAGCAAAAAATCGTCGTGCTGAGCTTGCGGTCACTAGGCTATTGCAATATGGTTCAAAAAGCGCAGGTGTTAGCTTATCTAATTTGCCACATCAACTGGTTTGCACATAAACAGCTGCTAGCCTTTGTAGGGAGGATTGCTTATCCGAAATATCAAAAACGGATAGCCAGCCAGCACATTTAGACCTCAAACTTGCTCAACAGTTTATCATTACCATGGCCAATATCTATCATTTTATCACGCAGGATTTTTCGGAAAATGCTGTAAACACCAAGGGCAGGATTTTCGGCTTATTTTTCAGATTGGCCAACTTCCAGACCCGTAACATACTACTTCGGATTGTGTTGGTGCCAATCCGGGCATTTTATAAAATATGCTTCGAATGGATTATCGGCATTGAAATCCCTTCCGTTGTCACCATCGGAGCAGGATTGAGGGTCTACCACTTTCCGGGAATTGTTATCCATCGTGACGTTAAAATCGGCAAGAACTGCACGCTGCGTCAGGCAACAACAATCGGAAATAAAACCGATAACGGCGGATGTCCTGTCATCGGAAACAATGTCAATATCGGCGCCAATGTCTGCATATTGGGTGATATAGTAATTGGTGATCATGTAACGATCGGCGCTGGATCTGTGGTCGTTAAAAGTGTCCCTGCCCATTCTGTAGTGGCGGGAAACCCGGCCAGGGTTATAAAAAATACAAATATCAATCAAAAAATATACGAGCAAGTACTATGAGCTTACCTATATCTTTCAAAAATGTGCTGCATGTAGGGCCTAATTACATTCGCCACAAAGGCGGGATGGGTGCAGTGATCGAAACCTATAAAAACAATATCCCAGATTTCAGCTTCATTGCATCCTACGAAGGAAACTACGGTTCAATTGCCAACATTCCGTTCTTCTTTCTTTCATTTTTCAGAATCTTGCTCAGACTCTCTACCAACCGGAAGATAAGCGTGGTTCATGTGCATGGGGCATCATTTGGCAGTTTTTATCGCAAGTACATAATATTCCTTCTCAGCAAATATATTTTCGATAAACAATTTGTCTACCACCTGCACGCTGCCGAATACCATACATTCTATCAGGAAACAAATGGTTTTGCCAAGCGTCTGATCCAGCATTTAATCAATGATGCTGACTGTATTATTGTTCTTTCCGAGAGCTGGGCAAACTTTATAAATAAAGAGTTCAGCCCTAAAAAAGTGGTGGTTTTGCACAATCCGGTAGAAATACCGCTTAGAAAGCAAAAGGCTAGAAATGCTGATTTCACAACAACTTCCCTTCTTTTTCTGGGAAGAATCGGTGACCGAAAAGGAATATTTGATTTGCTTTCGGTGATTAGTCAAAATAAAGATGAATATCAAGGCAAACTGTCGCTGACAATTGGCGGGGACGGTGAAGTGGAGCGATTGAAAACTTACCTGAAAGATCACGATCTTAATCAAATCTGCAAGTATGTGGGCTGGGTGGATGGTAACATGAAAAAAGATCTGTTGCAGGCTTGTGACGTTCTGGCACTGCCTTCCTACAATGAAGGATTGCCGATTGCGATTCTGGAAGCCATGAGCTATGGTAAACCAATCCTTACCACCCACGTCGGTGGGATTCCGGAGGTGGTCAAGGATGGCATCAATGGCTACGTCATCACGCCAGGCGATAAAGTTGCCATGGAAGCTGGAATAGACAAGCTTATCAACAACAAGTCCCTTCAAGAGCTTATGGGTCGCCAATCCTTGAAATTAATAGACAGCTATGATATTCATACAGTCACCAAGCGACTCCAAGCCATCTATGAGGACCTGCCTGCCGATACAATCCGCGCGCAGGTGGCCACAACCAGCGAAATTATCTAACACTTGAATTATTACTTTTTAACCCTTCCATAACCATCTAACTTTCCAATTATGAAAATTGCAGCAATCTCCTCAGGCGGCGGACACTGGATCGAACTACAACGCATCGCACCAGCATTTGAAGACCACGATGTATTCTATATTTCCACGCATAAGAACTTGGGTGATACCGTACAAGGGCATAAGTTCTATACGATCCCGGATGCAAGCCGCTGGAATAAATTCAAATTACTTATGGTAGCTTTTCGCGTGATGAAACTAATGGTATTTACAAGACCCGACATCGTCATTTCAACTGGCGCAGCACCGGGTGTATTTGGCATTCTGGCCGGAAAACTACTGGGAGCAAAAACGATATGGCTGGATAGTATCGCCAATGTAGAACATATCTCCCTAAGTGGCCGGCTTGCTATTCACATCGCTGACCGCGTGTACACGCAGTGGCCTACACTTGCCGATAAAAAGATTATATATGCCGGCAATGTGCTCTGATGAAATGAGCGACTATCAGTGCAAATAATGTTTCCATTTTGAACAGCCCAAAATCTTGAATTTTTGAGCAACGTCAACAATATCATGCAAAAACATCAGGCATTTTTAGCCTATGGGCGCGGATTTGCGATTACCACAATTGTGTGTTTTCACTTTCTGCAACCCATGAGCCTGCCCGCTTTTATGGCCAGTGCCATTAACCTGGGGGGAGCAGGCGTACACTTCTTCTTTTTTGCCTCAGGTTACGGCCTTATGAACAGCCGATATAATGGTGTCGCGAATTTTTTCAAAGCCCGGTTCAACCGGGTAGTAAAACCCTATTATTTCATCATTACGGCCATATTTTTGTTAAATATTCCGCTTAATTTATACAATGATGGCTGGCAAAGCTACCTAAGTCACATTCTGCTCTACAAAATGTTCACGTCCGACATTTCAAGTTTTGGCGGGCATTTCTGGTATATCTCTACCCTATTGCAGTTTTATTTAGTCTTTCCTGTCCTGAGACACTTGGTTGATAAAACAAAACCTGCAACCGCTGTGCTGGTTTCCACAATGATCTCACTGATCTATAGCGGCTGGGTGGTATATATAGGTCAAACGGAAACCCGACAGCTGAATAGCTTTTTCCTTCAATTTTTATGGGAATTTGTTGTGGGAATGGTCATCTGCAAAACCGGTTCGATGGAAAAAATCATTTCCAAACCATTGTGGCTATACGTGGTCATTGCTGTGATAGCCACCATCGTAACAGGTTTGCTAGTGACGTATTTTGGATCGATAGGCAAGATGTATAATGATTCCTTTTCTTTCCTTGCTTACTTAGGGATATGTATCATATGCTACCGGATCAGGTTGTTTTCTAATATCCTCTTCTATTTAGACAGCATTTCCCTTCCGCTCTATCTGACGCACGTATTTGTGATCAGCTTCTATATTGCCAAGATATCGATTGATAACCAGATTCATTATCTGGACTTGCCGGTATTACTAGTATTGGCATTGCTTGTGGCTGTGATAGTCAATTACTTAACAAGCAAGAAAACAGTTAAAACTGTAACGCTCGCCAAGAGTAGCCGGGATGCTCAAAATGCCTAGATCGAAATCGTAATAGGATCTATATAATAACTTAACGCTCAACCGCAACTTTATGACTCTCAGACATCCCATTCTTGTCAGTTAGCAATAGTATGTAAATGCCCCGGGGAATGCTTGATACACAGAAGCCATCGGACATGTTGGTAAAACTGGAAACGACGGCGCCCCTGTAATCGATCAGAGCAGCATTTTTAAGCTGGTTTAGCGCAACGCCTGTTAAAAACACTTTATCAGAGGCGGGATTGGGATAGACAGAAATTTGCGATTCAATATTAAATCTGATTTCCCTGATTTGACTATAACCATAGGAAGAGTCCGTATCGATCATTTTTAAGCGGTAATAGCTGCTTCCATCCAAAGGACGTTCGTCCTTGAATTGGTAAGTTTTGTTGTAAATTTCACCGGATGCAATATCTGGTGAAATAGCAACTTTGCCAATAGAAGCCCAGCTCTTGCCGTTTGCACTGCGCTCTACAAGGAAGTGACTTGCATTTAGCTCAGAGGCCGTGGACCATTCCAAAAGAGCAGCCTTTTCAACTGCCTTGGCATGAAAGCTGGCCAGCACTACGGGAAGTGCACCCTCGCCAAGTGCTCCGAGCGCATATGCAGAATAGTCATCGGGTACCAAAAACGCATTTGCAGTGATTGAGCCTGTTGCCAGGGAGCTGGTTTCACCTGAGATAGAGACATTGTCAACGCTTGATGAGATTCTTAGCCATTTGCCTGCTTTCCATCCAACGATGGTCAGTTTGCTCAAATCTTCGTTGTTCAATAGATTCCCGATCTGACTATCACTGTTCCAAGTCAGTGTTAATTTTGTATTTCCTTTGCCGGCAATATCCCAAAATTCCAATTTACTTACCGCGCTGACATCATTATCCCTGGATGAGGTTGAAAAAGGTCCCTTAGCTGGCAGCTCGCTGGATTGCATTCCAGGATCTGACTGGAAGTACGCACCCGTTATTTCGTCGGCCGCTGCTTTGAAGGGCCTTAGCTTACCATTATCTCCAACCGGAAAAATGAATTCGTCGCCCCCCTTTTTTCTTACATAACCATCAATAAAATTCCCCTCGCCCAGCACACCCGAAATCACCTCTTTGCCAAACGTGACCCTGCCGATTTCCGGACCACGTTTGGTAGAAATGCCTGAGGCCTGCTGGCTGAAAGCGTTCTGGTAAGAGCAATTAAAAAGGCAAATTAGCAGGTATGTGATGCAGACGCCAGTTCTGAGCATATATGTTCGATAAGCTTGTAGATTGAAACATTTTCAATATACAATACTTTCAATTTAATATTCAAACATTTTCTACGCAACCCGCTATTTATGCATAATAGGCTATCTAACTACCTCTATTTACTGTCCTCATCGTCAGTAGCGTCGGCATGCGTTTCGGCTTCGTAGCTATCAGCATATTTGATTTCGTCGAGCCAGTATGATGAGCTGATGATTTCATAGGTAACCGATGTCTCACTTTGGGAAACCTGCTTTAATTGCCAGATGATATCCTTGGCTTCTTCAAATTGGCTGCTTTCAATCTGGTCAGAGAACAGACGATGGATCAGGCTCCTGTCGGACATGCCGGCAGCAAGTATACGGACGATCGGTGCCTCGGGATTTTCATTGAAAATACTGATGTCTCCGCTTATTTGAATCGTAAACTGGACTGCTTCTACGCGTGGGAACTTGCCGTTAAAAGCTTCGTATAGCAGCTGCGTGGAGCGGTAAAGATCCGGATGCAAGGCTAGCTCCGGGTATTCTTCCCAAAGTTTTTCAGTTAAGATCTCATGGGATAGATTTTGGATCTGGCCCTCGGTCAGGCGCCCGGCGATGGTGTAATCCAAAACAATTTTTGCCGCCTCTTCCGGCTCAAAATCAGTCAGTGACATCATGCACATTTCCTTCAACTCAGCTTCCCTTATTTCGTTGGGATTTTGGTAATCCATTGCTTCCAAGAGGTTCACCAAATCATTTTTTTCCCAGGATCCAGGCAATTCCTGAATGTGCTCAAAAGACAAAACTTCTACTTTAAATTTACTCATCCCGTTATTTAGATTAATACGAAAGCACTACTGTTACGCTATATTCGATATTAGCGATATAGACGCCACTAACATATATACTAAACTCGGGCCAATGCCATGAAATTCCTTAAACATTGGTTAGTGAAGCAATATCGGGAATGCATCCATATTGCTTGCATTCGTTCTATTTGGAATGATCGTTCAAATCTAAAAACCGCTCAAATACCTGCCAGATTGCATTTTGTACAAATGGTTTGGCCACGAAATCGTCCATACCGGCTTCAAGACATCTTTCTTTTTCTCCCATTACATTTCCGGCAGTCAAAGCGACAATGGGCACTTTATCGGCACCCGGCAGCTTCCTGATCTGCGAAGTTGCCTCATGACCATTCATCAGCGGCATCTGAATGTCCATAAAAATCAAATCCGGTAACTGCTTCTGACACAGCGCCAGAGCTTCCAGGCCGTTGGCCGCTTCCCATATCGTTGCATTCACTGCAAGCTTTTTAATGACGGTTTTGGCAAGGATCATATTAATGAGATGGTCCTCGGCAACAAGAATGGTAAGTGCTTTGGAAGTAAAACCCTGTTCCTCAGCCGCAGCGGGAGTTTGCTGCTGGGGTTCATCAGGCGACAAATTGGCAAGTGAAAGCGCTATATTCCCCAATTTAATGGGTTTCATCAACCGCGAGTTAATATGCAGCTCCTGGGATGCGCGAAGAACGACAGCGTCATCTGCCGAGCTGTTAAGTAAGATAATAGGAAGCTGAGCGGCCGAAAGTGTCTGCCGGATCCGGCGAACCGTTTCCAGTCCATCCATATGGAGCATGTGGTAATCTATTAACGCAACATTATAAGCCATGTTAGCCGAAAGTATATCCAATGCCTGCGCCCCATTTTCAGCCTGATCTGATTTGATTCCCAGCTGGTCCAGCATTCGTTCTATCAGCTGGCGGCTTTTGGTATTATCGTCAACGATCAGCACCCTTTCAATGTTGGTGATAGCCTGATTTGGATTTATATCGCCGGGCTCTGACTTCATGGTCAGATCAAAGTATAGCGTGCTGCCAACCCCAACGGCACTATCCAGATGAAGGCTGCTGCCCATAAGGGCCAGAAGCTGATTGGAGATCGTCAGCCCTAGCCCGGTTCCTCCATACCGCTTCGTTGTTGAACCGTCTTCCTGCAAGAAAGCTTCAAATATTTTGGCTTTCTTCTCTTTACGGATGCCGATGCCTGTATCACGCACAATAAAACGGCACGTAATCATATCGTCATTTTCCGGTCGGTAGTCCAGAATTTCAATTTTTAGCTCAATCTCTCCGCACTCGGTAAATTTGGCTGCATTGCTTAATAAATTTATTAACACCTGTTTCAGCCTGATATCATCCACCCAGACATACTGCGGCAGACAGGCTGGGATGTCCAGCAGCATTTCCAGTCCTTTGTTCTGTACCTGAAACGAAATAATGTCGGCAGTCTGCGCTGCTATTTCATAGATATCATATTTGTCAATATCCAGTTCGAGCTTACCCGCTTCGATTTTGGAAAAATCCAGAATATCATTGATAATGCTCAGCAATGTGTTGGCAGACTGGTGAACGAAGCTCAGATATTGCTTCTGCG
This sequence comes from Dyadobacter sp. CY351, assembly GCF_021502625.1. Taxonomy (NCBI): domain Bacteria; kingdom Pseudomonadati; phylum Bacteroidota; class Cytophagia; order Cytophagales; family Spirosomataceae; genus Dyadobacter; species Dyadobacter sp. CY351. The sequence continues at coordinate 10,222 of NZ_JAKFFU010000005.1, read as the reverse complement.
TATCGCTCATATGCGTTTTAAGAACCAGGTCCGTAAAGCCGATTACGCCATTCAAGGGCGTTCGTATCTCATGGCTCATGTTGGCCAAAAACTCTGACTTGGCCATATTGGCCTGTTCAGCGAGATGACGGGCCGTTTTCAGTTCCTGGCGGTGCAGCTCAATTTCCGTTACATCCTGAATGAGCGTTATAATTCCCCCAATGGCGCCATCAAACTGAAACCAGGGCCAGACTTCCCAGGTCAGATACCGGTCATGGCTCCATCCATCCGGTCGGGATACTTGTTCTCCACGCAGCATGCGTTTGCCTGCAAGGGCCTGTCGGTGTATATCTTTCCATTCCTGATCTGTATCGGTAAAGACATCGTAATGGCTCATGCCAATAATATCTTGGCTACGCAATCCATATTCCTGTTCCCACTTGCGGCTTACGGCCAGATACCGGATATCATTGTCGAGCATGGCCACAACGGCGGGAATGTGCTCGACAAATGCCAACAGGCGCGCCTGCTGCATGCTAAGCTGCTCTTTGGTATGCTCAACCTGCAACGCCGTTTTTTTCTTCTCATCAATGTCCTGAACCGTCCCGTAAAGTTTTTTACATTTCCCTTTTCTGAACTCGGCATTGACAACGAGCCGCACCCAGCGCTCTTCGTGGTTACCTGTTAAAATCTGAACTTCTATGTCATGAGCCGTGCCATAATTGGTGGCATCCGCTATGGCTTTTATCACTTTTTCCCTACTCTCACCGTCCTTGTAAAGGTTCAGCACATTATCAAGATTGAGCTTCAAATCAGGATCCTGCTGGTAGATTTTACTAGCCAGATCAGACCAGTAAAGCTCTTTTTCGTTCAAATTGTATTCCCAACCTCCTATGCCTGCAATAAGGCTGGTTTGCATGAGCATTTGCTGTGTTCGGAGCAGTTCCTTGGCCTGATTATGCATTTGGGTAATGTCTATGCAGTTACCCACAACATAACCGTGTCCATTTCCGTCCATAACCAGTGCATTGCGGTAACTCCAAATGACCTGACGCCCGTCCTTATGCACGGTTGTCATCAAACCGCTGGATTTGCCCGAATTCGTGATCTGCTGGAAGTAATCCCGTAAGCCTTGCCGGTGTTTTTGAGGCGTCACATCCAGCAAATTCATTTTCAAAAATTCCTCTACGGTATATCCCAAAAGATCCGCCCCAACAGAATTAACGGCGGTAAAGTTGCCATCCAGATCATGGGTGCACATGAGCCCCTGTGAGCTCTCAAAAAATGATTTAAGTTTTTCCTCGCTGCTCGTTTTTTCTTTAATGAAGGCGTTATCATTGCCCTGCCGCTGTATGCCAGCATGCATGCGTTCTTTGTGATATGTGACCAGGGCCATAACCTGGGAAGCAATCAGTTGCAGCGACTTGCTTTGAACCTCGGTAAGTTTTCGGACTTTATTGTCCAGCACACAGATCGCGCCCAGCGGGTAGCCTGCGGGATCCGTAAGTGGGTAGCCTGCGTAAAAACGAAGGTCAGGTTGTTCATTCAGTAAGTCGTTGCCCCGGAAGCGATCATCCAGGCTGACATCCTCGATTTCAAAAACCGACCCTTGCAGGATCGTATACTGACAAAAAGAGGTTCTGCGATCGATTTCGCTTAGCTGGGTTCCGCGGCTGGACTTAATCCAAAGCCTTTTTTGATCAATAAATGTAATGATGCATACTGGCACGTCGCACGCCAGGCAGGCCAGATCTGCAAGACCATCAAACTCTTCCTGCCCTGCCGTATCCAGAATTGAATAGCTAAGCAGTGTCTTCAATCTTTTTTGTTCCAAAACAGAAAGCGGAACGGCGTCGTTTTTTTCGACGTCAACATCATGTACCTCTTCATTCATCTATAAAAATACAATTAGTTTTAGTTTCAATACAATTATTTTGATTCAACTATTAGTAACTGATCGTAGAAATGTTGGCAAGCAAGTTGTATGCTTACAGCACCAAGCACTAGTGATGGGGTGCTTCCCGGGATACTAACTGCAAAAAAATTGATGTAATTCTGTGATTTATTTACTGGTATTGCGAATAATTGTCTGAACCGACCTGATATGGATCGCTTTCCTGAGCTCTGTGCTGTATCAAACCTACGCCTACGCCAGCCCGTTTTTCTGGTTTTCAATCGCTACACATGCCGTGCTTTTGACAATTGTGATCGCAATCTATATTTACCAGCTTGCATTGATCTATCAAACAGACCTGGGCGAGCCCCTGCTAACAACACAGTTCCGATTGGCGAAGTTAAAAAGCTCTACGCTATGGATATACAAGCTGATGTTTCTGCATGCACCTGTCTGGACGACTTTCAGCATCCAGCAAAAAATGTTTGCCAACCAAGGATGGTTAACCGCCCAGGTGATTGTAACATTAATCTTTTTTGCAGCAGCTGTATGGCTTTTCTTCAATATTAAGTATGAAAACCGGGATAAGAAGTGGTTTAAACTGCTTTTCAGGGGTAAGGATTGGGATCCTATAATCAAGTCTTTGCAGATGCTTAGGGAAATGGAGGGGTTTAATGTTGGCAATTGAAGTTTAAGTTGGCGGCTAGCTTATAAACTCATCCGGTCCTTCTATAAGCTGGCTCCGGAATGAAAGCTTTTGGCAAACTTCAAGAAAATCCGGTTGGAAGTTGCCACAGATTCGCAGCTCCACGGTTTTGTTTGGCACCTGAAATGCTATTTCTGACGCATGCAGCATCATCGTACTCATCCCTAACTTCTCCTTAAAATACCGGTTCTGCTTGTTGCAGCCGTGCGGCCTGTCGCCGATGATGGGGTGGAAAATGTGGGCCATGTGTTTGCGCAGCTGGTGCATGCGGCCGGTGGTGGGTTTAAGCTCGACCAGTGAGTAGCGGGAAGTTGGGTGCTTTCCGATGGCGAAATTAACTTCTGTTCTTTCAAGGGTGCGCAGTGAGGTGAAGGCTTCCTGGATGGTGCCGTCTTCTTTTTTTAATGGGTAGTCAATGTCAAGCTGATCGGGTGTGTAGCCTCTGACAATGGCGTGATAGGTTTTTTCGACTTTGCCTTCCTGAAACTGCTGCTGCATCAGGCTGTTCATTTCTTCATTCAAGGCAAAGAGCAGTACACCGGAAGTTTTTCGGTCGAGACGGTGAACGGGATATACTTTTTGGCCGAGCTGGTCCCTGAGTATCTGGACAGCGAAAACGTCTGCGTCTGCTGCAATGGGTGAGCGGTGGACGAGCAGTCCGTTTGGTTTATTGATCGCTACGAGCTCCGCGTCCTGATAAAGGATTTGAAGGGATGACTGTGTCGGCTCTGTCACTTAAAATATGGAGAGATCCTTCTCTATTTTCTCTGTCAGCACCGCATAAGCATTTGGCTTGATGCCCATCAGATATGGAAAGAGCCGCAAAACGAAATGCTTGATTTTTGTTAGATAAAAACCTGAGGGATTGTTTTTAAAAAGCGGCTTGATCACTTCGTCATCATAAAGATGGCAAATGTCCTTTTTGATCTGAAAGTTCTCAGACATCAGCAGGAACCGGAGTAATGCAGGCGTGTAAATGTTAATGTGCCCGTAGGATAGGAAATGCTTGACTTTTTTATCTACATAAAAAGAAAAATCAATGGGCACTTCGAAAATCTGATATTTAGAAACACGTTTGATCTCTCTTAAAAGGATGCGCTCATGCTCAACGTGCTCCAAGACATGCGAACAGATGACCAGATCAAAATGGTTGTCAGGATAAGGGATTTGGTACCCGTCAAAAAGCAGGACATCATTCAGGTGCTTGATTTGCTTGGATTTGATTAAGCCAATGCCGCTTTCAGAAATTTCAACGCAGTTCAGGTCCTGGCAAAAATCCCACTGGGAAAGCCAGTTCAGGATACTTCCCTCCCCTGCGCCTACTTCGAGCACATTTTTGAAATTAATGTGTTTGGAAAGTGCTACAATGTTACGCGCCTTGTATTTGGCACCGGTGTTGCGCCAGGAAACGGAGTCATCATTATATTGTGAAGAATAAGAGTCCTTTACGTTATCGGATATCTGCATATCAAAGTGACATTGATTTCATGACTAAATCCCTACTCCACTGCCTGATTCTTCTTGCTATACCTGATCCGGAAACGAACGATAACCCACAGCACCAGATATAAAATCCCGAGTAGCATACCAATTTCCATACTGAAAACCCAAGCGGTCCGGTCCATTGCGCTTTCAATCAGGTTGTTCAGGATAGCCCTTGGATCATGGATAATGTCCCAGCTGTTCATGCGCCTCACCCTTCCCAGGTAAACCCCGAAACCGGCCAGCGGTAGGCTTAGTAAAAGGAATGTAATGCTGACACGCCTGGAAAAAACGCGGCGCCAGGAGCGGTGAATCCAGTATAGCGACACCAAACCATTAAAAAGGCTTACTTCTGCGTAGAAGAAGAGCATTATCACATCATGCCAGGTCAGATCTCGGTGGTAATCAACGGTTAAGTGAGCCAGATCCGTGATCATATAAGGCGCATTCGGAAAAAATGCAAGCCAGAGCGTGGTTAAAACGATCAGCGTTAATGGAATGCTGCCGAAACGTTTTGTGAAATTATCGGCCAGGAAGGCAGTGATCAGCGGAATCCAGCTTAAAAATAAATTCCAGTCCATTGAAAAGTCAACGGGGGAATTAAAGAAAATACGGATAAGGTGAAAAAATACAGCAACCAGGCTCAACAGCAAAAGCAACAGCAGCGAGAACAGGCCTTCCATTGATACAATGGGCGGATCTGTGACGCTGAACCTATGGTTCCTTATCCAATCTATCAAACGGTCCAATAGTACGGTATTTTAGTTTAATCATGACGACTTAAAAATTAAGCAAATGAAAAGCAAAAAAGGCATAACACATTTATATCATTCTTATCCTTAAAATAAAAATTGATATAGTTATATCCTTTGTCGCTTTTGCTGCGTCATTTTCGACAAACGCTGACAGGCTAGGCCTGAGTAGGATTTTTGGTTTCTTTATTAGGTTTACGTCTTTTAGGTCTTCCCGAAGGTTTTTGAGCTGGCTTATTGCCTGGCCCCGGCTTGCGACCACCCGAGGGCCTTGCCCGCCGTGGCTCAAATACAGGCGCATCTCCAAGGCCCAAATCCTGGGTTATGGATTGCTTTTCAAGTTCCTTTTCGAAAAGCCTTTCAATCTTCAATACGTATTTCTGATCTTGCTCATTGATAAACGTGATCGCCGTGCCCTTCGTTTCTGCACGGGCTGTCCGGCCGATACGGTGAACGTAATCTTCCGGATCGCGGGGCACATCGTAATTAACGACATGGCTCAGGTTATCAATATCAATCCCGCGTGAAAGCACGTCCGTTGCTACAAGTACCGGAAATTGTCTGTTCTTGAAATCCCTTAATACAATTTCACGGTCTGCCTGCTCGGAATCAGAGGAGATCCCTCTTGCCGCCAGCCCGAGCTTTCGCAACGCCCGTACGATCGGCTCAACCGTAGATTTGCGCGAAGTAAACAGCACCATACTCGTATTTTCAACCTGACTGAGCAAGTGCAATAATAATGGGAGCTTCTGTTCGTCCTTTGCCATATAGAACTGCTGATCAATCCGGTCAACGGGACGCGAAACGGCAAGTCTTATTTCCTCAGGGTTTTGCAAGATCCGCTTTGCCAGGTCACCGATTTTTGGCGGCATTGTTGCTGAGAACATGAGCGTTTGTCTTTTTGCTGGCAAAAAGCTCATAATCTTCAATATATCACTCAAAAATCCCATGTCCAGCATCCTGTCTGCTTCGTCCAGCACCAGGTGTTTTACATTTCCAAAGGTCACGTATCCCAGCTGCAAATGGGCGATAAGCCTTCCCGGAGTTGCTATAATGATATCTGCTCCCTGCGTTAATGCTTTCTTTTGCTGATCCCATTCCGGACCCTTGTTACCGCCATAAACCGCAATACTGGTTGCGCCAACGAAATAACCCAGTCCCTGGATCTGCTGATCGATCTGCACAGCGAGCTCGCGCGTCGGCACGAGGATCAATGCGCCAGTGTTCCCGTTATTTTCGTGGGCAACCTTATCAAGGATCGGGATCAGATATGCGGCTGTTTTACCTGTACCCGTCTGGGCGCAGGCGAGCAGGTCTTTGCCGCCAAGAATGTAAGGGATCGCTTGTTCCTGAATAGGTGTTGCCTGCTGGTAGTTCATGGAATCCACGGCGTTGAGCACGTCCTCGTGGAGTTCAAATTCATTGAAATTCAAAATTCAGCTTGTAAAGTCCATAGGTTTAAGTGTCTACGGACGCGTTAAAAAAAGAGCTGACTTCAATATTTCCCAGTCAGCAAACCGCTTGATTTGAACAAATATAAAAAATATCCGGCTGAAAATGAAAACATGGTGTGAGATAGGGGCTGCTATCGAATTATCAGCAGCAAAGAAAATGGAAAGGCTACTTCACTTTTAACCGGTTGATCATCATTATCGCTCGATCGATACGCACCTGAACCGATTTCGCGCCTGCAACATAATAAATGATGGCGCGCTGATGGCTGGGCAGGGACTCATCAAAGAGCCGTTTCCCCTCCTCGTCCATTTCCAGCAACTCCTGCAATTCTTCCGGAACATCCCGGCCAAATTCACTGTCATCCGGCCTGACTTCCGCATGCAACTTCTGTCCCAGCACCAATTTCCCCTGTTGCCTGAGCGGCGTTCCTATATTAATGTAAAAACCTCCCCCACCCTTCGGCCGGATCGCACATTGAAAATCGACATGACCATTCAACAAGCACCTGACCCGCGCAGGCTTGCGCCCCTGTACAAACTGAACCGCCACTTCATCAGGTACAACCATATAAAATTCGCCTCCCTTTCGAGGGAGGCGATCTAATATTGATTCAAAACGGACATCATTTTCCATGTTGCAATGTGGAATTTTACAGGATTTATTCTGTCAATGGACGCACCATAATGTCCTTATAAAGCACAACACTTTTAGGATCATGCGCCTGCAAAGCAAATGTTCCGGCTTTAAGGAATTTGTTTTTCATATCCCCCTCTCTCTTGTCCACATCAGTTTCTTCATAATCCACAACCACCTTATCATTGATCTTAATGGTAATATGCTTGCCCTCCACCTTGATGTATTCAATATACCACTCACCATCCTTCACAAAGGTTTCTTTCACATCAACCACATTATACAAACTGCCTGTACGCTTGTAATCGGTATGCGACTGGTTCACCTGCACTTCATAACCCTGCACAGGCCAGCCGTCTTCCTGGTAAGCAGTATGAATAAAAATCCCAGAATTCGCACCCGGTTTAGTCATCACCGTTGCTTTGAATTCGAAATTCTTAAACATATGGTTTTTGACCGGGCCGTCGTAGAACAAGTGAGCTCTGGGGCCCGCTACCTGAATGTTGCCGTCTACGATGGTGAAGGAAGAAGCGTTAGCACCGATTTTCCAGCCGTCAAAGTTTTTGCCGTTGAAGAGGGTGATCCATCCGTCCTGGGCGGAGGCGGATAGTTGGAGGCTGAGGCTTAGAGCTAGCGTTAGGAGTAGTGTTGTTAATGTTTTTTTCATAGAAAGGTAAAATGGTTTGGATGCAGGTGATGTTTGGTCTTTTTATTTAAATCGGATTTCGGGTGAAACCTACTCTATGAACCTAAAAATAGAAATTAGACCAACAGCAAAAGCGAAAAAATCATATGCAAATTAAAGAGCAGCAACCTTCATCCCACTTATCTTGATCGCCTCGAGTATATCTGTACTATGAACATCATAAGAAAATCGTATTACATTTGCTCAAAAGAAAGACTTATTTAAGCTACTCAACATCGTAAATCCATGCACCGGTTGATTAAATTGCCATTAACCTTAGTTTTACTATGCGCTTGCTCCGACATGGTTTCCGCTCTTCCAGCGCAGATGCAAGCAGATCATCTTGACCCACAGACACCGGATACGACGGTCTCTACATCTGATAAACAATTCAGATTCGGACTAGCTGCAATCGCCTCTGCCACATCCAATAACCAAGTCCCGTTTTGGATGCGGTCTAACCAGGCCGGAAGCATGCCGCTTCAAGGCCCTTCTATTTCCTTTATCGGTGATATTGGACGGGACTACTCCAAGGTTCGCAAAGGAAAGCTTGCGGACTGGGGGGTTTACCTCGAACCCAGACTGAACATCGGCAAAGGTTCGCAGTTACTGCTTATCGAAACTTATGCAAAGGGTCGCTTAGGAATATTTCAGCTGAAAGCAGGACGCAGCAGGGATATCATGGGGCTGGTTGATTCTACATTGTCTTCCGGCGCATTCTCCATTTCCGGAAACAGCCTGGGAATTCCAAAGGTTGAACTATCCATTCCTGAGTTTTGGGATTTACCCCTTTTGAAGGGGGTTATTGCTGTAAAAGGTAACTTTGCACATGGATGGCTTGGAAATGTCGACGTAAAAAATGTAGACGTAAATGAAGTAAAGACCTATTTTCACCAAAAGTCATTCTATGCCCGGTTTGGTAAACCAAGCTGGAAGTTGAAGCTTTTTGCCGGATTTAACCATCAGGTATTTTGGGGGAACGAGAGAGAAATAAATGGGCAAAAATTCAAATTATCTCCATCTGAAACTTATAAATATGTGATATTTGGCAAAGGTTACGGCGGTCCTGGTATGGGTATACCACGCTCTAAAATCGGCAATCATCTTGGTTCAATCGACCAAGCGGTTGAATTCACTACAAAATCAAAAAAAATTCTAGTATACCATCAATTCCTATATGATGTAGGCGGATTGTATCATCTAAATAATGTTAAAGATGGGCTATTTGGAATCAGTGTGGCCAATAAAGAGACAGACCCATCTGCTTTTTTTCAACTAAATAAAATCGTTTTCGAATACCTAAATACTAAAAGCCAAGGTGGAGAAATCGATGCAAAAATAACGCCATCGGGAGACGAAGATTATTATAATAATTTCATTTACACCAAAGGCTGGACTTACAAAGGTGAGAATTTGGGTAATCCCTTATTGACAAGCAGAAAGTACGCAAGAAAAGATTTGCCCGTTTACCTTCAAGAGTATTTTATTAACAACAGGATCAGCGCATTTCATGTGTCAGCAGAAACTGCTGTACGTGACTGGTCTATCGTAGTAAAGGCCGCTTACTCCTTAAACTACGGAACCTACGGGACAAGTCCATGGGGCCATTCCCTAAGTTCCATACGCATTCCTAGCAAGCCACCTTATTTTCAGGAAGAGAGACAGTTATCAACATTTTTGTCAGCCAGCAAAAAGATGCGTCAAAACATGACGCTGACCTTTGCTGTTGCTCTTGACAACGGATCTCTCTTGTATAATTCAACGGGAGGCTCAGTCAAACTTTCCAAGCAATGGTAGTTATTGAGAATCTCCCTGAAAGAGAGGCTATTTAGCAAGAACAACCCGTCTGCTTTCGGACTTGGTATTTGATTTAATGTTTACTAAATAAACACCATCTGCATGTTGTGAAAGGTTCACCCCTTCATGTATATGCTTACCTACTCCGATTACCGATTTTTGCCAAATTTGTTGCCCCAACATATTGACTATCGATAAATTGGCAGATTCTCCTTTTTCCAGGTAAAAATCTAAATTGATAGTTTCACGGGTTGGATTGGGCCACACTCCGATTTCCAAAATATTATTAGATTTATCGTCCTGTACCATTTCTTCCATTGCTGCGATGCGCGCTGATGAGGCGCAGGTCAAACTTCTGGAAGATGAGCCCAATGTGTAAGTACTTCCCTTCACACGAATGCTCAGAGAACGTGCCATTCCATCTTTTAAGCTAGCAGGGATAGGCAAGCTGAAACCATAGTTACCCGTTCCTTTGCCTTCATTCTTTAATGTTTCCTTGTAAATGTTGGCCAATCCAGTCGCATAGACTGTACTACCTTCATAAAGCTCGACAGTCACGGCAGTGCTCGAATTGTTCTTGTCCCAAACCCAACCACGCGCACTGTTGCAGTCAACTATATCAAAGTTACCAGCATACACATTGGCAGGGCACATCAAAGTCCGAGGCGCAGCAGTCGGCACAATATAGGATTTGCCTTTCACCCTGACATTCAATGTATGGGTCGCGCCGTCTTTAAGACCAGCAGGGATTGGTATCGTAAAGCCATAGTTGCCTGTCCCCTTACCCTGGTCTTTCAGGTCTGCCCGGTACTGGTTGGCTATTACTGTCCCGTAAACTG